>CAZUSL010000167.1:0-12377 GCA_964622925.1 uncultured Pseudohongiella sp. | reverse complement strand
TGGGTGGAATGATCTTCCTGAAAGGCGCCATCACGGGATCGGTCAATTGCCAGACCAGCAGCAGGATCGGATGCGGGTTCATGCTGCCGGAAAAAAGCATGACGAAGGACATGATGATCGAAGCGATGATCGCGTACCAATAGATATTGATGATGAAATACACCACCCCCAATACCGACCACGTGACCAGGAATCCGACACCCGGGAGACCGCCTCCATACAACAGGATCAGGACGTATATGGCGATGCCCTCGACGACGAAGGCCAGCACGAGAGCGGCGAAATCGACGTTGCGGTAACCGGGAACGAAGGTGCGGAAAACCCGCACCATGGGATCGGTGACCCGCACCACCGCCTGGGATACCGGGTTATAGAAATCGGCCCGCGCGAGTTGCAGCAGAAATCGCAACAGGATCGCCAGCAGATAGAGTCCGCCGAGTGCGTTGAAGACCATCGCCAATGCGTTCATGCCGATTTCCTATCCGTTCTCCCGGGCCAGTTCGCGCGCGCGCTCGGCAGCGCGGGCAATGGCCTCGTCGACGAGTTGCCGCAGGCCGCCTTGTTCGAAGCGGGCGATCGCGGCTTCGGTGGTGCCGCCGGGGGATGTGACCTGGGCGCGCAATTCGGCCAGTCCCTGCCCGCTGGCCCGGGCGAGTTCCGCCGCGCCGAGCGCGGTCTGGCCGGTCAGTCTTTCGGCCAGGCCGCGTTCGAGACCGAGACCGCAGGCGGCGTTCTGCATGGCTTCCATGAACAGAAAGAAGTATGCGGGACCGGAACCCGAAAGCGCGGTGATGGTGTCGAGGTCCGATTCGCGCTCGCACCAGGCGCAGACGCCCGTGGAATTCATCAGATCCTCGATGTCCTGCTTCTGTTCGGCGCTTGCATGATCGTTGGCGAACAGGCCGGCGGCGCCGGCGCCGACAAGGGACGGCGTGTTGGGCATGCAGCGCACAAGCGCGAGCCCGGAGCCGAGCAGTTCTTCGATACGGGTCAGCGTTACGCCGGCAGCCAGCGACATGATAACGGGAGCGCGTCCGGCCAGCGAAGGCCGCAGGGAGGCGCAGGCTTCGGCCATGGATTGCGGTTTCACAGCGAGCACGATGAGATCGCAGACCTGCCCGATCCGGTCATGGTCCGCGGCATTGACGCCATGTTCGCGCGCGAGCTTCTCCACCTTTTCGGCATCGATATCGGCGGCGTGAATGTGCGCGGGATTCCGGCCGTTGGCGAGCAGGCCGAGCACGAGACTGCGGGCCATGTTGCCGCTGCCGATGAAACCGATATTCTGCGCCGTCACGGCGTCTCTCCCGACCGTATAACGAAGTCGGGCCATTCTATCCGATTATCTGTGGGGGCGCTTTCCGAAAATCGCCTCTCCGAGGCGGATCATGGTTGCGCCTTCGGCGATAGCGGCTTCGAAGTCCGCGCTCATGCCCATCGAAAGCGTGTCCATTTCGGGGAAGAATTCTCGGAGGCGGTGGAATTCGGTTGCGAGGGAGCGGAATGCCTCGCGCTGGGCGGATTCATCGGCAAGTTGCGCGGGTATCGTCATCAGGCCGCGAAGGCGCAGGCGCGGCAAAGTTGCGATTTCACGGCACAGATCTTCGGCCCCGGCGGGACGCACACCGGATTTGCTGACTTCGCCCGACAGATTGACCTGTACGCATACGTTGAGCGGCGGCAGACCGGCCGGACGCTGGTCGTTCAGCCGCCGGGCGATCTTCGCGCGCTCGACGCTTTGCACCCATTGGAAGTTCGCGGCGATGCCGCGGGTCTTGTTGGACTGCAGGGGGCCGATGAAATGCCAGTTGCAGCGCCAGCCGCGGTCCCGGGCCAGCGCCACCTTGGCCTCGCCTTCCTGCAGATAGCTTTCGCCGAAATCCCGTATGCCGAAGCGCCAGGCCTGCTCGATTTTCTCCGGCGGCTGTCCCTTGCTGACCGGGAGCAAGGACACCGAACCCGGAGTACGGCCATGACTTGTTTCGCATTCGCGTATGCGGGCGCGAAGACGGTTCAGGCTGGTTTCGATGTCAGTCACGGGATGGCGGCGGCGCTCGGGAGAATCATTCCGAAATCGGGCGTTTTCGCCGGGAAAGTCTACCATTACGGACAGCATTCAAGGGCAAGGAGGTGAATCGGAATGGCGCTGCGGCAACTGCTTGAATTGTGTATCGAACGAAGGGCTTCGGACCTGCATCTTTCCGCCGGGCTTCCGCCCTGGCTGCGGGTGGACGGCGAATTGCGCGCCGTTTCGCTGCCGGCCCTGACCGATGCGCAGGTATTGGCCTGTATCGAGGAATGCCTCGAAATCGAACAACGCGAACGCTTTCGCGCCCGCGAAGAAATCGATCTGGCGATCGAGACGCCGGAGCTCGGGCGATTCCGGCTCAATGCCTTCCAGCAGCGGGGCGGCGCCGCGGCGGTGTTTCGCGCAATCCCGTCGCAGGTGCTTTCACTTGCGCAACTCGGCATGGACGATTCCATCGCCCGCATCGCCGAACTGCCGCGCGGCCTGGTAGTGGTTACCGGGCCGACGGGCTCGGGCAAGTCGACCACGCTGGCAGCCATGGTCGATCACGTGAACCGGAACCGCCAGGGTCATATTCTCACCATCGAAGATCCCATCGAATTCATTCACGAAAGCAGACGCTGCCTGGTCACCCAGAGGGAAGCGAGGCTGCATACCAGGGGTTTTCCCGCTGCCTTGCGGGCTGCCCTGCGCGAAGATCCCGATGTCATCCTGCTCGGCGAACTGCGCGACCCGGAAACGATTCGCCTGGCGCTGACCGCGGCGGAAACGGGCCATCTCGTGCTCGCAACCTTGCATACGGCTTCGGCGATCAAGACCGTCAATCGCATCGTCGACGTGTTTCCCGCCGCCGAGAAGGCCATTGTCAGGACCCAGCTTTCGGAGTCCCTGCAGGCCGTGATTGCCCAGACCCTGCTGAAGAAACCCGGCGGCGGGCGCGTCGCCGCCAGGGAGATCCTGATCGCCACCACCGCGGTGAGAAACCTGGTGCGTGAAGACCGCGTCGCCCAGATCTATTCCTGCATGCAATCCGGCGCGGCGCTGGGCATGCGCACACTGGATCAATGCCTGGCGGAATTGCTCACGACAGGACAAATCGGCCTGGCCGAAGCCCGCGCCCAGGCGCGCGACCCGGCGGTATTCGGACTATGAGGGTTTAACGCGGATTTCGTTGAACCAGTTCTCGAGAATGATCTGGGCGGCGATATGGTCGATGGCGGTTTTCTTGACTGTCTTCGCCGTGTTGGCTTCCACCAGCCGCTCGATCGCCTCCCGCGACGAAAGCCTTTCGTCCATGCCGTAACAGGGCTTGTCGAAACGTTCCTGCAAGCGCCGGGCGAATTTTTCCGCCCGGCCGAGCAACTCGCTGACCGTGCCGTCGATGTTGTAAGGCAGTCCGACGAGGAAAACGTCCGGTTTCCATTGTTCGACGAGTTGCGCCATTTCGTTCCAGCGCGGCTGGCCGTCCTGGGCCTTGAGCACGGTAACCGCGCTGGCGGTTCCGGTGACGCTCTGGCCGAAGGCGACACCGATGCGCTGGGTGCCGAAATCGAAGGCAAGCGCCGAGAAATCGGAACTCAGATCGTCGGGAAACAGACTCAGGGTCATTTTTGCGTTCCGGGCGTTCTGTCAGGAATGGCCCGCCTCGGGCGCAAGCTTTTCCAGCGATACGCCAAGTTGCGCCGCCGCGGCGCTCGGCTTGCCGGCGAAATCAAGGGAAAAAATCAGGTCGCTGCTCGCCGGAGTCGTCAGCCAGACGTTGTCGCACAATTCCTGTTCGAGTTGTCCGGGCGCCCAGCCGGCGCAGCCCAGCGCGATGAGATAGTTGTTCGGGCCCTCGCCTGAAGCGATGGCCTGGAGGATGGACTTGGAAGTGGTGATGGTGATTCCGCGCGTGATCTTGATCGAGGATTCCCATTTTTCTCCGGCGTCATGCAGGATGAAACCCTTGTCGCGTTCCACCGGTCCGCCGGCCAGTACATGCCGCTCGCGAAAGTAGCTTTCGCCCGCGTCGCTTTCGATTTCCAGTTCTTCGAAAATGTCAGCGATGCTGGCTTGCAGCGGCTTGTTCACGACGAGGCCGATTGCGCCGGTGTCGTCGTGCTTCCAGAGATAGGTGACCGAACTGCCGAAATAGCTCCCCGCCAACTGCGGCATGGCGACGAGAAAATGATTTTCCAGACTATCCCCGGTGCTCATGTGAGCGCTCATGCTGATTCATGCCAACACCTGGTTTGCGAATCTTCGCGCGGGTGCGATCAATAGCTGGTCAGTCCCTCCGATTCGTGGAACCGCCAGGTGCGTATGATTTCGAGTATATCAACTTCGGATCGTATTTCCGCCGGAAACGGCTCGAAAGGCGCCGCCATGTGCACGATGTCCACGGCTGACCGGTCGAGCAATTCGTGTCCCGAAGAAGACAATATCTCCACATCGTTCACGCTGCCGTCCGGCATTTGTGAAACGAGCAGACGCAGACTGCCGTAAATACGCCGACGCTCGGCCTCTGCCGGATAATTGCGATTGCCGACGGCTTCGACGCGCCGGCGCCAGTTGTCCAGATACAGTGCATCATGGCTTTTCTGCGTGGAGGCGGAAGATATGGTGTAAGTGCGCGGCCGCCTGGCGTAGGCCTGCCGGCGACGATCGAGCTGGGCCTGCAGGCTGGCGATGGCCAGGCTGATGTCGTCGGTGGCGACCTCGGCTCTGCTTTCCCCGGCAAGATCGGCATTGGCGAGATCGCCATCGGCGGCGACGACTTCCGCCACCGCGTTTTCTTCGCCGCTGTCGGGAATTTGCGGCAGCGGCAGGACTTCCTCGATGGTCTCGTCGTGGAAGTCGGCTTCGAACAAGGTCGCAGGCGCGGCCGCCACATCGAGCGCGCCGCTGCCGGTCTGATTTTCCTGGGCGCGGAAATCCGCCTCTTGCGGCGGCTCTTCGCTGCGATAGGTTGCGATGGTGATATCGAGAGGCGCTTCGTTTCGGCTTTCGGCGGCCAGGGAAAAGCCGATGCCGAGAATTACCAGCGCATGGGCGCAGATCGACAGAAAGACCGTGAAAACGAATCGGTCTCCCTGGCTTACCTTGTCGGAACGCTTCACGCTTTCGCCCCGGCGCTCATCCGGCCTGTTCGAGTTTGTCCAGTATACAGTCCATCAGGTCGCCGGCGATATCCAGGCCGGCGCCGTACTGGATCTCGCGCATGCAGGTGGGACTGGTGACATTGATCTCGGTGAGGTAGTCGCCTATGACGTCGAGGCCTACGAAAAGCAGTCCCTGTTCGGCGAGAACGGGGCCGGTCTGATCGCAGATCCACCGGTCGCGCTCGCTCAATTCGAGGCACACGCCGGTGCCGCCGGCAGCCAGGTTGCCGCGCGTTTCGCCCGCCGCCGGGATGCGCGCGAGGGAATGGGGAACGGGTTTCCCGTCGATCAGCAGGATGCGCTTGTCGCCGGCGGAGATCTCGGGGATGAATCGTTGCGCCATGATCTGGCGCCGGCCGTTGCCGGTCAGGGATTCGATGATCACCGAGACATTGGGATCGTCGGACCGCGCGCGGAACACGTTGGCCCCACCCATGCCGTCGAGGGGTTTGTAGACCACATCCCGATGTTCTTCGTGGAACGCCCGCAGCAGCGCCTCGTTCGCGGAAACGAGGAACGGCGCGCAGCATTGCGGAAACAGCGTGGCGGACATCTTTTCGTTGTAGTCGCGCAGGCTGCGGGCTTCATTGACGACGAGTACGCCGTCGGCCTGGGCGTGTTCGAGCAGATAGGTCGAGTTGATGTAGTCCATGTCGAAGGGCGGGTCCTTGCGCATGAGGATTACATCGAGTTCGCGCAGGGCGATGTCGTTCGCCTCGCCGAGGCTGAACCAGTCGTCGGGATCGTCGCGCACGGCCAGTTCCCTGACCCGGGCCCGGCAGCCACTGTGGCCGAGATAGAGATCGGGCTGGAGCATGTACTGTATGCTCCAGCCGCGGGCTTCGGCGGCAAGGAGCATGGCCAGGGTGGTGTCCTTTTGCACGATGATGGACTCGATGGGGTCCATCACGACTCCGAGTTTTACTGTCATGCGCATTGATGCGGTTCGGGTTTGGGCGGCATTGTGCCATGAAATCGAATCGGGGTTGATGGTATGTTGCAAAACATGTCCACACCGCTGACCCTGGTCGACTGGTCGATTATCGCTCTCTATGTCGCGGCGGTGGCCGGCGGCGGGGTGGCGCTGTCCCGCAGACCGGCCAGGTCGATGCGGGAGTACTTCCTCGGCGGAAATCAGATGTCCGCCTGGGTGGTCATGTTCTCGGTCATCGCGACCAACCAGTCGGCGGCGACCTTTCTCGGCGGACCCGATTACGGCTTTCGCGGCGATTACACCTATCTCGCTTCCACGCTCGGCGCCGTCCTGGCGGCTTTGGTCGCAACGCGATATCTGCTGACGCGATTCTACGAATTGAAAGTGACGACGGTTTACGAACTGCTCGCGATCCGCTATGGCGAAGGAGCGAAACGGGCGGCCGGAGCGATGTATCTCGTCGGCCGGGTGTTCGCAAGCGGGGCGCGCGTCTATATTGCGGCGACCGCGGTGGCGATGATGCTGTTCTTCGACATCGAGCCGCAAAGCGTCATGCTGGCGATTCTCGCGATCGCGGTCTGCTCCCTGGGCATAGCCCTGATGGGAGGCATTCGCTCCGTCATCTGGAGCGATCTGGGACAGTTCATCGTTTACTTCGGCGCTGCGCTGATCGCCTTGTTCAGCCTCTGGTCGCAATTGTCGCTGACGCCGGCTGAAATGATCTCGGCCCTGCGTGAAACGCCGGAAGGAGTAAACAAACTCGTCCTGTTCGATTTTTCGACGGATCTTTCGAGACCTTTCACGGTCTGGGCGATTCTGACCGGCGTTTTCCTGCTCAATCTCGGCAATTTCGGGCTCGATCAGGATACGACCCAGCGGCTGCTGACCTGCCGCGACGCCAAGGCGGGCGGACGGGCGATGATCGCCTCTTCCCTGGTGGCGATTCCGATCGTCCTTGTTTTCGTGACGATCGGCCAGCTTTTGTATCTGCTCTACGAGCGTCCCGAATTGATGGCCTCGACAGGCGGCGGCGAACTGATGCCGGAGTTCAACGGAGAAAGTATCACCGTATTCATGTCTTACATATTGTCAGAGATGCCGGACGGGGTGCGCGGACTGGCTACAGCCGGCATCGTAGCCGCCGCCATTTCAACGATGAATTCCGGCTTGAGCGCCATGTCATCGGTCTTGATCAGCGACTTTTATCACCCCTGGAAAGAGGCGGCCGCGAGCCAGAGACCGGAACATTACGTAGTCGCCGGCCGCTTGGGTATGCTCCTGTTCGCCGTTCTCCTCTCGGCGATGGCAGTCCTGTGTTTTTACTGGCAGCGCTACACCGATATGGCCTTGCTCGAGTTTGCCCTCGCGGTCATGTCGTTCGCCTATGCCGGGCTCATTGGCGTATTCTTCACCGCGGTATTCACCTCCCGGGGATCGTCGGTTTCGGTAGTTGCGGCGCTTGTGGCGGGATTCGTGACGATTCTCGTGCAGCAAAGCTACATAGTCGATTCACTGGGATTGCCGATTTACATGAAGTCATTGTCCTTTCCGTGGCAGTTGCTGATCGGCGTTGGCGTTTCCATAATTGTGTGCATGGCCGGGTCGACCGAACCGGCGCGAAGAACGAGGTTGGGCTGATTCGTGAAATATTTTCTTGGCGTTGACGCCGGCGGCAGCCACTCCAGGGCGCGGCTGACCGACGTCGAGGGAGCGATCGTCGGCGAGGCGAAAGCCGGACCGGCAAATACCAGCATCGGCCTTGAGAAGTTCCAGGCCGTCCTGATGTCGGTTACGCAAGACGTGATTGCCGCGGCAGGACTGGACGAAAGCGAATTGCCGTCAGTGGAGGCCGGGATGGGCATCGCAGGCGTCTCGCGCCCGGGAATAATGCGAGCGGTTTCCGAACTCGATTTTCCTTTCAGGTCCGTCCGTCTCGAATCGGATGCCGCAATCGCAAACCTCGGCGCCCACCTCGGCGAAGACGGCGCTACCCTGGTTCTGGGCACCGGCAGCGTCGCGTATATAAAGATCGGCAATGTCAGCACTACGATCGGAGGTTACGGATTTCCGATTTCCGACGAAGGCAGCGGTGCGGCCCTCGGATTGAGCGCGATGCGCCACGCCTTGCGGGCGCTCGACGGTCGAACGAAGCCCACCCCCTTGAGCGCCGCGGTGACGGCGAAGTTCGATCACGATACCAGGCTTGCCATCAGGTGGATGGACGAGGCCACTCCAAGGGACTACGCGGCTTTCGCTCCGATGATCATGGACTATGCCGAAAAGAACGACGAAATCGCACGCTCGATCGTGGAGGACGCCGTCAGGCACGTCGAGCGTTTCATTGAGACGATTTTCGAAAAGGGCGCTCCCAGATGCGCTCTGGCCGGCGGATTGTCAAGGCGATTGCAACCCTGGCTTCGCGAAAGCACTGTCGCGAGATTGACCAAAGCCAAGGGCGACTCGCTGGACGGAGCGCTGATATTGGCCCGCTCGAATCTTCCTCCCGATTCCTGATCTCAAGCCGGGTGTTCCACGCCACCCATCCAGACCTGACGAATATCGAACGTCGGCGAGACACGGACAAGATCCGCCCGCCGACCCGGTGCGATGGATCCGATGCAGTCTTCAACGCCAAGAAACGAAGAAGGCGTACAGCTCGCCATTGCGGATGCCTCTTCGATGCCCAGATCGAGCATCGCCATTGCATTCTTTACGGCCTCGATCATGGACAGCGCGGAACCGGCGAGCGTTCCGTCTTCGGAACGGCACGCGCCGTCCCTGATTCCGATGCGGCGACCGTCGAGGTGGAAATGATCCATATCCGTACCGACGACGGGCATGGCGTCGGTAACAAGCATCAGTCTTCGGTCCGATTTTGCCCGCAGCGCCAGTCGCAGCATTGCCGGATGCACGTGTTTGCCGTCGACGATGACACCGCAAAATGCGCTGGATTCCAGGGCCGCCGGAATGACGCCCGGACTGCGGGAGTGCATTGCGGTCATGGCGTTGAAAAGATGGGTGAATCCGGAAACGCCCGCCGCAAGCGCGCCGCGGGTTTCGTCGAAGGTAGCGTTCGTGTGGCCGACGCAGACCTTGACGCCGCTTTCCGCAAGACGCGTTATCTGATCCGGTTGGACGCACTCCGGCGCCAGCGTAACGACCACCGGGGCGTGTCTGGCCGATGTCAGTATTCCGATTGCTTCATTCGACAGTTTCCGCAACTTGCGTTCATCGTGAATACCTCTTTTCTCGACATTCAGAAAGGGGCCTTCGATATGAACGCCTGCGATGCCGGGCGTCTTACTCGCGACCGCCTCGTCGATGGCTCTTACGGCCCGTTCCACCTTGTCGAGGTCGTCGCTGATCAAGGTGGGCAACAGGCTTGTCGTGCCAAAGGCGCGGTGCGCGTTTGCAATCCCGACCGCGGTCTCCGCGCCCGGATCGTCATTGAAGAGCAAGCCGCCGCCCCCGTTGACCTGTACATCCACGAATCCCGGCAGCAGGAAATCGTTTTCGAGGTCGATGAAGTCGCCGTTCGAATCATTTGAAGAAATCGAATGACTTACGCTTGCGATAACGCCATCGCATACCTCGACAGAGCCGCGGTCGAGTATCCCGTCCGGCGTTACGATACGTCCGTTGGCGAATTGCATCGTTCGCTCCTGCTAAACCGTTTTCGTTACCTTGCTGAGGTTTCTGGGGTTATCCGGATCGAGGCCGCGTTCAAACGACAAGGCATTGGCGAACTTGTAGAACGCTTGCAGGAATACCAGCGGCTGCAAGTTCGAGTCGGGTGCGCGCGGCGTCGGCAAGTACAATGCTCCCTCTACAGGTTCGCCTGCGATCAGCACGGACGCGCCGCAAGCGAGAAAATCCCGGGAAATGCTGTCTATGCTTTCCTGGGAAGAATCAAAGGTTGCGATGGCGATCACCGGAAACCCTTCATCGACAATCGTCATGGGACCGTGGCGAACTTCGGCGGCGCTGATTCCTTCCGCATGGATCATGCAGGTCTCTTTCAGTTTCAGAGCCGCTTCCTGCGCGGCGGCAAGACCGAAGCCCCTGCTCAGGACCAATGCCTGACGGGCGCCGCGCATTGGCGCGAGCGCCTGCGGCCAATCGATCGACCATGCTTCCGCGAGCGTTTCCGGCAGCCTTGCAAGAGCATCCCGCATCTCGTTTTCGCCCCGCCATTCCGCGCACAAATGATAGAGCGCCGACATCGCTCCGATGCAGGACTTGGTGGCGGCGACGCTGCGTTCCGGACCCGCCCTGATCGGCAGAACATCGTCTGCCATGCCGGCGAGCGGACTGTCCTCATCGTTTACGGCCGCGACGATGTAAGCGCCGCCCGTTTTAGCGGCCCGCGTTGCGCTCAACAGGTCCGGGCTTCTGCCGGATTGGGAAATCGCAAAAAAGACCGCGTCGCGCATATCGGTTTTCGCCGCGTACAGCGATGCGACGGAAGGCGCGAAAGAGCAAACGGCAAGGCCTATCCGGGTTTCGAACAGATATTTCGCATAGGTCGCCACATGGTCCGAACTGCCCCGGGCGCAGGTCACGATGAACTTTGGGGCAATCCCTTGCAGTTTTCCGGCGATTTGTCTGACCAGCGCCGCATTGCGCAGTTGTTGCCGCCTGCTGTTTTCGGAAACCTCACCGGCTTCCTGAAACATCTTTGTCCGGGTGATCATGAGTCTCGTTCAGTTCACAAACCGCATCGCGAAGTATTCCCTTGTTCCGGGTCAGCAACCGTTCGGCCTCATCGACATCAATGCCCAGCGCGCAAAGAACGCCGACCCTGATGTTGTCTTCGGCGGCATTGAGCGCCGTTTCCGCGGCTGCCTTGTCGACGCCTGCAAGTCGCTCGATCATCTCCACCGCGCGAGTGTGCAATTTCCGGTTGGAGACCACCATGTCGACCATCTCACCTCGATAAACGCGCCCGCAACGTATCATCGTCGCTGTCGAAAACATGTTCAGGATGGCCTTTTGAGCGGTGCCGGCCTTCATGCGCGTCGAGCCCGCGATTACTTCACTTCCCGTTTCAGCGCAAATGCCGATCCGGGCCTTGTCCAGCAGCGGAGACGGCCGGTTGTTCGAAATCCCGATGGTCAACGCTCCGGCGGCGTTCGCCGTTTCAATCGCGCTGACGGTATAGGGCGTGCGCCCGCTCGCCGCTACGCCGACGACAACATCGTTTTTCGTGATCGAAATTTCATTCAGATCGCGCACCCCCGCCCCGGCGTCGTCTTCGGCAAGTTCGACGCTCGAGACAAGTGCGTTGCTGCCGCCAGCCAGGGCGAACGCCACCCGCTCAGCCGGCCATCCGAATGTCGGTCCAAGTTCGGCGCCGTCCTGAACGGCGATTCTTCCCGACGTCCCCGCGCCCGCATATATCAGGCGCCCTCCTTTCATCAAGCGCCTGGACGCCGCTTCCGCCGCCTGCGCTATCGTTGCCAGTTCGGGGCCGATCGCCGCGATTGCCGACAATTGGGCTTCGAACATGGCGTCGACGGCGCTGTGGGTGGGCCAACGATCGATGTCCGCGAATCGCTCGCTCGCATTTTCCGTAGGCATGTCTTGCTTCAGACTCTCGTACTCAAGAAAATAGCTTCCGAAACCCGGGACGGCGATACCGGGCAAAGGGTTTGGCCCGTATTCTACCGGAATCGAGCATGGCTCCGACATGATGAAATTCGGAATTGACCGCCTGCTGGCGGAAAAGGAATTGCGCGGGCCGCTGCGCGGGCGGCGAGTCGCGCTGGTGGCGCATCCTGCTTCGGTTACCGGCGATCTCACCCATTCGCTGGACGCGCTGGCGGCATGCGGGGACGTTCAGATCGCGTCCGCGTTCGGACCGCAACATGGACTGCGGGGCGACAAGCAGGACAACATGATCGAGTCGCCGCATTTTACCGATCCCGTCCACGGCATCCCGGTCTTCAGCCTGTATGGGGACGTTCGTCGTCCGACCAGCGAAATGATGGACAGCTTCGATGTCGTCCTGTTCGATCTTCAGGATCTCGGCTGCCGCATCTATACCTTCACCACGACGCTTCTTTATGTCCTTGAAGCGGCGGCTGAACACGGGAAATCCGTCTGGGTGCTCGATCGCCCGAACCCTGCGGGCCGCCCCGTAGAGGGACTGTTGTTGCGTCCGGGATGGGAAAGTTTTGTCGGAGCCGGACCGATGCCCATGCGGCATGGCCTCACTCTTGGTGAGATGGGGCGATGGTTTGTCGACCATTACGGTCTGGATGTCGATTAC
>CAZUSL010000166.1:0-10622 GCA_964622925.1 uncultured Pseudohongiella sp. | reverse complement strand
GACCTCGTCGACCGCACCCTGGGGCCGGTGAAGATCGCGCTGAAGGACGCGGGCATCGACACGTCCTCCATCAACGACGTGGTGCTTGTCGGCGGACAGACCCGGATGCCGCTGGTGCAACAGAAGGTCGCGGACTATTTCGGCAAGGAAGCGCGCAAGGACGTCAATCCCGACGAAGCGGTCGCCGTCGGCGCGGCCATCCAGGCCGCGGTGCTGGCCGGCGACGTCACCGACGTGCTGCTGCTCGACGTGACTCCGCTCTCGCTCGGCATCGAGACTCTCGGCGGCGTGGCCAGCGTGCTGATCGACAAGAACACCACCATTCCGACCAAGAAGACCCAGGTTTTCTCCACCGCCGACGACAATCAGACCGCGGTGACCATTCACGTGGTGCAAGGCGAGCGCAAGCAGGCGGCCCAGAACAAGTCGCTCGGCCGTTTCGACCTGACCGACATCCCGCCGGCGCCCCGCGGCATGCCGCAGATCGAGGTCTCTTTCGACCTCGACGCCAACGGCATCCTCAATGTGTCGGCCAAGGACAAGGCGACCAACAAGGAACAGTCGATCGAGATCAAGGCATCGAGCGGACTGTCGGAAGACGAAATCGAAAAGATGGTCCGCGACGCGGAAGCGCATTCCGCCGAGGACAAGAAGTTCGAACAGCTTATCATAGCGCGCAACACCGCCGACGGCCTGATTCACGCTACCCGCAAGACCATCCAGGAAGCGGGCGAGGCGGCCACCGACGAAGAGAAGGCGGCGATCGAAAGCGCGATCGGGGATCTGGAAGAGGCGGTCAAGGGCGACAATCTCGAAGCCATCGACAAGGCCACCGAGGCCTTGACCCAGGCCTCCACGCCGGTGGTGCAGAAGATGTATGCCGAACAGGCTGCCGAAGGCGAAGAAGCCGCCGGCCAGGCCGAGACCGGCAAGGCCGAAGACGAAGCTGTCGACGCGGAGTTCGAAGAAGTCAAGGAAGATCAGAAGTAAGCCGTTCGGCTTGGACGCGGCGGCATCATGGCAAAGCGCGATTACTACGAAGTCCTCGGCGTGAGCCGGGACGCCGGCCAGGCCGACCTGAAGAAGGCCTACCGGCGCACCGCCATGAAGCATCACCCGGACCGCAATCCGGGTGACAAGGACGCGGAAGCCAAGTTCAAGGAAGCGAGCGAAGCGTTCGAAGTTCTGTCCGACGAGCAGAAGCGCGCCCGCTACAACCAGTTCGGACATGCCGGCGTGGAAGGTCAGACCGGCGCCGGCGCGGCGGATTTCGCCGACATCTTCGGAGATATCTTCGGCGACATCTTCGGCGCGCGCCATGGCGGCCGGGGCGGTGGACGCCGCCAGCAGGGCGCCGACCTGCAATATCATCTCGAACTCAGTCTCGAAGACGCCGTCCAGGGCGTATCGCGAAACATTCGCGTTCCGTCCAAGGTGCGTTGCACCGCCTGTGGCGGCAGCGGCGCACGCCCGGGTACGGAGCCCGTGGAATGCAGCGCCTGCGGCGGCGTCGGCCAGGTGCGCATGCAGCAGGGCTTCTTCTCGGTACAACAGACCTGCCCTCGCTGCCGTGGCGAAGGCAAGCAGATCAAGGATCCCTGCTCAACCTGCCGCGGAGCCGGGACTGTAGAGGAATCGCGCACGCTGTCGGTGAAAGTGCCCGCCGGCGTCGACACCGGCGACCGCATCCGCCTCACCGGCGAAGGCCAGGCGGGCGCTCGCGGCGGTCCTGCGGGCGATCTCTACGTACGCATCGAAGTACGGCCGCATCCGGTATTCGAGCGCGACGGCGCCGACCTGCATTGCGACATCCCCATCAACTTCGTCGACGCGGCACTCGGCAACGATCTCGAAGTTCCCACCTTGAGCGGCAGAGTCAAACTCAAGATTCCGGCCGAAACCCAGACCGGCAAATTGTTCCGCCTGCGCGGCAAGGGCATTACCCCCGTCCGCGGCGGCCCGCCCGGCGACCTGCTATATCGCCTCGTCGTGGAAACGCCGGTCAAACTCACGTCGCGCCAGCGGGAACTGCTGCACGAGTTCCGCGAGATCCAGGAAGAACAGGGCAACCGCCAGTCTCCGAGACGAAAAAGCTGGCTCGACGGCGTCAAGCGATTTGTTGACAGCTTGCGGGCCTAGGACAGGCTATCTTTCCGGTTAGCGCAGTACATGCAGCGCGCCGGGACTGAAAGTTGCGGATGCCAGTAGCGACCTTTGCAATCGCGCCGCATTGACTACGACGCCGGTTACCGACATGGCCGTCATCATCGAACCGAAGACGAACCAGACGATCTTGGTGGCAATGCCTCCGAAATAGCCGAAATGCAGCGGATCGGCAGCTTCGGATATTCGATGGTGAACGTCGAGATTCTCGCCGCGGAAGCTGCCGGCCGCCTCAAGGGTAGCCGGGTCGATGTAGACACTGTTCGCTCGCGGCCGGACCAGGGGGGCGGACAATTCTCCCTGGATCGTCAACGGAGACCGTGCGTTGCCTGGAAACAGGATCATGCGCGTATTGAATCCCGGCAGTTCCTGCTGTGCCTTCTCTATCGCCAGTTGCAGGTCGGCGCCGCTGAAACCGTCGGGCAGGGCTGAAGTCCGGCCGGCCATATCCAACTCGGGCGCGGGAAACGGCGGCGCGCGTCCACCGAGTTCCTCGACGAAGTACCACACGCTCGTGATCGCGATCAGGGCGATAAACCAGCTCCCCCAAAGTCCCATGAGCCGGTGCAGGTCTCCATTCCAGATACGCGTGTTGCGGCCGAATCTCGGCCATCTGAACAAACCTCGCCAGAATTTCTTGTAGACCACGAATCCGGCGATCAGCGAGATCAGCAATGGAAAGGCGAGGAAGGTTACGATCGGGATGCCGATGTTCAATGGCATCATGAGATGCCGGTGGATGGTTCGAAAAAAGCGTTGAACATTGAAGAAGGATGTCACGCCGAGCAAGTCGCCGTCGGGAGGATTCAGCCAGATCCTGACGTTTTCGCCCCGGGGCGTCAGGGCAAGCGCTTGCAAGGAAAACCAGTTGTCCTGAAACCTGCTGAGGTTCAGCACCCGGTATTCGGGATATTCCCGGCGGACGCTATTGAACGCTGCGCCCCAGTCGATGTCTTCGGGCGCAACGCGCTCGGCCGCCCGCATCTCCGGGGCAAGCAGCCAGTCGATCTCGTAACTGAACACGGCGATCGTCCCGGTCGCCAGAATAAAGGTCATGAGCAAGGATAACTTGAGGCCTATCCAGGAATGGATCGTGAACCAGGCCCGGTCACGCGTCTGTTTGCCGGACAAGCGCCTTTGCACGGCTTCGCCCGGGGTCATTGCGATACACGCCGAACAAGGCCGAATGCTGAAAGTCTGCGGATCGTCTCTGTCCGTTTTTCCTCGTCCAGATCGGAAAAATCAGCTTTCGAGAAAGGTTTCCCGGCAAGGAACACCTGCAAGCCCGGTAGCGCCTTCTTGTCGAAATGAATATTGCCGCCCGGACAGACGATTACCGCTTCGGAATCGTCATGCCGCAGCAGAACCTGCAACAATGGGCGCCGCTCGTACAGATCGGCGTTCGAAACAGGCGAGGAGGCGTCGACCAATGCCCCCTGCAATTCGGGGCGGCGTTCGCGCACGAAACTTGCCCTGAAGAAGGCCAGCACTTCGCTGAAATCGGCCTGTTCCGCGAACTCCTTCGCCAGTTCCCGGAAATGCTCTTCCAGGGACTCCTCGTCGAAATCCGGGCGCGCGAATCCCGCCGGCAGCGAGCGGCGGAATTTCGGATTGCGCAGAGCCACTTCCGATATGGCTTCCAGCATGAGGTCGGCCCACTTCCTGACGATCAATCCGGTAGTGATGTGCAAGGACGGTTCGTCGCCGTGGCTCGAGGCGTCGTGCATCAGGCCCCGGGGAATGTAGAGGCAATCTCCGGCCTGCAACAAGCACTCCTGTTCCAGCTTTCCCGGATCGTGCACCCCGGCCTTGAATCCTTCGCCGCTATATGGGTTGTCTACCGGCCTCTCATACAGCCGCCACTTTTTCGCTCCGGATACCTGAACGATGAAAACGTCGTGGTCATCGTAATGCGTGCCGAATCCCTGGCTTCCGGGAGGCGTCAGGTAGACATTGGTTTGCACCCGGCAGCTCAGGAGGTCTTCAAGTGATCGGCAAAAACGGGCGAGACGCGCGTCGGCAAGCTGCAACTGATTCAATATGATCGTCGCGCCGCGCTGGAAGTGTCGAATGACGGCGCCTCGATCGATATTGCCATTGCTGAATGTATAGTTGGAGCGCTTGATCGGCGGCTGGCTGCGGGCCATCGACAGCGACGCCGATTTCAGATCGGTGCTGGAGATGATCTCGTCGATTCGGCCGATGCTCAGCAATTCGGCGAAGCGCGCGGCATCGCCGTGCCCGCAATGCAGGGCGCGCTGTTCATGATAGCGCTCGAAGAAATCCGTCTTGGAAGTCGACCCGATCAGCCAGGACAGCGAGTCTCTGATCCCGTGCTCTTCAGCCATTCACTGTCAATTTTAGTCGAGGCCTCTGCCGTTCCGGCCGCTGTTGTCGGTGCCTTCGCCCCCGGTCTGGTCGGCGCTGTCGGTGCTTTCGCCGCCGGTTTGATCAGCGCTGTCGGTGTCTTCGGATTCGGTCTCGTCGGTGCTTTCGGTACCTTCGCCCTCGGTTTCGTCGGTGCTTTCCGAACTTTCACCGCCGGTCTGATCCGTGCTATCGGTGCTTTCACCGCCGGTCTGATCGCTGGTATCGGTTCCTTCCTGCTGCCCCAGGGCGTGGGTGGACGAAACCAGTCCCAGAAAGGAAGCCGTTGAAACCGCTGCGGTTCCCGTGACGATCTCCAGAAAAGATCTACGGGTCATATCGTCGTTACTGGACATTTCGTCTCCTCATCGCGAACCCGGCCGGGCTCGTCTTGTGTCTGCCGGCAGCAATGAGCAGACTTTCTCGCGTCTGCCCGGGTCGCCACCTGATGGAGCCAAGATAATAATACGATTCAAGTGCGGGCGCAAATGCGATTTATTCGCATTGAGATTGTGGGCAATCGCCCCGTACGGATTCCGCTACTGGCGCCAACGGCAAATATGCCGCCATAATGCCGGTCGAGTTTCCTTGCAGCCGAGCGGAGGCCGCCAGCCATGAAAACGTACAAATCAGTTCCGGTGCTTGCCGCACTCGCGCTTTTGACTTCAGGCAGCCCGGCCGTCGCCCAGGAAAACGATTTCGTCTTTTACTCGGAACTCGCCAGGGACTGGTACGAAGCCGGATCCTACTTCGAGTGGCAATCGACCACGGAAAACAACAACGGCGCCGTGGTCGACGTACACTACCGGACCTTTGGCGATCCTTCGGACCCCCAATTGCTGCTCGTGCATGGCTATCCGAGATCCAGCTTCGACTACGAGGAAATGATCGTCTACCTGCAAGATGATTATTACATCGCCACGCTCGATTTTCCTGGCTTCGGGTTTTCCGAAAAGCCCTTGAACGACTATTCCTACATGCTTGAAGACGACGCCCGGCTGCTCGACTTTTTCGTGCGCGAAATCGTCGAATTCGATGACTTTGCGATGTTTACCCACGATCGCGGCGTCAGCGTCGGACTGGCGTTCCTCGGCCATTACCTGGACGAGGATCGGCCCTACACGATCAACTATCACTTTCTGTCGAACAGCGGCATGTTTCTGCCGCTGGCGAATCTCGTCCCCGGTCAAAGAGTATTGCTGGACCCGGTGCGCGGCCCGGCCGCGATAGCCGAGCTGAAATCCAGGCCGCGTCAGACCGAAGGCGATCCGGAAAGCCTCGCCTACGCCGACATCCAGGCCTTCAACGACGGCATCGGCGCCAGGCTCCATGTCGGCAAATACCTGCTCGAGCGCGTGGCGAACGAATATCGCTGGCTCGACAATCTGCCCCGGAGCCCGATTCCGGTCGCCTATGTCTGGGGCGCGCTGGATCCGGTCAATCCTCTTCGCACGGCCAACTACGTCTGGGCCGAATACCTGAACGAGCGCGATGTCGAAGGTTCTTTCTGGGTTCTCCCCACCGCAAGCCACTATCCGCAACGCGACCGGCCGGCCGAACTCGCCAGGATCGTCAAGCTCGCGCTCACCGGCGGAGTGCCGAGCCAGGAAGAAGGGGACGATTTCATGTGGACCTGGAACCGCCAGCGAACCGAACACGACGCGATCTTCATCGGCCATTCCATCATCAGGGAAATGGAATTCGAGGGAGCGGTTGAATATACGCCGCAAGGCTACCGGTAGTTTCGATCTTCGATAACGAGCGTCACCGATCCTGCACCAGATTCCTGTACATTCCCGCTTCAAGCCTCGGGCCGAAGCGGCTGACTACCTCTCCGGCTGCGCGGCTTGCCAGTCTGCCGGATTCGGCAAAGCTTCGGCCGTTGGTCAGGCCATACAGGAATCCGCCGGCGAAGGCGTCGCCGGCTCCGGTGGTGTCCACGGCCTTGACCTTGTGGGCGTCGATTTCCACGAAATAGTTGCCGTCGAACAGGACCGATCCATTCGCGCCCCTGGTGACAACGAATTGTTTCGCGACGGGCCTGAGCGCGACGCAAGCCTCGCTGAGATTCCCGGTTCCGGTCCAGAGGCAGGCTTCCTCCTCGTTGCAGAACAGCAGGTCGAGGCCGCCGCCGAGCATTTCCTTCATCTGCCCGGGAAAGATTTCGAGTAATGAGGGATCGGAGAAGGAGAGGGCGGTCTTGACGCCGTTGGCTTCGGCGAATTCCCGCAATTCGATCGCCGCGGCGCGGCCGCAGTCGGAACTGACCTGGTAGCCTTCGATATAGACGTATTGCGAGCGCCGCACGGCCTCGAAATCGAGGTCGGCCGGAGACAGGAATTCGGCTGCCCCGAGAAAAGTGTACATCGTGCGCTCGGCGTCGGGGCTGATCATGATCAGGCAGCGGCCGGTTTCGACTTCGTGGAAATCGCCGCACGTCCGGATATTGTGCTCGCCGAGTTCGCGCAGATAGAAATTCCCGGCCTCGTCGTCGGCGATCTTGCACGAGAAAAAGGTCTGGCCGCCGAAATTGCTGATCGCGTAGAGCGAGTTGGCGACGGAACCGCCGCCCATCATCTTGCGTACGTCGCCTCGTTCACGCAGCGCGGCGATCACCTCTTCCTGGCGTTCGTGGCTGACCAGCGTCATCACCCCGCGCCGCACGCCATGCGCCGGGAAGAAGTCCTCTTCGACCTCGTATTCGATGTCTACGAGTGCGTTGCCTACGCCGTATACGTCGATCTGTTGCATGGATCCGGTCAAGCCTGAATCGCGGCGAAGGCCTTGTCGGCGGCGGCGAGGGTCAGTTCGATCTCGCGTTCGCCATGAG
Organism: uncultured Pseudohongiella sp.; assembly: GCA_964622925.1. Classification (GTDB taxonomy): domain Bacteria; phylum Pseudomonadota; class Gammaproteobacteria; order Pseudomonadales; family Pseudohongiellaceae; genus UBA9145. Next base: position 3,262 of record CAZUSL010000166.1, on the reverse strand, counting down.
CCGCGGAGATAAAGCCGGCTTCGAAGGCGGAAGGCGCCAGATACACGCCGTTATCGAGCATGCCGTGGAAAAAGGAGCGGAAGTGTTCGATGTTGCACGCCATGACTTGATCGAATGAGTCGACGCTCTCTTCCTCGCTGAAAAAGAGTCCGAACATGGCGCCCGCCTGACTCGTGGTAAAAGGCACGGAAGCGGCTGCCGCGCGGCCTTGCAGTTCGCACAGCATGGTTTGGGCCCGTGCCTGCAATGTTTCGAAGAAACCCGGCGCCTGTATCGCTTCGAGGGTCGCCAGCCCGGCGGCGACCGCGAGCGGATTGCCGGCGAGCGTTCCGGCCTGGTACACCGTGCCTTCGGGCGCGATGCGCGACATGATCTCGCGGCGCCCGCCGAAAGCGCCGACGGGCAGGCCGCCGCCGATCACTTTGCCTAGAGTGGTGAGGTCGGGTTCGATGCCGTAGATCGACTGGGCGCCGCCGAGCGCGACTCGAAACCCGGTCATTACTTCGTCGAAGATCAGCACCGTTTCGTATTCATCGCAAAGTGTGCGAAGCCGGGACAAGGCCTCTGCTTTGGCAGGGACGCAATTCATGTTTCCGGCGACGGGCTCGATAATGACGCAGGCAGTGTTATTGCCGTTGGCCGAGAAGTATTCCTCGAGCGCGGCAATGTCGTTATAGGGCAGAACATGGGTCAATCCGGAGTAGCCTTCGGGCACTCCGGGCGAGTCGGGCGTGCCCAGCGTGAGCGCGCCGGAGCCGGCCTTGACGAGCAGACCGTCGACATGGCCGTGATAACAGCCTTCGAACTTCACGACGGCGTCGCGGCCGGTGAAACCACGCGCCAGGCGTATCGCGCTCATGGTCGCCTCGGTGCCGGAAGTGACCAGGCGCAGTTGTTCGATGGAAGGAACGAGCCGGCAAACTTCCTCGGCGAGCCGCACTTCCGCTTCGGTCGAAGCGCCGTAACCAAGGCCTTTTTCCAATTGCCGCTGCAAGGCTTCGATAACGGCCGGATGGCGATGGCCCAGAATCAGCGGACCCCAGGCGCCGACGTAATCGATATAGTGATTGCCATCGGCATCGGTAAGCCATGCGCCTTCGCCCGATTCAAAAAACAACGGTTCGCCGCCAACCCCGCGAAACGCGCGCACCGGTGAATTCACCCCGCCGGGGATGTACTTCCGCGCTTCCGCGTATAGCCGTTGCGATCTCTGCCTGCCCATTCGCGCTCCACCGCTTTTCGCCGGGGCAGATGTTAGACAATCCATGGCCATAGTGAAACCGGCTCCAGAATTTGGGTTCGGCAACTGCAACATCGCTTGTTTTTGGGATAAGCTATCCTACTGAACCATCAGCCACGGCGGAGTGTCCGATGAAGAAAGTCCTGTTGCTTGCAATCGCTCCCGTTCTGCTCGCCTTCCTGCAGCCGGCCTTCGGTCAGCGGCCCGCGCCGACCCCCTTGCCTGAAGGCCCGGGCAAGGATCTGGTGCAGCATCATTGCTCCAGTTGCCACACCACTGCTTCGATTATCCGGTCAGCCGGGTACAGCACGGTCGAAGAATGGCGCCGGGTCATGGCGACGATGATCGAATTGCCCGACGCCCAGGCGAACACCATGGCCGAGTATCTGGCCGCACATTTTCCCGAGGACGTATCGCGCCGGCCCAATCTGATCGCCGGCGATACCGAGATCGAAATAATCGAATGGACGGTACCTACTCTCGGCCAGCGATCCCGCGACCCGGCTGAAGCGCCTGACGGCTCGATCTGGTGGACCGGCATGTGGGCTTCGCTCGCCGGCAGGCTGGATCCGGACACCGGTGAGATGGAAGAGTTCCGCCTGCCGCCGACAGCACGGCCGCATACCATAGTGCCCGATGCTGACGGCAACATCTGGTACACCGGCAACAGCAACGCCACCATCGGCATGCTCGACCCGAAAACCGGCCTCGTCACCGAATATCAGACCGAAGCGCGCGATCCGCACTCGGCGGTCTGGCATCCCAACGGCAACCTGTACTTCACCGCACAGGGCGCCGCCGTTCTCGGTCGCCTCAATCCCGACACGGGCGAGATCACGGAAATTCCCACCGAGCCCAGGCCATACGGCATCCAGGTGGATTCAAAAGGCACCGTCTGGGTCGCCTACAACGGAACCAACAAGCTGGGCGCGCTCAACCCGGACAGCATGGAGGTGCGCTACTACGAGGTGCCCGACGACCGTACACGGATCCGCCGCCTGGGTCTCGACAGCAACGACATCGTCTGGTTCGTCAACTCGACCATGGGCAAGATCGGGCGGCTCGATCCCGCCACGGGCGAAATCAGGCAGTGGGATTCACCCAGCGGGCCGGACTCGCATCCCTACTCGCTGGCGGTTATTGACGACGTCATCTGGTACAACGAGTCGGGCAAGCGGCCGGACGCCCTCGTGCGCTTCAATCCGCGCACCGAATCATTCCAGAGTTGGGCGATTCCCTCCGGCGTCGGCATCGTGCGCCACGTGTGGGTGACCGAGGACAACAACCTGCTGATCCACCAAAGCAGTTCCAACCAGATCGGCCTGGTGAAGATCAACTAGGGAGCGCGAAAGTGAGTAAACTGGACAAAACCGGACAGTGTCTGTGCGGAGCGGTGAAATACGAAGGCCTTGGCGAACGGGGCCGCGTACATCTTTGCCATTGCCCGGACTGTGTGCGCTGGATTGGTGGACCCTTTATGGGCCTGCTATTCGCGGATGGCGTGACGGTTGCCGATCCTGCCGCGGTGAACTGGTACCAAAGTTCCGATTGGGGTGAACGCGGATCATGCAGGACCTGCGGCACGGCTTTGTTCTGGCGATTGCGGGGCAATCACCAGACGACAATCGTGACCGCGGGCAGCCTTGATCGAAACGACGCGCTCGAACCGATCGAAGAGCATATCTTCATCGATAAAAAACCGCCCTGGTACGAATTCGCGGACGATGCCCCGCGCCTGACCGCTGCGGAATTCATGGCGCGAATGCAAGGGCAGTAACTTGAGGAATTCGGCCTCTCGTAATATTCCCCGGCGCCCCCAAAGTACGTGGGACAATTCGCTGAGGTCATTTTGAACCGCCCTCTCAAATCTCCATCAGTCGATCGATGTCTCGCGCCAGGGTTGGCGGCGGGGTGGCGAAGGATACGGCGAAGAACAGGACCAGTGAGGTGACGAAGGCGGCGAGGCCGCCGGAGATGCCCCAGGGCAGGGTGACGCCCGCCAACTGGACAAAGAAATTGATC
>CAZUSL010000165.1:0-3834 GCA_964622925.1 uncultured Pseudohongiella sp. | reverse complement strand
CGATGTGGTTCGCGACGTCTTCCAGCGACATGCCGTCGTTAATGGCGCCGACCCACTCGTTGAGCAGATCGGTACCCGGGGCACTGCCCAGCATAACCACCGACAGCCCGATCAGGCTGGTTCTGGTTTGCTCAGTTACTGCAACTCCGTGGTGTTATTTGAGGGCGAACCGGACGGATTTGTGCTGGGCGCTGCCATGGCGTTCCGCCAGGCCGGCGCCGATGTACCTGTTGGTGGTTCTGATCGAACTGTGGCCCGCGTCATCGCGAATGTGATGAAGGGGGCGATGCAGAACGTCGAATGAAATCCCCGTATGGCGCAGCCAATGGGGGGTCGTCACTTCGAGTACTTCCGCGTCTTCGATCTTGCCCTCGGCCCGCATGTTCCAGGCGGCGTGCATGAATACCGTCTTGCACAACTGCCTGATCCTGGTTGTCGTGAGCGTTCCGCTCTTCGATCTTCCATGCACGAGAACCGTGTTCTCTCCGGGCAGGGGCAGTCCCGTCAGTCCGCGGTAACGGCGGTAGCGCTTGAGCGCTTCGAGCATGTCGCCGCAGACGGATACGGTTCGTTCCTTGTTGCCCTTGCCGACGGTCTTGAACCACCAGCGGCCATGGGCGTCCCTGAAGAAGTGTCCCATGATCGGCCGCCAGCGGTCGGTTTCCACAAACTCCGAGATGCGCAGATACATGCAGAACATCGCCGAAAGCACGAACAGGGTGCGTTCATGGTTTTTCGGATCGAAATCCGCCAGTTCTTCCGCCGCGTCGAGTACGTAATGCCACTGTTCGGTGGACAATACCCGCGGCGGCGGCGCTTCCTGCTCGGTCATGATGAATTTCGACTTCTGCCGCATTCGCTTGACCGGATTCTGGAGTATGTAGGCCTCTTCAACGAGGAAATTGAAAAAACTTCCCAGGGTGTTGAAGCAGGTCCTCAAGGTTCCGGCGCTCACGGCATATTGCGCTTTCCTTGAGCAATACGGTCTCCACTTGCGATTCGGAACCCTTTTGCCCCTCGCGTCCCTGAAGCGAACCTGTCTCGTCTTGCCGGTCCAGGCCCTTGGGGGGTTTACACAGAACTCTATGAACCTTTCGACGTCCTGGCGTTGGGTTTCCCTCAGCGACTTCCCGTTCACCAGCCATGTCCACGCCAGCAACTGTTCGAGAGTTTTACGATACTGCCTGAAGGTCTCCTGGCTTCCCCGATAGGTGTAGATGAACTCGGCGGCCATTTGATAATCCTCCGTGGCCTGCTCCGAGCGTCTGCCCAGCACCCGCTCCACCTCATCCTCGCTGACGCGACGGCTTCCGGGATTTTTCATGTGTTCCAAGGTATCGAAGAAGGGCTTGGGAGCCCTCTTGAGCGCAGAGTCTTTACTCATTTGCTTCGTCCTCTAGAAATACAGCCAAACCATTGGCTGGTCCCTGCAACATTAGGAGTAAAAACTCGTTAGGGCAATCGAATGGTGGCCCGAATATAAATTACAAATCGTGGTCAGGGCAACAGACCGAGTCTGGACCCCGTCTTTGCCTTTGGCTATATTCGGCATTCACTCCCAAGCCATTACAGCAAAGACCATGCGCCGATTTCTTTTCAGGTTCAGTGCAGTCTCACTGATCGCCCTGGCGCCGCTCGCGGCGAACGGCGATTTCGAACCCATCAGCCCCATCGAGTGGAACGAGGCCAAGGCCCGGCATCTGCTCGAGCGTGCGGGATTCGGCGCCCGGCCCGAGGAAGTGGCGGAGTTCGCCGCCATGACGCCGGCCGAGGCCGTGCGCCGGCTCGTCTATTTCGAGGGCGCGCCGGCAGTGGAATTGCCCGGGTTCGATCATTCGGGCGTATTCGACGAAGGACTCGATCCATTCCCGCCGAGCCGGCCGGCGACCACCGAGCTGGCGCGCAGGCAGGGACACGCGCTCGGCGTGCAGGTCAAGCCCGGCGGCGACCGGCCCTTGCAGCCGGTGGTGAACAAGTTCTTCTACTGGCTGCGCGCGAGCCGGCTCGAAACCGACCGTGTGGCCTACTGGTGGGCCGAGCGCATGCTCAACAGCCCGCGCCCGCTCGAAGAGAAGATGGCGCTGTTCTGGCACGGGCATTTCGCCACCAACGAGAACAAGGTGCGCGACTACCGCAAGATGCTCAAGCAGCTCAACCTGTTCCAGGAAAAGGGGCTGGGCGATTTCCGCGGCTTGCTGATCGGCGTGGCGCAGGATCCGGCGATGCTCAATTTTCTCGACGCCGGCGTGAACACCAAGGGTTCGCCGAACGAGAACTTCGCCCGGGAGATCATGGAACTGTTCACCATGGGCGTCGGCAATTACGGCGAGAGCGACGTGCGCGAGGCGGCCCGGGCGTTTACCGGCTGGAATTACGTAGGGCTCGAATTCACCGTCGTCACCGAGGACCATGATTTCGGCGTCAAGCGCGTGCTTGGACGGGAAGGCGATTTCGACGGCGTCGAAGTCATCGACATCATTCTCGAACAGTACGCCACGGCGGAATTCATCGCGCGCAAGATATACAACTATTTCGTCAGCGAGGAACTCGACGAAGAATCGGCCGGGGAACTCGGCGCCTGGCTGAAGGATTCGAATTACGACATCGCGGCGTATATGGAACACCTGTTCCTGTCGCGGGATTTCTATCGGCCCGAGGTGATCGGCAGCCGCATCAAGGGGCCGGTGGAATACGTGGTTTCGACTTATCGCCTGCTCGGTCTGGACAGTATCCCGGGCACGCCGGATTTCAATCGGGTTACCGGTTCGCTGGGTCAGCGGCTGATGCATCCGCCGACGGTGGCCGGCTGGAGCGAAGGGCGCGCCTGGATTACGCCGAGCCTGCTTTTCGAACGCGGCAATTTCGTACTCGACGTGGTGTTCCCCGACATCGGCTTCCTGCCGCCGGACCGCCACCCCGGTTATGGCGGCGAGGAAATCCTCAGCGTGCACGAGCGGCTGCGGCGAGGAATGGACATCAGCGCGGCGACCCTGCCGCCGATGATGGCCGAGGAAGCGCCCGACATGAATGAACTGTCCGCTTCGAACATGCTTGCCGACAGCGACGAGGCCTTCAATACGCGTTACGGCAGCTATCGCGGCTGGCAGATGGCGATCGAGCGGGTGAAGCCGATTCCCCGGGACATGGCGCGGGTCGATCTCGCCGCCATGGTGGCGGAAGCCGGCTTGCAGACGCCGCTCGAAGTGGTCGACTATCTGACTGCGCGCTTCTTTACCGTGCCGCCCGAGCCTGCCACTATTGCGGCGATGGCCGAATACCTGGAAGCCGAACTCGGCACCGCCAATATCGCTCAAGCGACGAGCTTCATGGAAGAGTCGATGCGGGGGCTGTTGCACGTGCTGCTCAGCCGCCCGGAATATCAACTGAATTGAAGACGACGAAATCCGGAGGAAATACCATGGTCAGGAAGCCCGGCCCCGCCCTCAAAAAAGCGATCAGCAGACGCCGCTTGTTGGCAGGTGGTTTGACCACCGTCAGCGCCCTGGCCGCGGCGCCATTGTTCAGCCCCCGCGCCTGGGCCCAGGCCGACCGGGAGCAACCCATCCTGGTGTCGGTGGAGCTTTCCGGCGGCAATGACGGCCTGAACACGATCGTGCCTTACGGCGACGACGCCTATTACAGGCATCGGCCCACCATCGGCATCAAGCCCGGCGAGGTGCGCAAGCTCGACGATCATTTCGGTCTCAATCCCGGCCTGCTCGGTTTCGAGAGGCTGTGGGAAACCGACGATTTCGCCATCGTCCACGGCTGCGGTTACGAGCGGCCGTCCTATTCGCATTTCACCTCGATGGCCTATTGGCATACGGCCGCGCC
>CAZUSL010000164.1:0-7193 GCA_964622925.1 uncultured Pseudohongiella sp. | reverse complement strand
GCGCGGCAGTTTCGCCGGGCAGCAGTTCGGCGGGGCGCTGGCGGAGGGCTGCGCAGATGACGAGGCCGGGCGGGAAGGCGCCGGGCACGAGGTTGGCCAGCGCCGCGCCGCCGAACGGAACGATCCGTTGGCCAAGGCTGGACAGCCGATGCCCACCCGTGCCCGGCCAGACGGCTTGCCGACCGATGCGGACGCTGGGGCGAACGGCCCGCCCGCCGCTGATGGATGCCTGCATCCGGCCAATGCCTTTGCGTCCGGCGCCCAGGCGAACGGTTCGTTCCCGGGTGGGTTCGGGTCATCGTCCGCAGCGCTTCCCACCGTCGCGACCGGGCAACCCATGGGCGTCCATGCGCCGGGTTCGGCCGGGTTTCCGGCGGCAGGCCAAGGCCAGTTCGGCGGCGTGCACCACAGCGACGGTGGCTACGGCGCCGAGCGTTACGGCGGTTACGGCAACCACGGGCCACCGCATGGCCAAAGTCACCGGATGACCATCGCCGACCTGCTCGCGGGCAGTTCGTTTGCCTACAACCGCAAGCCGGACGGCGCTGGCGGCGTCCTCGGCTTCTGGGGACGCGGCGCCCGCTCCAATTTCCGGGGCGCGGACGATGCCCTTCGCCTTGACGGCGAGATCACCACCGCGATGCTGGGCGCTGACTACGCGCGCGGCGACTGGCTGCTGGGTCTGGCGCTGACGCAGAGCATCGGCCGCGGCGACTACGACCACCCGGAGGCGCACTCCGGCGCTACCGAGTCCACCCTGACCGCCGCCGTTCCCTGGGCGTCCTGGCGCGCCTCCGAGCGCCTGACTCTGTGGGGCGCGGCGGGTTACGGCGGCGGCAGGCTGACGGTATCGCCCTTTGCGGGCCGATCCTGGGCGCTGGCGAACGCCGCCCCGAACTCGGACTTCGGCGCTTTCATGGCCGCTGGCGGCGCGGGCCCGGCCATGAACGGGAATCCGGCCGCAGGGTTGTCCGGGCAGCCACTGGCTGCCGTCTTGAAGGCGGACATCGGCTGGCGCATGGCGGCGCTCGGCGGGCGGGGCGAACTGTTCGGCGCGCCCGGCGGCAGCGGACCGGCGCTGGCGCTGGTGTCCGACGCGCTGTGGACGAGCACCTCGTCCGGGCGGGCGCGCGGCTTGGCCCAATCCCGGACCGACACGACCCGGCTGCGGCTCGGCATCGAGGGCAGTTGGACGCTGGCGCTGGGCGCCGGAACGCTGACGCCGAAGCTGGAAACCGGCGTGCGCCGTGACGGCGGCGACGCCGACCAAGGCTTCGGGGTCGAGCTTGGCGGTGGCCTCGCCTGGGCCGACCCGCGCCTCGGCCTGGCCCTCGACCTGGCGGCGCGCACCCTGCTCGCCCACCAATCGAGCGAGTTTGAGGACATGGGCTTCTCCGCGTCGCTGACCTACCAGCCGGGCCAGGCGGCCGGGCGCGGCCCGTCGCTGACGCTGCGCCAGGACTATGGCGGCCAGGCGACGGGCGGGCTGGAGGCCATGTTCGGCGCGGACCCGCTGGCCCAGCGGATGGGCGGCATGGCGGTGGAGAGCCGCTGGACGGCCGAGGCCAGCTGGGGTTTCAGCGCCTTCCGCGACCGCTTCGTCGGCACTCCGACGATCGGCTACGGGTTTGCCGCCCACAGCCGCGACTACAGCCTCGGTTGGCGTCTCGAACCGGCGCCGGAGGCCGGCGGCCCCGATCTCTCCCTGGGCCTGATGCTGATCCGGCGCGAGAGCCTGGGCGCGGCCCCCGAGCACGGCGCGGGGCTGGAGATCAGGATGAGCTGGTGATCCGGATCGAGCGCACTGGGCGTCGCGCTGACCTCTGAAACCCTCCTGAACCGAAACCTGTTCAAGGCTCGGGGAGAAAGGCATCGGATCAGGCGATCTGCTAGAATGAGAGTTGCTGCTTGCGGCCGGGCATTCCCGATATGGAGTTGGGCAGATTCCAGGATTTTCTATGGGGGCTGATTTCTCCGTTGCGCAGGCGCGGCGGAGACAGGCTGCTGCTCGACGAAGCGCTGCATACCTTGATGGGTTCGCGGGGGGAGGTCTCGACGGCGATCACGGCGAGAGAAGTGCTCGACAGTTACACTGAGGCGCCGGAGGAAGACAAGCTCGCGTTCTTCCGCAACCTGGAGAAAAACTTCAATGCGGAATTCGAGATCGTCAGGGCCGCCTGGCGGGCGTACGAACACGAACCGTCCAGCGAGAACCTGAGCCGGCTTTCGCGCCAGGCCGAACCGCGCCGGCTTGCCTTGCTGCGCCGCCTGCATCAGACTCCCAACTCCACGCACGATCTGGTCGCCATGCGGGCCGACCTGTTGCGCCTGATCAAGAGACACCGGGAATTCGAAACCCTGGACCGGGATTTCGAGCAAGTACTTTCTTCGTGGTTCAGCCGGGACTTCCTCATGTTGCAGGAGATTGACTGGTCGACTTCAGCGGCGATTCTCGAACGCATCATCCGTTACGAGGCCGTACACGAGATTCGCGACTGGGAAGACCTGCGCAGCCGGATCGAGCCGGAGAATCGTTGCTGTTACGCCTTCTTCCACCCGTCGCTGACCGACGAACCGCTGATCTTCGTCGAAGTCGCCCTGACAAACGAAGTTCCGAGCGGAATAGAACAGATTCTGGACAGCGACGCCGCCGCGGCGCCGGTCAACGGCGATTTCACTACCGCGGTTTTCTACAGCATCAGCAATTGCCAGCCGGGGCTGAAACGAATTTCCTTCGGCAATTTCCTCATCAAGCAAGTCGTGCAGGAATTGCAGGCGGCGCATCCATCGATCGAAACCTTCGTGACCCTCTCTCCCGTGCCCGGTCTGGGTAAATGGCTCGAACGAGACGAAGACGAACCGGACGATGCGCTGGCGGAACTCAAAAACGAATTCAGGGAAAAAGTCAGCGACCCGCAATCTGCCGGCGAACAGGAAGAACTGTTGCGCAAGTTGGCCTTCAATTACCTGTTGCGCAAACGAAGAGGCAATTTCCCGGCGGATTCGGTCGCCCGTTTCCATCTCGGCAATGGCGCATCGCTATTTCGCGTGAACGCCGGCGCAGATTGGTCGGACAAGGGCTGGCGCCAATCCCGCGGCGTAATGGTGAATTATCTATACGATCAGAAGCGGATCGAAGCCAATCACGAACAATACAGCAACGATGGACGCGTGCTGTTTCACGACCGGCTGAAACCGTTGCAAATCAAGTAATTAAACGAAACTTCGAATTCAGGAATGCGATCCCATATGCTGGATCACGCCGGGTTTGCGGCTTTCGAGTTTTGAAATGCTGTAATGGTAACTGCGGGCGCTTGGATCGATGTCCATCGCCTCGTCGATTGCGGCTTCGAGGTCGGCCTTGGCGGCCTGCCGGGTGAGATAGGGGCCGGAGATTTTCACTTGCAGGGAAGGATCGCTCGGCGCCGTAGCCACGATATAGTAGTTTTCTGCGTTCACGGCCTTCTTACGGGAACTGCAACAGGGTGCAAAGAGGCGGATGTTTTTTGAACACCGGCGGTATTTTAGCCTTCCATCGGCTTTGAGCGGCGAGATTTTATGCCAATCTCACAATAAGTTACAAATTTACAAGCGGCTTTCCGGCCGCGAGACTCCCGCGTGCGAATCAGCGTCGTCATTCCCGTATTGAACGAAGAGGCACAAATCGTTTCCTGCCTGAAACGATTGCAGCCGATGCGTTCCCTCGGCCATGAAGTCATCGTCGTCGACGGCGGCAGCGAAGACGCCACCCGGGCACTGGCCGCGCCGCTCTGCGACCGGCTTCTGCGCGGTCGTCCGGGCCGCGCCGCGCAGATGAATCTCGGGGCGCGATTCGCCGCCAGCGACGTCGTCCTGTTCCTGCATGCGGACAGCCAACTACCCGAAAATGCCGCGCAGGTTATCGCGGAAGCTTTGGCCGACCGGAAACCCGGCTGGGGATGGTTCGATGTGCGGCTCAGCGGGCGGTCGCCGGTTTACCGCCTGATCGCCGCGCTCATGAACCTGCGCGCCAGGCTCACGGCGGTCTGCACCGGGGATCAGGCCCTTTTCGTTTCCGCTGAACTGTTTCATATGGCAGGCGGATTTCCGGGCATTCCGCTGATGGAAGACATCGCCATCAGCAAGAAGTTGCGCAAGCTCGCCCGGCCACGGCCGCTGGCGCAAAGGGTGTCGAGCTCTCCGCGGCGCTGGGAGCGCGACGGCGTGGTGCGGACGATCCTGCAGATGTGGCGGCTGCGGCTGCTGTACTTTTTCGGCGCGGCGCCTGAAAACCTGGCGGCCAGGTACTATCCGGGGCTGTTCGCTGACGTCCGCTTCAGATTTCCCGCCGCGAGGATTGCGGTGTTCGCACGGGAACCTGAAATCGGCAAAGTGAAGACCCGCTTGGCCGCGCAAATCGGCGCCGAGGCGGCCTTGCGCTTTTATCTCGCCATGTTGCGGCGCGTCGTCGAGACCGTCGAACAGTCCGCTCTCGCCGAGTTCCATCTCTGGGCGGCATCCGATCCCGGACACGAGGAATTTACCGCCTTGTGCAACGTCCAGGACATACGGCTGCAACAGGGCGAGGATCTCGGGTCGCGGATGCATGACGCCGCTGCCGCCGAACTGGCGGAAGACGGAGTCGAGTCCGTGCTGATCGCCGGTTCGGACTGTCCCGCGCTGACGCCGGACTACCTTGAGCAAGCGCTCGATGCGCTGTCGGCCGGCGTCGAAGTCGTGCTCGGCCCCGCCAGGGACGGGGGCTACGTCCTGATCGGATTGCGCCGGGCCGCCCGGGAACTATTCAGCGAAATGGAGTGGGGCGGTCCCGATGTGCTGGAACAGACGCTGGAGAGAGTGCGCGAGGCGGGCCTGAGTCATCAATTGCTCGAATCGTCGTGGGACGTGGACGAAGCGGACGACCTGCCCTTGCTCGAAGAACTGCGGCCGCCCTTGCCCTGGTCGCGCTGAAGCCTGCCCTCGAATTCGAGCAATCGTCTCGCCACCCGGGAAGAGTCTACCCGGTAACGTCCCTCGCCGACCTGCTTGCCCAGCAGGACGGTTTTGCTGATATTCATCTCCGGTTCCTGCCTGACGATGTCGAGCATCTCCTCGTCGATTTCCCCGGCGGATGGCGCGCCCTTGCCGCCGCGCCCGGGGGCGCGTGCGGGTCTTGCGAAGGGGAGTGTATTGCCGGTGCTGCGGTGGTCTTCGTTCATTTTCGTTCGTCCCGTGTTATGGATTTCGGCAGGTGCGCCGGGAAGTTGAAAAACCGCGAACCTCTCATCGTGTACACTATGCCCTCGCTCAGGAACCCATGGTCATGGCCGCCGGCAAACCTCCCATATTGCTGATCTGCGAAGACGAGCCCGCCCGGCATGAGCTTGCACTAAAACTCGAATTTCTCGACGAGGCCGTAGCCGCCGCCGATGCCGCCGGCTGGCGCCGTGCAGCGGCCGAATTGCGGACGGTCGAGGCCGTATTGCTCGCCGGATACGATGCCGAGGATCTGCGCCGATTGCTGGATGAACTCGATTCCGTCTTGTCCGAGGCCGCCATCGTCCTGCTGGGGGAGGAGGAGATTCCAGAATTCGCCGGCGAGCGATTGTGCGCGCGCCTGTTCGCGGAACCCGGAGCCAGGTCGCATTTCCGCGATCTGCTCGACGTCCTGCACAAGGCGCGCCTCTGCCATGAACATCTTGCCGGCACGGCGGATTCCGACATCACGCGCGGACTCGCTGCGGTGCAGGGGCTGATCGGCGTCAGTCCGGCGATCCAGCGCGTCAGGGAGGTAGTGGCGCGGCTCGCGGACACCGAAGTGAACGTGCTGATCACGGGCGAGTCGGGCACCGGCAAGGAAGTCGTCGCGCGCAACCTGCATCGCATATCGGGCCGGGAAGGCAAGCCTTTCGTGCCCGTCAACTGCGGCGCCATTCCGGGAGAATTGCTGGAAAGCGAATTGTTCGGCCACGAGCGCGGGGCGTTTACCGGCGCCGTCGCTTCGACCGTCGGCCGTTTCGAACGCGCCCACGGCGGCACCCTGTTTCTCGACGAAATCGGCGACATGCCGCTCAACATGCAGGTCAAGATATTGCGGGTGCTGGAAGAGGGCAGTTTCGAGAAAGTCGGGGGCACCCGCTCGATCGAGGCCGATGTGCGCATTCTGACGGCGACGCACAAGAATCTCGAAGACATGATCGACAGCGGCGAGTTTCGCGAGGACCTCTACTATCGAATCAATGTCTTTCCCATCGAGATGCCGCCCCTGCGCCAGCGCGTCGAGGATATTCCGCTGTTGCTGAACGAGTTGATCCGCAATCTCGAAACTGCGGACAAGGGCACGGTCCGTTTCAATTCCGCGGCCGTTTCGGCCTTGTGCGCCTATGCCTGGCCGGGCAATGTGCGCGAGCTCGCCAACCTCGTCGAGCGCATGGCGATCCTGTATCCCCACGGCATAGTCGGCACCGAAAAGTTGCCGGACAAGATTTGCCGCCCGGACCGTCAAACGGAGCCGGCGCCGGAAGCGCGCGAAAGCACCCGGGAACCGACCGAGCCCGATTCTACCGCGGCCATGCCGCCGATCCATGGCATGGATCTGAAGCAATATCTGGCGAACCTGGAAAAGGATTTCATCGAACGCGCGCTCGAGGACAGCGGCGGCGTCGTCAAGCAGGCCGCCGAGCGACTGCAATTGCGGCGTACCACTCTAGTGGAAAAGATGAGAAGACACGGCCTCGGCCGCAAGAACTGAGTCAGGCTCCGGGAGGGGCCGGCTCCTCGATTCCAGTAGCCGGCAATCTGTTTCCGTCCAGGTAGACGCCGTCGTCGCGCAGGCGCAGGCGGCCCGTAGCGAACCAGCCGGTCACCCTGGGATACAGATCGTGTTCAAGCCGGTGCACCCGCTCGGTCAGACTTTCCTCGTCGTCCTCGTCGCGCACCGCGATCCGGCTGCGCGCAACGATCGGCCCGCCGTCGAGTTCCTCGTTGACGAAATGGATGGAAACGCCATGTTCGCGCTCGCCGGCTTCGAGTACGCGTCGGTGGGTATGCATGCCCGTGTATTTCGGCAACAGGGAAGGGTGGATGTTGAGTATCCGGCCGGCCTGTTCGCGCACGAAGGCGGGGCCGAGGATGCGCATGAATCCCGCGAGCACGATGAGATCGGGCGCGAACGCGTCGATCGCCTCGAGCAGGGCGCCATCGAAGGTTTCTCT
>CAZUSL010000163.1:0-4309 GCA_964622925.1 uncultured Pseudohongiella sp. | reverse complement strand
ATTCTGCGCCGACCAGTCCATAGCTTGCTCCGAAGCGCCCCTGCAGGAGGGTTTCCAATATGTGCACCCCCATGAATATGCCAATTTCGCGCCCGGATGCAAGCCGGGCGGGAGCCCGGCAGCGTTTCAGCCTGGCCTTCGGGGGCGCGGAACCGCGTTCGCCCATCGGGCCGGATACGCCGTCGGGCTCAGGCTTCGGGCGCATCGTGGCGGGAGTGCCATGCCCAGGCGGTCGCGACGATGCTGTCCAGATCGGAGAGGCGCGGGGTCCAGCCGAGCAGGTGGGCGGTGGCTCTCCGGTGCTGACTGGCCGGGTCTTCAACGCGGCCTTGAAGCGGCCGCTTGCAAACGCAACGCCCGCTTTACCGGGTGGAGGCTTGGACAAAGACGCCATTTGAGCCGCTTAGCCCTTTTTTTCATCGAGCGGACGATTTTGTTGCCAAGGCCGGGTGGCTTCGCTCTGTCCGGCGCATGGCGGCCTTCCCCGATATGCCGGACGGCCGGATTCCCAAGAATGGCGGCCCTGTAACCAAGTTGCTCGTAAATAAGGGCGATTTCTCGTTCCCCCACACCGGTAACATTAGGCGCATAAGGGCCGATGATTCGGTACTCCTTCATGCGCCGCAATCCTGGACTAAAAAACAACCCGGCGAATCCCAAGGCGAATGGAGGATTCGCTACGCGATATGAAATTCCTTTGTAACTAACTTCCGGACCAAAGAAATCCTGAGGGAAGGATTTTTCCTGATAACATCTAGGGCTTACCATAGATATTTTTTCAAACTCTTCCAAGATCGTGAAAGACTCCTCAACAAAATCGTCGCGAATAAACTCCCAATCATCCTCGCAATGAAAACAATATTCGGTCTCGACATGGGAATACACTTTGTCGATACTTGCTACTTGACCTAAGCAGGGAACATTTATGATCGTTTGGATTTTGATTTGCGAACCGTTGAACTTGCGAACAACCTCGTTAACAGCATGATCGCCGCTGTCTTCGATGATAAGGAATTTTGCCATCGGGCCTTTGAGGCATGGCAGCAGAGTTTCCAGTGTGCGCTCTAGTAGATCGAACCTGCCGCAGCTTGTCAGACAGACTGTGTAGGGTTGCATTATTCTGGCCTTTGGAAAATCACATTTCGATTATCCGGCGACGCCTTCGGCTCGGCCGTAAAACCCAACTCGACCATAAGCCGGACGATCTCCGCCTGGCGTTCGTCACTGCCTTCAAGCTCGACGATCATGGATCGGACGGACCGGTCGGAAAATGTCTTTGCTCCACCCCGTAGAATGTCCGGCTCCAACCCGTCCACATCGATTTTTACATGCGTCGGCAACAACGGCGAAAATTGCCGCACGAAATCATCTACCGCAAAACAGATTGCGCCCTGTCGGAACGTTGTTGCAATGGGTTGCTCAAACTGATCTTCCTCCGTGTCGAAGCCGTGCATAGATGCACCGAAATCGCTATCAGCTTGGTTCAGCACTCCTAATTTCGTGTTGGAGCCGAAAGCAATTTGATAAGCGACGATCCGGTCATCCATTCCCGCGCTCTCTATAGCCTCATTCAGAAAGGCATAAGAAGCGGCTTGAGGTTCAAAGGCAACTACTTTTGCCGAAGAGGCCGCACGCAGGCTATAATTCCCGACATTTGCGCCAATATCCCATAACACTGCCATACCGTCAGCGGGAATATTATTCAACCATTCAATCGTATCCGGCTCCAATCTGCGAGGAGTCCATAATTTGGAGTTAATGGGATCATCCAGTGCAAGCATAAGCTTGCGAAGCAGCACTAGCGTTTTCTTGATAGTTCGTAATTTCCTCCCAACTCCAAAGGGAGTCGTTATGAATTTCACGAACAAAACAATGACGATGCTAAAGAGACGGCTACTCATTACGTTTTATCCCGCGACGGCGTTACATAGTATTCGATACGACGTTTCTGGACCTTCCCCATTGCCCGGAGCGCCAGAACCCGCATCTTGTAAGGCAAGGAGTGAAGATTGCGGCGAAGCTTGTGGGCACGAAGCGCGCGGCCCCTTAATTTGTGCGCCTCCGACCATGCCCCCAGATTTCCTAGACTGCTTCCGGGCGTTTCATACTGGCGCGCCATTGCCGGCAGTATCTGCAAGGTCCGCAATCGTCGCGCCGTCTTGTCATATCGCAGATCAAACAAGATATGGTCGGCGGGATAGTAAGGATCGGTGAACGCGGGGATCGCAATCTCAGCACCGCGCCGGTTGATGAGGTATGCGGCGGCCCCGGGAATCCACCGTTCCAGACGGTGCAATTCCCGGCCGCTCGGCGTCTTGCCGG
The DNA here is from genome assembly GCA_964622925.1 of uncultured Pseudohongiella sp. Taxonomy (GTDB): domain Bacteria; phylum Pseudomonadota; class Gammaproteobacteria; order Pseudomonadales; family Pseudohongiellaceae; genus UBA9145. The sequence continues at coordinate 1,987 of CAZUSL010000163.1, read as the reverse complement.
AGGAGCGCCATAGCGGCGCGGCCTTATGCCACCGAGGTGTCGGCGAAATAGAATTTTCGAGCCTCACGATATGCGTTCCGACCGGCCACCAGTCCACCGACTCCAGCAAGGACGGCGTGTCGTCCGCCAATTCCGCATCGTCTTCGAGGATGAACGCCGCAGGCGCATCCGTTTCCAGGAAGGCACGGAGCGCCTTCAAGTGGCTATAGGCACAGGCTAATGCCCCCGGATTTAAGCCGCCCCGCCATTCCTTCAGCCTCCGGCCCGGCTTCCTGACATCGGCGGCCGCCGCCGGCTGCTTGGCCAGCAACTCGGCATCGACGGCGGGAATTCGCGTCGCCCCGATGCCGAGCCGGTCGAATTGTTCGGACATGAACGCCCAGCGGTCCCGGCGGCTATCGAGATTGATGACATAGACAGGCAGCATCAGAGAGAGCCGATCCGGTAGTGCATCAGTTTGACTTTGCCCGCGCCCGCGAGAGCAGCTTGTCGGCCTTCCTGTGAAGATAGCCCGCCGCGTGTTCGAGGGCCGTCCGCTTCAGCTTCGGCCATTTGCCGCCTTTCCAGGTCATGATGGTGGAAGGCATCTCGGCATGGCGCACGACCGGCGGATCGACGGCATAGACCCTGAGCCCGTTATCCCACCAGCCGGTGTAGAGGTAGTCTATCGGCGTGCGAATGCGCCAGCAGTAGTGAAGCAGCGTTTCGGCCGCCTCCAGTTGGATGAGATAGCCGATGCCGCCCGTGCGCCGGCGGCACTGGATCAGCCGCCGGCAGCCGTCCAGCGCGGCGACCGTGCGGACCGTGCGCAGCGGCCTCTTCATCCGGGCGAGATAGACCACGTCCCATTCCGCCGCGATCTTCACGGCCTCGCCGATGACGGCGGCGAACCCGTCCTCCAGCCGCGCATCGTCTTCCAGGATGAGCGCGCAGGGCGTCCCGGTCTCGACCATGCGCTCCCACAGGCCGTAATGCGACAGGAAGCATCCGATCTCGCCGGGGGCCAGCTCGCGGCCCCGCATGATGCGGAACCATTCCGCGTCCATGCGGTGGGCGTATTGCGCGGCGTCGAGCGTCCGGCCGTCCACGGCGTCGAAGAATTCGAAGTCGAACCCGGCCAGCTCCTGCGCCATGCGGGCCCGGCGCTCGGCCTCGCGGGCCAGCGATATGACGAAGATCGGCGGCGTCACGGCGCCGGCCTGTAATAGACGCCCTGCCGCTGCTTCGTCACCTTGCCGGTGCAGCGCAACGTTATCAATCGCACCCTGTAGGGCAGCGATTTTTTGTTGTGTTTCTCCCACTTCGTGTGCCTGGGACCGCGCGGCCGCCAACCTGCCAGATCGGATGTTTCTCCATCCTCGGTCTGCCGCGCCGCGCCGGGGACGATTTGCAACGCCCGCAATTCGCGCGCCAACCGGGAACGCCGATGATCGAACAACAAAGTGTCCATCGGCATCGCCGGATTGTCGAAGTGCGGCAGCGCGAACCCTGCCGCTTCGCGGTTTATGAGATAGGCGGCCGAGTCCGGCGCCCAGCGTTCGAAGCGATGCACTGTGCGCCCGGAAGGCGTTTCGGCCGATGCAGGCCATAACAGAAACCGCCTCTTGGGGCTTATGATCCCGGTTTCCACCCGGATAACGCGCGCGTCGGGCGGCCACCAATCCACCGACTTCAGCAGCGAAGGCGTATCCGGTGCGAGCTCCACGTCGTCTTCGACGATGAGCGCCGCCCGTTCGCCCGTATTGAGGAACGCCCGCAGAGCCTTGCGGTGGCTCCAGACGCAGGCAGTCTCGCCCAAGCTGAGATCGGAGCCCGGCGGATCGTTGTTCGTCCCCTGCTCCCATTCCTCCTGCACGGCCAGCAGGCGGGCATCGATGGCCGGGATGCGCTCCGCCTCGATGCCGAGCCGCGTGAACTGCACCTGCATGGCCGCCCAGCGGTCCGGGCGGCGGTCGAGATTGATGACGAAGACCGGCAGCGTCACGAC
>CAZUSL010000162.1:0-29894 GCA_964622925.1 uncultured Pseudohongiella sp. | reverse complement strand
CCGGTCAACTCGTCGAAATCGATACGATGAGACCGCGTACCGGAGCGAATCTCGATGCCATGATGCTGGAGGCCTTCCCGCAACAGGCGCTCGCCGAGGCCGACTTCGACCAGCAGGTTGACCGTGCCCTGTTCGAGCACGCCGGCGCGGACCCGGCTCTCGACATACGTCCTGTCGCGCTTTTCCAGCACGACCGAATCGATTCCGCGCAGATGCAGGATGTGGGAGAGCAGCAGCCCGGCGGGACCGGCGCCAATGATTCCTACTTGTGTCCGCATTCCGGCACTCCGGTTTTGCCTGCGGTTATGAAACTTGTATCCTGCCAGTTTTCAGACCGTGAGAATATCGGATGTCAGGGAAAAGACAGTCGGCGCATCCTCCGTACACGTATCGCGACTACAAATCGTCGGTTTTGCGCGGACCGGCCAGGAACCCGATCGATCTGGGCGGACTCGAAGCGAAGCAATCGTCCGGCGCAGGCGTGGAGTCACGGGCCTCGCTCGCAGGCCGCTTCAGACCCGGCGAACTCGACCATGACCTGACCCGCAACGCGCGGAGGGGCGGCGAGCCGCTGGGGGAGCGGATCGTGGTGTCGGGCCGCGTGCTCGACGAAAGCGGCAGTCCGGTTCCGGACGCGCTTATCGAAATCTGGCAAGCGAACGCCGGCGGCCGTTACCTGCACAAGGCGGACGATCATGACGCGCCGATCGATCCCAACTTTCTCGGCGCGGGAAGAAGCGTCACCGACCGTGATGGCCGGTACCGTTTCCTGACGATTCAGCCCGGCGCCTATCCCTGGAAAAACCATCACAACGCCTGGCGGCCGCGGCATATTCATTTTTCGGTGATCGGAAATTCCGTGATGAGCAGGCTCGTCACGCAGATGTATTTCCCGGGCGATCCGCTGCTCGATCTCGATCCGATCTTCCATGCGGTTCCGGCTGCGGCCCGCGGCCGTCTGATCGCTCATTTCGACCTCGGATTGACGCAACCCGAATTCGCGCTCGGATATCACTTCGACATCGTCGTGGCCGGATCCGGCGCCACGCCGCGGGACGATCGCGGGAGCGGTGCAGGATGAGTAACGAGACCGGGCTGCCGCTGACGCCGTCACAGACCGCCGGGCCGTATTTCACCCTGGGATTGACGCCGGACAAATCGGGAACCGGCTTCGGTCCGCTGATCACGAACGAAATCCGCGGTGATGGCGAACCAATTGCAATTCGCGGAAAAGTCTTCGATGGCGCGGGTGTGCCGGTCAACGACGCCATGCTCGAAATCGTCCAGGCCGATGGCGACGGCCGTCTCGATGCGCCGGGATTTCCGGGTTTCGCCCGCGCCGGGACCGGCGAAGCGGACGACAACTCCTACACCTTCAAGACGGTCAAGCCCGGACCCCTCGGCAGGGACGAAGCCCCCTATATCTGCATGATCGTCTTCATGCGCGGCATGTTGCTGCACGCTTGCACACGAATCTACTTCGCGGATGAGGCCGCCAATGCGAACGATCCCGTCTTCAGCCGCCTGCCCGCAGACCGCCGCGAAACCTTGCTCGCCCGCCGCGTGGAAGCGGCGGATGCCGCCAGCTATGAGTTCGATATACACATGCAAGGCGAACGCGAGACCGTGTTTTTCAGTCTCGCGGATGCGACTTGAAGATTGGTGGAGGCGGGGAGAGTTGAACTCCCGTCCGTCAGTTCGCGGCCTGAAGATCTACATGCTTAGCGTCGTCTATTGAGTTAGCCCTTGTTCTACCCGACGGGCAGGGCGAGCAGGGCGAGCCTGGAAGGATTTAACAGCGCAACGCCAGGCGCGTATTGCTGCGATCCCGTTCTATACGACGATTGCAATCGGCGGTTTACGGGCATCCCGTCGGCAATCGCTAGCCGCGATCAGGCGGCTAGAGCGTATTCTCTGTCGTTGGCAACTATTCAGTTGCAGCAATTGATTAACGAGAGTTACTACCCTCTCGGCATGCACCCCAGGAGTTGATACCGGCGTCGAATCCGAATCGCCCCCGAGAAGACTGAAAAGTGTATCACAGTTGGCCTGAGATTCAGAGGTCCGGAAATTTGGGTAGTGGGCCGGTTTGCGTTCGAGTCTTGGGATATGATAACAAGCTGCGCCGGATAGATTGGTTCCATTCTCATTTCGTTCATGAATAAATACATACTGGCCGCAACCGCCGTTCTTCTATTCGCCGTTGGGCGGGCTTCTGTCGCCAACGCGCAATCAGTGACCTATCAGGCCACCTTTGAAGGTCAATGGACCACCGCCGTAAGCCCCGGCGGCGTTCCCGGCGGCGCGCATTTCACGACCTTGATCGGCGCCGTCCACAACAGCCAGATCACCTTCTGGAGCAATGGCGGAACGGCCAGTCCGGGGATGGAAAGCATGGCGGAACTTGGGCTCACGAGCGCGCTCGGGAGCGAGATTGAGTCCAGGGGCTCAGATGTCCTCGCCACTCTACAGCAGGGTATCTCATCCGGCGGGACCGCCTCGGCAACGATTGAATTTTCGGCCACCCCGACCCATTCACTGGTAACGCTGGTCACCATGGTGGCGCCCAGCCCGGACTGGTTCACCGGCGTCTCCGGCTTGTCGTTGCGCGCGAACGGCGAATGGCTTGAGTCGCGGACCGTTGATCTGTTCCCCTATGATGCCGGCACCGAGGACGGCGAAGGGTTCTCGTTGAGCAATCCTCCAACCTCGCCGCAAGGCGTGATCACCCGCATCAGCGGAACGGGCAAATTCTCGAACGAGCCGATCGCGACATTGACCTTCACGCTCCAGACGCCGCCGGACGATCCAGACCCGCCGGTTGACGACCCCGACCCGCCTGTCGATGATCCCGATCCGCCGGTCGATGACGGCGGACTGTTTGAACTCGACACCGCGGGCGCGGCTTCCGGAGCGGTGTTCAGTGGCGGCGCGACCATCGATGGCGGTATGAGCTATGTGGAGGAAGTTCCCTCATCGGAACCTGCCGACCTGATTGTCTCTTTCCGTCCGGCGGCGGCGGACGTGGGCCGCGAGGCAGACATTTACGTCATCCTCAAATTGCCCGAACGTGGATACTTCCAAAAAATTTCCGGCGGACTCTGGTTGCCGCTGGACCTTGCCGAACTGGACGCATTGCGGCCTTTCGCCCGCAAGATCCTCGACGAGCGGGAAACGATCACCGTCGTCGATGGCCTGGTTGGCGATGTCGCCGATATGGCCGGCGTGACCATCGATGCCCATGTCGCCTACGCGGTCGGCGGAAATCTCGCGGATCTGACCTACAACGACGAGTCGACTCCGGCGCGCATGCGCATTGCAGAGGTATCGCCGAATGAATGATTGCCGGGAGATCGAACCAGCGCCGGTTGCGGGGCGCGATTCTGTTTAGCCCTTGTTGTCAATCGCTGTTGTTGCGATCGATACGGCTTGCCGGGCCAGTTCGCCGATGCCTTCGAAATCGCCTTCCCGGATCAGGTTTGCGGGCGTCAGCCAGCTTCCGCCGCAGGCGAGAACGGCCGGTATCGCGAGGAAATCGGCAAGATTGGCCGGGGAGACGCCGCCGGTGGGTATGAAGCGCATCGTTCGAAATACGCTCGACAGCGCCTTCAACGCGGGTACGCCGCCGGCAACCGAGGCGGGAAAGAACTTGACGGTCTCCAGGCCGAGGTTGTATGCGCGTTGCAATTCGGTTGCCGTACAGACACCGGGATAAATTGGCGCCCCGGCGGATCGCGCCACGTCGATCACTCCTTCGTCGAGTCCCGGTGAAACGATGAACTTCGCTCCCGCTTCCAGAGCCGCTTCAGCTTGCGCGGCCGACAGCACCGTGCCCGCGCCCACGACCGCCTCGGGCACTTCCCGCGCGACCGCGTCGAGGCAATCGAGCGCGGCATCGGTGCGGAACAGCACTTCTATGATGGCTATGCCGCCTGTGGCGAGGGCTCGGGAAGTGCTGACCGCCGTGCCCGCGTCATCTGCCTGAACGAGGGCGATCAGCGGCGCCTGCCGGAGCAGGCTGTCGATTTCATTTTTCATATCGATACAGGCCGTTCGCCCAGTGGCGAAGGAGGTATTCCGCCAACTTGTTACGGGGAAAATTCGGTCAGGATCGGTTCCGGCGTTCCGACAAACCGGTTGCTCGACATGGCGGTAACCGGCTCGCCTACGATATGCCTTACACGCACCGGCTGGCTGTCGACGAATTCGTTGTCGGCGATATCCGTGTCCTGTGCGCCGTGCAGGCGGACCGATGCCGCGGACTTGTTGCGTGACCCGTAACCAACTGCCTCCAGAGTCGAAGACCGCAATTCGAAATGCGGGCCGAACGTGCTTTCGTCGGTCCCGCCGCGATAGATATCGGCAACGGCGCCTTCGATGTTCCGAAAACTCGAACCGGTGATCGAGATGTACTCGCCGTTATAGATCCCCAGGTCGTCTATCTCCTTGTCCAGCGCAAGTACGCTCCCGGTGATGTTTCGAAAACTCGAATCGGTTATTTCAATCCTGTCGGCAAACGTATGCTTTGCGGGCGTAAAGAAATTGAATGAATAGTTCATGTCGAGATCTTCGATGGTCGAGTTCTCAACGATAAGCATGTAGTTGTTGACCATCGAGTGCCGACTCGTTCGAACTGCGGAATTCCCGGAAATGTCGGGTGCGGACCTGCCGGAAATGGTTACGCCGTCTAGTTTCAGGCTGCCGCCTTCGGCAAGTTCGAACAAGGCGGTACGCTCGAATTCGATGGTCGCGGACCCTTCGGCGGCCCGCACAGTTAACGGGCGGTCCACGACGATGACCTTCGACGCCAGGTAATCGCCCGGCGCCAGCGAGACGATGTCGCCGGCGCTGGCTGTGGAAAACGCGTCCATAAGCGTATCCAGACCGGGTTCGACTTCGATCGTCTCGCCGGTGTCGAAGCGGTTGTCCGGGCCGGGCTTGGGATACCACGATACGCCCGTGCTCGACCGGTCGAGAACTTGAAGGTTCTCGGTCACACCCACATCGGCAAGCGCCTCGTCCACGGGATACAGCAGGCCGTTGGCTGCCGGGCGAAGTTCGATCCCGGAATTGACGAAGCCGTCCTGCAGCGGGGAGTCTTCGACTCCGTTGAGCGCGTTTCCGCTGAAGTCGATGCCTCCGATGTCGTCGTGTACGGTGACGATGTTGCGCCGGTCCTCGTTGTAGATCAGATTCGATCTGAACACGCTGTTGACGGGCGTCGCCGAACGCTCCTCGTCGCTGCCTGCCGCAAGTTCGATGTGATCGCTGTCGATAATGGAGTTGTTCTCGATCAGGGCGTTGTCGACCTGGAAGTAACGGTTAAGCGGCGAGTCCGGCACGCCGTTCATGACCACGAAGGCCCCGCCGAAGCGATGGCCCGTCAGCCCGTGAAGGTAGTTGTTGCGCACGACCTGGTCGAAGTTTATGACGCGAATGCCGCCGGTGTGGTCGACGCCATTTCCCAGGAATACGTTGTTCTCCACAATGTTGCCGTTGCCGTGCCGGAAAGTAAGCGTGCCGCGCGATTCGACGAAGAGGTTGCCCCGTAAGGTATTGCCGCCGGACTTGATCGAAATGATTTCGAGTTCTCCGTTGCACCGGTCGAAGAAGTTGTTTTCGACCACGGTAAACGAATCGGTCAGGGAATAATGGCTGGTCCCGATCCTGAGGGTCTCGCCGCCGTTCGAGCCGAGAACCGGACGAGGACCGAAATAGTTATGGTCGATGCGATGATGGTTCTGCTGACTTTCCTCGCTGTCCAGCCGCACCGCCATCGTTACGCCGGCGTTGCTCTTGCCCACGAGGTGGTTGTGATCGAAGCGGTTGTTCTTGCCGTACATCATGACCCAGAAGTCGGTTTCGTGGCGTTCCGGGTTGTTGAAATGGTCAATCACGGTCTCGGTCACGCGCGAGTGATACGCGAGGTCGCCCCGGGTGCGCCGGAACGAGATCACCGTGTTGGTAGGCGTGTAGCCGTCGCGGAATACCAGTCCGGAGACGACGAGATATTCTCCCGCCAGGCGCAGGTTGGACTGCCCGGTAATGACGACTTCGCCCCTGGTCTCGGCCGTGAGCGTGATGGGATTGTCGGGTTCTCCCCTCCCGGTGAAGAGAATTTCGAAATCCCGCCATTCGCCGTTCTCAAGTACGATCGTGTCGCCGGGCTCCAGCGCATCGACGGCATTCTCGTACTCTTCCTGGGTGCCGACGAGCAGTGTCTCGGCGAACCCTGTCTGGCTCAGTACGAATGTCAGTGCGGCAAGCGTGATTCGGATCATCCAACCCCTTCCTTAAACCTAAAACCTCGCCATGACACCGGCGAATACGCGCGGGCCATACTCCAGGGTCTGAACGAATTGGCCGTCCAGACCGCGGAAATCGATACGCGGCTCGCTGAGCAGATTGATGCCTTCGAGCGAAAGTTGAATTTCGTCGGTGATATCGTATCTCAAGCGAAGGTCGAGCGTGTTGTAGTCGTCCACATATCGAATTCGTGCGCCGGTATCGCGGCCGTAGCCCTGGAAGTACTGGGAACGCGCCTTGTAGATCGCCTGCACGTTGAAGCTATCGTTCTGCCAGTAAACCTGCGTTGCGCTGGTATGACGCGACAGTCCCCACAAGCCGGCCGGCGGCAAAAGGCCCAGGAGCCGAGTCGGATTGCCATTGGAATCGAATGCAGTTCCGTCACCGCCGTGACCGTCCTCGAACTCGAAATCGGAATCCGCATAGTTATAGCTCAACTTGGCGCCGAAGCCGCCTAGAAATCCGGGCAAGTAGTCGAAAGCGTGCGTTGCGGTGAGTTCAACGCCATGGAGGTCGCTCGTGTCATCGGAAACCTGCGTGGTTCTCACGGTGCCGCTGACGGTATTGCCGTCGATCAGGAAGTTTTCCTGCTGGAAGGCGTTCTCGAAAGCGCCCTGAAACCGCTTCCAGTAGATACCGCCCGCCAGCATCGTATCTTCGTTGGCGTACCATTCCAGACCTACATCCAGATTCCAGGATGGCAAAGGTTCCAGTTTCGGGTTGCCCGGCGCGCCGATGCCTTGCACCGCTTCTTCCAGGGAAGCGTAGCCGGAATCCGGATCGTCGGAGTCATTGGTATTGATGGCGCGGCTGTTGCCGTAGGAGTGGGGATCCGGACGCGACATGCCTTTGAAGACTCCGGCCCGGAATACCCAATCGGTATTGAGATCCATGATGAACGTCATGCTGGGCAATACTTCGGTATAGCTGTTGGTCTGCAATACTCTTTCGTATTCCGCGCCCGATGCCTGCTCGACGAAAAACAATCCGTCTTCCTGTATGACGGTCAGCGGGGTACGGTAACCGATCGAAGAAACTTCAGTATCGACGATTCGTAGGCCGAAATTGCCGCGGACAGGCCTGCCGGACATTTCGGATTCGAAATTGGCCTGCACGTAGAGAGCTGTGGTGTCTTCGGTCAGGTCGATACTGTTGGTCTGAATGCCGTTCTGGAAGCCGATCGCGGACCTGCCGCCGTAGTTCGCGGTCAGTTCATCGAGCAAACAGCCATGGTCGAATGTCGCCCATCCGGTGCCGGTGCCGATGCCGCTTGCCACCGTAACGAGAGGATTGCCGCCTCTGGATTCCGACAGGAAACCGGGCTCCGGGAAACTGGACTGGCCGCAGTTGTTGGCGGCATTGTAGACGGCCGCGCGGGCTTCGGCCGTATTGGAGGTTCCGCCGGGGACGCCGTCGAAATCCTCGTCCTCGAACAGGCTGAAACCGTCGTCGTTGCGGTTGCCGCCGAAGGTGCGGTACTCAAGGGTGGAAGAACGCACCCCCGCCTGCACGTTGTTGACGAAGCCCAGGGCGTCGGTATCCCAGGACAGGTCCAGCCTGTAGGCGTCGATCGTGTGCTCGCGAATCTGCTGTCTGGCGCGAATTCGCGCACGGTCGCGGGCGGTGAAGTAGGCCGGATTGGTAATGTCGAAATCCAGCAGCGAATCGGGGTCGCACGAGCTGCTGCCGTCCGTGCAAAGAATCGTCGGCAACGCAAGTCCGTCCGTGCCGGGCGCGTTCACATCGAAACTGACCAGGAATTCTTCCCTGCTTGAAGTTCGGTCGGGATCCGTGATCAATACTTCGTTCGCGGCCATTCGAACCTCGACGTCCGTCTCGGTGCGCAAGGTGTCCGCGAACGCCGCGTCAAAAGCGATTTCCAGACTGTCCGTGGCTTGCCAGGCAATGTTCAGGCCGGCGCCTTCGTACTCCTCGAAGCGTGTGAAATCCGTCGTATTGGAGCGGATATCGGTATCCGTCGTGAAACTTCGCAAAAGCCCCGTACTCGGGTTGGAAACGACGTTTCTCAGGTTGTTCTGGGTTGCTCCGAACTGGAGATCCTGGCGCAACTCCTTCTGATCCCGCTCGGACTGCTGGAAATCCAGAAACACATCCACATTTTCGTTCGGCTGCCATTGGAACGCGCCGAATATGGCCTGACGGTCATCGTCCGTCGTGTTGCGCCGGAACGTGCGATCGCGGGGAATGTACGCGTACGGAATATCCTCGACGCTGTTGTATGCCGGATTGGAGTCGATGAGGTCCTGAAGCTGGTCGTTGCTCAGGTCGGGGTCGCTTCCGTTCTCGTCGCATCGGCCGGATGTATCGAGGGGCTGCGCCATGGAATCGAACGATTCCAGCACGCAAGCCTCGAATCGTCCGCCGCCGGTAGTATGAGTCGCTTCCGCCTCGGGATTCGAATCGTCGCGCTGTTGCCCGCCGATGGATATGCCGATCCTGCCGAGGCCGTCGACCTCCCAGGAGTTGATATAGCTGGCGGTGGCGCGGTAACCGTTATCCTGGCCGACGATGTTCCTGTCGTCGGGATGCTGCGAGCCCTTGAGACTGAACTGCGCGCGCTGTTCGCCGTATTCGATCGGCCGTCTGGTGCTTAGCTGAACCTGACCGCTGACCGAGCCTTCAATATAGCTAGCGGACTGGGTTTTATGAATGGCGACGGCATTGAACAATTCCGAAGGGAAGATGCTGAAGTTCACCGCGCGGTTGCCGCTGCCGTTGGTCGACTCTCGAAAGTTCACGACCGTATTTCCCAGGTAGGGCCCCAATCCCCTGACCGCAACCTCGGTGGCGCCGCCGTTCTCGCGATGCGTCGCCGCGCCCGTAATGATCTCCAGCGCCTCGCCGATCGACAGGGCCGGCAGCGCGCCGATCTCGTCGGCGTTCAGTCCGTCGACGATCTCGGTCGAGTTCCGCTTGAGCTGGATTGAATTCTGGATATCGCGCCGCACGCCCGTAACGACGATCTGCTCGATGACGTCGGCGCTTTCGGCCTGCTGGGCGAGAGCCGCGGTCGCGGGCAACAAAGTCGGCGCGCATAGCGCAAGCAGCAACGACGAACGCCGCAGGGTAAAAGTAGTAGTGCGCATGTCGGACCCCCTTGAGTGTTTGGTATTACAAATCGGTAGCTCCAATTTGAATGAGCGTTACCGTGTTTCGATTTGTACTAATCCCCGACACTGCCATTAGTTACCATCAGTGTCAACTGCTTGTTATCGGTTTTATCGATATATTGGTAAGTCCATTCGGTATGACGGGCATGCCGCGGGCCTTGATCACAACCCCGCGCTGCCCGTTTCAGATTACCAACTGCCAAACGCCTCTGAATCCGACAAATGACGTAAAGACGGCAAAGAGAAAAATCGCGGCGAGAGCGATATTGGAGATTATGGTGTTCTCATGCCCCCGCATCAGATCTTTCCGGTTGCAGAGATAGAAAATACAGGCGACCGTAACCGGTAATATGACCGCATTGAAAGACTGGGAAACAATCATCACGAGTACCGGCCTAGCTTCAAATACTGGCACAACCAGGCCTAACAGCGAAATCAGGAACACCATTACACGATATCTTGTTAGCGTCATGTTCCGTACCGATCCGGTGTAATCACAAAGCAGCCAAGGCAGCATCAAGATGTTTGGAAACTGGGAAGATACGCCGGCTGCTATCAATCCAATGGCAAATATCGAAGCGGCAAGAGGGCCCGCCAATGGTTCAAGTAGTTCTATCATCTGGGAGGCTTCCGATAATCCCATTCCTTCAGCGTGCAATGTGCCCGCGGCTGCAGCCATGATTGCCGCACTGATTACAAACATCATCGCAATTGAGACCGCGGCGTCATTTCTCTGCTTCTTGTAATCATTGAGCGACCAGCCCGCTTCTTTTACCAGCGTGGTGCGAATAATAAACAGTCCGGAAAACAGCGTAGTTCCAACCATTGAAGAGATCACCAACAGTGGGCTGTCGGATGAGCCGGGCGCCGCTCGCGGTATTGTCGGCATCAGTCCTTTCAATATTTCAGCCGGTGGCGGCATCATGATGAAAAAATTGGCAATAAAGCAGACAGACATTACGGCTACGATTACGGCAAGGCTGCGTTCAAAAAACTGGGTTTTGCCGTTCCAGAAAATGAAGTAAACCAGGGTGATAAAAAATGCCGCAAAATAGATCGGTGAAATACCGTCGGCCACAATGGATTTAGACCACTCGTAACAGACATCCGCAACAATACCCATCACGCCCATCACCGAACCACAAACACCAACGGTCAACGCCACAATAAAGTAAATTCCTACCGCCGGGTGGATGTGTTTGCGAAAAGCTTCAAGTGCAGTTTCACCGGTAACCAACGTGTAGCGTCCATACAAATTCACCATAAAAAACGTACACGCGCAGGAGGCAACGATCATCCACAAAAGTGACATGCCATAGTCCGCCCCTGCCTTGGCCATTGCAGTGACACTTCCAGTGCCGATGTTGAATCCCAATAAGAAAATGCCTGGAAGAAATATCGCCAACCTTGCGGCGAACTCTTGCGGCATGGAATTTTCCAGTTGCCCCTCGCTCCCAGACACGGCTGTCATGACCGGGCGCTTTCGGACTCCGACGAGATCGCTCTGATCACGCCCCGTATTTCAGCAAGCCCTTTGAGGCGGCCGATGCCCGAGTATCCCGGGTTTACGTCCTTTTCGATATCGTCCATCATCCGATGGCCGTGGTCCGGGCGAATATAGATCTCCGAGGCGTCGGTTTCGTCCCGTCTTCGCCGATTCTCCTCCCGCAACAATTCCCTGATAACTCGAACCATATCGATATCACTGTCGAGATGGCTCGCTTCGTAAAACGAACGCTGCTCGGCTGAATCCCGGATAACCCCTCGAAGATGGGAGAAATAAATGCGGGGCCCAAATCGCGCAGCCATGGCCGGCAGGTCGTTGTCCGGGCGGCTGCCGTACGTGCCCACGCAAAGCGTAATTCCGTTGGCGGGGCTGGGCAGCGCGGCAAACAGTTGTTCGAGGTCTTCCTTCGTGCAGATAATGCGTGGCAGACCCAGCAAATCGCGGGGCGGGTCGTCGGGATGAATGGCGAGTTTTACATTTAATTCCTCGGCCCGAGGCAATACCTGGGACAGGAATCCGAACAAGTTGCTACGAAGCGTCTCGCTCGTGATGCCCTTGTAATTGGCAAGCATGTCGCGGAAATCTTCGATACCGTAGGTATCCGTCATTCTGCCCGGCAGGCCGGCGATAATGTTGTTGGTAAGTTTTGTGCGCTCATCGTCGGACATCGACTCGAAAATACGCCGCGCCTCTTCGATTTCCACGGCGCTGTACTCCGCTTCGGCATTCTCTCGGCGTAGAATGAACAAGTCGAAAGCAGCAAATTTCTTCTGGTCAAAGCGCAGGGCATAGGCGCCATTGGGCAGCCTGAAATTCAGGTCGGTGCGTGTCCAGTCGATCACTGGCATGAAGTTGTAACAGATGGTTGTTATCCCGCAGTGTGCAAGATTTTCCATCGACGCGACCCAGTTATCTATGTACCGTCGATGGTCGGGCCTTGCCAGCTTGATATCTTCATGCACCGGGATGCTTTCCGCCACGGTCCATTTCAAGGGTGCGAGACCAGGTTCGCAGTCCTCAATCAATGCCATGTGGTTACGGATTGCTTCCTTCGACCAGATTTCGCCAATTGGAACTGAATGCAGGGCGCTAACCACATCGGTGGCCCCGGTTTGCCTTATATGGTTTATGGTTACCGGGTCGTCGGGGCCAAACCATCTCCAGGATTCACGCATACCGATCTCCAAAAAAAAGCCCCGGCGAATTGCCGGGGCTTCAGTTCCAACCGAAAAGCCATCATGGACAGCATTTTCGTCTGCATTTCCTACAATCGGTAGCTGGCTCCTATGGTAATGCGGCGATCCGTCAGGCCCTGGAAGCACACGAGAGCGCCACTGTTGACACAGGACTGCCTGACATCCGACTCGGTGAGATTTACGGCTTCTATTCCGACGCTCAAGTTGTCGTTGACGGCATAACTGACGCTGGCATTGAGCTGTCCTCTGTCCTCCTGAACGACCGGGAAGCCCCAGGGGAAGCTGGAAGTGCTGCCGAAATCGGTCGAACGGTAAGCCTCGCGCCATGTATATCGCATCCTGGCCGAAATACCGTATTTTTCGTAGTAAGTCGTTATATTGTAGGAAGTTCCCGACAGGTCGATCAGTTGCCCGCGAAGGGTAACGTCGGTGGCGCCCGCCGACATCAAGGCAAATGCGGCGCGGGCGCGGCTTGTGGGGTTGAGGAAAGTGTCGCCGCCGGTGAACTCCTGCTCGGTCAGGTTGGCGATGAATCCAAACCCGGATGCCCAACCCAGTTCGTCCTCGAACTGTGCGAGATCGTACTGGACGGCAAATTCGAATCCTTCCTGCGTGGTTTCTCCAGCGCCGTTTACCGTCGTCGCCGCCGGTACGCAGACCCCTACGCCGCCGGCATCGCCGAATACGTTTACGTCCGCAATGGGGTTATAAATGCCGCCCTGTTCACAGGGAGCTGTAGTGTCGCGGAATCCGGTAACCGGATCTTCGAACGGATCGTCCTGGGTGCGAACGAACAGGCCGGTGCGCTCCTTGTGGAACCAGCCGATGCTTACAACGCTCGAGGGCGCGAAATACCATTCGGCGGAGAGGTCGAACGAGACTACCTCTTCAGGCTCCAGACCGGGGTTGCCGATCGAAACGGGAGGGTTCGGACTGGTGCTGAACGTAGTCGAGGTCGACAGGCTGTTGAAACTCGGGCGCCTTATGTCCTTGCCCCAACTCGCGCGAAGAAGCACATCCTCGCTTGCGTTAGCAACGAGGTTGAAGCGCGGCAACAGGAAGTTGTAGGTGCCGGTCGACGTAGTCGGAGTCGCCACGCCGTTGGTTACCGAATTGCCCGTCGAATTGACGTCGGTTTCCAGATAGCGGAAACCGAGATTGCCGCGGAATATGCCGCTCTCGAAATTCGCCTGTGCGTACAGGGCGTTGGTCTCTTCTTCGATATCGAAAAATGCGGCTACGCTTGAGGTCGGCTCGTTGATCGATCTGGAACCGCCGTGGGCGCTGATCGCGCCATTCAGCGTGGCCAGCACGCCGTCCGGGTCCGAAGCTACGAGTTCCGGGTTGATAAGAAGAAAATTGCCGATGTACAGCGCCCGGTCGTCGGCCTCATTGAAGTTGTCAGGGCCCGGCACAAGCAGTTCCGCGAACAGATTGCCCCTCGGAGAATCCGACATGCTCCTTAACCCGCGGTTTGTACGGATGTCGTTGTTGAAATTGGTCGCCGTACTATTGCGGTAGCCGAAATCGATCGTCGTAATTCCCGACCAGTCCAGATCGTAACTGAAGTCGAGAACCACCGCGTCTTCGCCGCTTTCGGATATGTCCTGACTGATGTTGGTGTCGCGTAGCACAACGTTCGCCGGATCGAGCAATTGCGCGACCGTCGGCGCGCCGGGTGCGCCGAATGCAACGCCCCACGACAAAGTGC
This sequence comes from uncultured Pseudohongiella sp., assembly GCA_964622925.1. Lineage (GTDB taxonomy): Bacteria > Pseudomonadota > Gammaproteobacteria > Pseudomonadales > Pseudohongiellaceae > UBA9145. The sequence continues at coordinate 16,043 of CAZUSL010000162.1, read as the reverse complement.
CGCCTGACAGGTCGTACCGGAAAGGGGTGCTGTTGTCGTTGGCGCCGCCCGGGTCGAGAGGAACATTCGGATTGATGAAGTTGAGCGTAGTGTTGAAGCTGGGAGTAGTGGTATCGGATTTCGAGGTCGATATTTCAGCTCGCCCCGACCACCTGTCTCTTTGCCAGTCGGCGCCCCATCTGAATATGTTGCTTTCCGTCAGGCGCGAGTTCGTGTCCGATGAAAACCGCAGATTCGGGTCGTCATCGTCGACCGATAGATCGACGCCGATTACACCTCTGAGCGCTGCTTGAATCGTGCCCAGATTCTGTGTGCCGTTTCTGCCGTCGATCGAGCCGAAATTGATCGTTTCGAACGCGTCGGGAACCGAAGCGTTTCGGAGGCTGCTTACGCCCGATCCCTGCACTCTCGAGCTTTCCTGCCTGCGCTCCTGGTCATTGATGACCGCATCGAAATACAAGGTCAGTTCTTCACTTGGCGCCCACTCGAACGAACCGGCGAAGTTGACGGTTTCGTACTCGAAATTGTCGTAATCCTGGTTCAGAAACTGGATGGGCAGGAAGTTGAACGATTGTGCGCTTGCGGCGCTGCTGCTCGCGGCCACGTTGTTATCGCGGTCGGTGCGGGGACGAAATGCGGTGACGTCCTGCTCGGTATAACTTCCGCTGACTACGATCCCGAAATCTCCGGCGTCGGTAGTCCAGTTGTCGCCCCAGGTGCCCGATATCCTGGGCGTAAAAGTACCGTCGGTGGTCAGACTGCTGTTCTCCCCTTGCGCCCGGATTGCGGCGATGCGTTCGCCGATTTCGAGAGGGCGTATCGTTCTCAGGTTGATCGTGCCGCCCACGGAACCTTCAATGGTTTTCGCTTCGGGCGCCTTGGTCACTTCAACCGCGGAAATGATGGCCGCGGAAACGTCCTCGAAATCGATGCCGGTGCGTCCGGCGCCGGAGTCCACGGTGGACACGCCATTGATTTCGGTACGGTTCGCGTTGGTGCCGCGAATCTGAACGCCGGTGCCGACACCGGCCGTTCGCGTAATCTGGATACCCGTGACGTTTTCGAGAACCTCTGCCAGGTTCTGATCGGGCAACTTGCCTATGTCCTCCGCCTGGATTACTTCGATCAGGTTGTCCGCGGCCCGCTTTTGCCCGAGAGCGCTTGCGAGCGACGACCGGATGCCGGTGACAATGATCTGTTCCACATTCGCGTCGGCATCCTGTCCCATTGCGGGCATGCCGACAGCCAGGGCGGATACGCCCAACGTCAACGCTGCGCTGAGCGAATTGCGCTTGAACTTGGTATTTCCATCCCCGCCCGCGGTTGAAGAGGCGATAGTACGTTTGCGATTCATTTGGATTCTCTCCTGGAAACTGGATTTTTCAGACGGCGTTAGCCGGCGCGAAGAACCCGAGTGTACCACGAAAGCTAACCAAAAGTGCAAAACAAATTAATTTTATTGGTAAGACCAATTTTCCCTTGTCAGCGATTGGCCTGGCGTACGATGCGCTGCTTGTCGATATTCCATTCACGATCCTTGATGCTCGCGCGCTTGTCGTGTTCCTTCTTGCCCCGGGCGAGGGCGATGCGACATTTGACCAGATGGTCGCGCCAGTAGAGATGAGTGCAAACGCAGGTATACCCTTTTTGCTGCGTCGCGCCGAACAGTTTCGACAGTTCCTTCTTGTTGAGCAGCAACTTGCGCGTGCGGTCCGGGTCGGCGACGACATGGCTACTCGCCGTCTGCAGCGGTGTGATATGGCAGCCCATGAGGAAAGCCTCGCCGTCCTTCATCAGCACATAGCTGTCGGTCAACTGCACCTTCTTTGCACGCAGACTCTTCACTTCCCAGCCTTGCAGGCACAGGCCGGCCTCGAAGCCTTCCTCGATGTAATAGTCGTGCGTTGCTTTCCTGTTGACCACGATTGTGGTATCAGGTGCGTTCTTCTTCATGGCGGTCTTCCGGGAAAGCGCAACTATAACAGGGGGCAGGCGAATGTCACACGAAAGGGGGAAGTTCTCTTCCAGGGTCGGATTCATCCTTGCCGCGGCCGGGTCCGCGGTAGGACTGGGCAATCTCGTTGCGTTTCCGGTAATGGCCTCGAAGAACGGCGGCGCCGCGTTTCTGCTGGTATACCTGTTCTTTATCGTGGTGATCTGTTATCCGGTGATGATGGCCGAAGTCGCAATGGGCCGGCACACCCAGCGCAATCCGGTCGGCGCCTTTCTCAAGCTTTCCGGCGGCAGCAGGCTCTGGCACGGCGTCGGCATGCTCGCGATCCTGACGCCCTTCATGATCGCGGTGTTTTATTCGGTCATTACCGTCTGGTTGCTCGTCTATCTGAAGGAACTCGCGGCCGGCGGCCTGGGCATGCTCGCCGAAGACGCGAGCTTCGGCGAAATCGCCGCCCGTCCTACGACTTTCGGCTACCTGATCTTCCTGCTCGTGCTGGTATTCGTCATTCTGCTCGGCGGCGTTAAAGGCGGCATCGAACGGCTGGCGCGGGTGCTGATGCCGACGCTCGCGGTCATGCTCGTGGCGCTGACAATCTTCGTTTTGACGCTGGAAAACGCCAGTGTCGGCATCGCCTATTATCTCGTGCCCGATTTCTCGCGCATGGATCTGGCGGTGATCAACGGCGCGCTCGCCCAGGCCTTCTTCTCGCTGTCGCTCGGCATGGGAATCCTGATTACCTACGGTTCGTATTTCAGCCGCGAAGACAGCATTGCCGGCTCCACGCGCATGGTGGCGATCGCCGACACGAGCATCGCTTTTTTCGCCGGACTGCTGATTCTGCCGGCAATTTTCGCTTTCGACCCGAATACCAATACCGACGACCTTTCCACGAGCAGCGTCGGCCTGATCTTCAGCTTCCTGCCGAAGATCTTCCTTTCCATGGAGGCCGCTGTAGGCTATTTCGGCGCCAGCGTCGCCGCGATCGTCTTCTTCACCCTGGTGTTCTTCGCCGCGCTGACCTCGCTGGTTTCGATCATCGAGATCCCCATCAGTTGCTGGATCGACGAGTTCAAAATCTCCCGCCGGAAGGCGATCCTGGTGCAGGCGGTGTTGATGGCGGTTTTCACCATTCCCGCCACGATGTCGCTGGGGATCTCCGAATTCTTCACGAATTTCACGAGCTACGGCGGCGTGTCGAAATCCTTCTTCGACCTGGTGTCGGACGTGTTCTACGAGACGATCCTGCCGTTGGTGGGATTTACCGTGTGCATCTTTTGCGCATGGCGCTGGAAACTGAGCGGGCTTACCGGGGAACTTGAAGTCGGCGACCCGAACTATCGCGGCTCCTGGCTGCACCGCTATGTCGATCTCTCGCTTGGCACCGTGATTCCGGTCGTGCTGCTGGTGGTGTTCCTGAGCACGGTCAACCAGATTTACCTCTGATGGTATCCGTGGTCCGCAGCGCCTTGCTGCCCCATTCCGCCCGGCGGATGTTCGACCTGGTGAACGACATCGAGCAATACCCCTCGTTTCTGCCCCATTGCAAGTCCGCCCGGGTGCTTTCCAGCAGCGACGGCGAACTCGTCGGCGAATTGAGCCTGGGACGCGCCGGTATCCGGCAACGTTTCGTTACCCGCAATCGGCTGCGGCCGCCCGAGACGATCGACATGGAACTGGTGGAAGGCGATTTCTCGCATTTCGAGGCGCAATGGCGGTTCGAAAGCCTCGGCGAAAATTCCTGCAAGGTCAGCTTGCGAATGGATTTCGAGTTCCGTTCGGCAATCGTGAATTTCGCGGCTCGCGGACTGTTCAGGGATACCGCAGGCGTCATGGTCGACGCCGTGGTGGCGCGCGCCGGGGCAGTCTACGGCCAATGAGCAAAACCGCCGGCGCCATCGAAGTGGAGGTCGCCTGGGCGACGCCCGAACGCCAGCGCATCGTACGCCTCGAGGTGCCGCGCGGTACGACCGCCTGGGAGGCGGTGAATCAATCCGGAATCGTCGATGAGTTTCCCGAAATCGATCTTGAGACGGCGGTCATGGGCATCTTCTCGCGCAAACTCGACGGCAAGCGCGCGCCGGCCCCCAGGAAATACGTTCTGAAACCGCGGGACAGGATCGAGATTTACCGGCCCTTGCAGATTACGCCCATGGAAGCCCGGAAGTTGCGCGCCGCCAGGGCCGGTTCCAATAGCCGTAAGCCTCGCGCATAATAAAGTTCATGAAACGAAGCCAGGGCAAGCCGGGACTGCTGAAACGCATCGAACAGGGACTCTACGAGTACTATGTGACGCCGCACCGTCGGGCCATGGCGCGAGCGGGGCGCGACGAGGAAGACCTGTTCATGCTGATCGTCTTTGCCGAAAGCATGGGCGTGCCGAATCCAGCCGCCTTCTACACCATGGAATTGCTGCCGGTTGTTTACGAACGCTTTCATGAATGGCACCAGCGCATGGGCATGGAACGCTCGCCATTGGATCATGTGAATTGCTGCTAGATCTCGCGCGCTCCAGGCAGATTCTCTTCTTCGGCGGCAAGGGCGGTGTCGGCAAGACGACCGTTTCCGCCGCAACGGCGCTCGCTCTCGCCGGCGAAGGCAAACGAGTGCTGCTCGTTTCCACCGATCCCGCCCATAACCTGGGCCATCTGTTCAATCGCGAGATCGGGTCGCGGCCGGTGCGGCTCGCGCCGGATCTCGACGGCCTCGAACTCGATCCCGAAGCGACCGTGCAGGAGCACATGAGCGAAGTATCGGGCGCGCTGCACAGCCTGATGCCGGTGCAGATGCATGGGGAGATCGACAAGCATATCGCGCTGTCGCGAGACGCTCCCGGCATGCAGGAAGCCGCGATCCTGGAAAAGATGGCGGAGATCGTCGAGCAGGGCAGGAAGGAATACGAGCATGTGATATTCGACACGGCCCCATCCGGACATACCGCCCGGCTCATGGCGCTGCCCGAGATGATGACCGCATGGACCGAAGGCCTGATTCAGCGCCGCGAACGCGCCGACCGCTTCGCCGAGTTCGTGCGCGGCCTCGGTTCGGATTCAGCTTTGGCCGAGGACATCGTCGGCGAAAAGAATCCGGCCGCCGAGAAAGAAAGCAGGATCCGCGGCGTCCTCAACCGCCGCCGCCTCAAGTTCGTGCATCTGCGCGAAGCGCTGGCGGACCCGGGACTGACTTCCTTCGTGATCGTGCTCGTCGCGGAACGCCTGCCGGTATTGGAAACCATCGAATTGCGCGATCAATTGCGCAAGGCGGGACTGGCCATCGACTGCCTGGTAGTCAACAAGAGATTGCCTGCCGGCGCGGGAGAATTCCTTGAAGAACGCCGCGACCAGCAGGAATTCCATCTGCGGACTCTCGGCAAGGCCCTGCCGGAAATTCCCTGTGAGCATCTGGATCTGGTCGCGCAGGATATCACCGGCCTGGAAGCGCTGAAGAAGTTCTCGGCAGGGTTGTACGACTAGCGTTGCACTCGCCCTGAACCCGTGCCGCGCATCAGTTGCAATACTTCCGCGGTGTCGACGCGATTGAAATCTCCCGATATCGAATGCTTTAGGCAACTCGCGGCAACGGCGAATTCCAGCGCCTGCCCGCGGTCAGCAAAAGCGTTCAACCCGTAAATCAGTCCGGAAGCAAAACTGTCTCCACCGCCCACGCGGTCGACGATGTCGGTGATTTCGTACCGCCGCGACAAGTTGAAACCGTCGGCATCGCGCAAACACGCGGACCATTGATTCCTGTCGGCGCTGAGCGATTCCCGCATGGTGATCGCGATAACGGACATGCGCGGAAATCTCTTCAACATCTCCGCGCTGAGCAATTCATATTTGGCGGTGTCCAGTTCGCCGCTCTCGACATCGATATCGACTTCGACTCCGAGTGACTTCTGGCAATCTTCTTCATTGGCGATGCCGACATCGACGAACCGGACGAGTTCGTTCATGACTTCCGGCGCGGTCTTGCCATACTTCCACAACTTGCCGCGGTAGTTGAAATCACAGGACACCGTAATTCCGGCCTCGCTTGCCGCGGTCACGGCTTCAAGGCTGAGCTCGGCCGCCGAGGCACTCAACGCCGGTGTAATTCCGGTTATGTGCAACCAATTCGCTCCGGCAAAGATCTCATCCCAATTGAAATCGCCGGTCTTCGCGTCGCAGATGGAAGAACCGGCGCGATCGTAAACGACCGTCGACGATCGCTGGTTGGCGCCGGTTTCCAGAAAATAGATCCCGATACGGTCGCCGGTTCGCCTGATGTGACCGGTATCCACCCCATACTTGCGCAACTCGCGGATCGCCGCGTCGCCGATCGCATTGTCCGGCAGGGCGCTGACGAAAGCGGCGTCGCAGCCGAAATTGGCCAGCGAGACGGCGACATTGGCCTCACCGCCGCCGAATGTGGCTTCCAAGTTCGGCGATTGAAACAGTCGTTCATGAGACGGCGATTTCAGGCGCAGCATAATTTCGCCGAAGCAGATGATATCCGCCAAATTCAGACCTCCAGTTCAGACAGGTGTGGCGGCGTCAGGAAAAATAGAGTCCGCCGTTGATATCCAGACTTGCTCCGGTCATGAAGCTCGATTCGGACGAGGCGAGATAAGCGACCAGGTCAGCCACTTCCTGCGCCTGTCCTTCGCGGCGCAGCGGCGTCGCCGCGGCGACGTTTGCCCGCACCTGATCCTTGGTGAAGGTGTCGTGAAACGTCGTGTCTATCATTCCGGGGCAAACGCAATTGACGCGAATGCCGGCGGGACCCAGTTCCTTGGCCAGGCCGCGGGTAAACGTCATCACCGCCCCTTTTGAAGAGGCATAGGCGACCGCCCCGGGACCGCCGCCGTCGCGGCCGGCCTGGGACGAGAAATTAACGATCGAACTTCCCGCGCCCATGTAGGGGACCGCGTGTTTGGCTGTCAGGAAGGCGCTGGTCAGGTTCAGTTTCATCACGCCTTCGAAAAACGATTCGCTCATTTCCGCGAGCGTTTTGCGCGCGACCAGTCCGCCCGCGACATTGACGAGAATATCGATGGAATCGCCGAACTCGCTTCGGGTCCTGTCGATGAGATTTTCCACGTCCGCGCTATCCGTCATGTCGCCGCGAACGCTGATTGCCGTTCCGCCGTTCGATTGGATTGCCGCCAATGTGGCTTCACCGTCCTCGGCGCTGTTCAGCCATGTAAACGCGACTTTTGCGCCATTCGCGGCCAGTGTTTCCGAAACCGCCCTGCCGATGTCGCGCGAGCCGCCGGTGACGATTGCTACCTTGTTTTCGATATTCATTCCTGATTCCAGCAAGTATTTGATGATTGGGTATTCAACCAGCCGCTTCCGCTTCAGGGGCCGCGGCATGGGGCGCCGAGGTCACGGGTTCTATCCGGCCGCCGAAAATCCACACCGAAGCCACCGCGAGCGGAACCAGTAAAGCGCCGAGCAGAAAGAACGGCACGTAGGATTCCTGGGTCATGACGGGGACCATGTTGGTTGTGATCAACGTGCCGGCCACCGCCGCCGTACCGCCAACGCCAGCCAGCGAACCGACCGATTTGCCGGCGAAAAAGTCGCTGGGCAGGGTCTGAATATTGCCGATCGCCAATTGGAATCCGAACAGGATCACCGCAATCAGCAAAACCGCCGCAAGGGGAGTGGAAGCGAACGCCGTCGCAATCAGCATCGGCATCATGATCACGCCGCCGAGGGTGATGGTCAGCTTGCGGGCGGCATTGACCGTCCACCCATTCTTGATCAGTTTGCCGGCGAGCCAGCCGCCGAATATCGCCCCGAGCGCCGCGCCAACGAATGGCACCCAGGCGAACAATCCGATTTGCGCAATGTCGAATCCGAACTGGTCGGCGAGATAGATCGGCAGCCAGCTAACGAACAACCACCAGACGGGATCCAGAAAGAATCTCGATGAGATGACCGCCCAGCTTTGCCGGTACTTGAGCATTTCTCCCCAGCCGGGAGCGGCCTGTTCGACATCTTCGTCGGAAGTGTCCTCGGATTTTTGTCCGGAGAGTATGTACTCCCTTTCCTCTTCGGAAAGCCAGGGGTGGCTCTCCGGCGGCGCCTTGAATATCCACAGCCAGGGGACCAGCCAAAGAAAACCAAGCAGGCCCACCACGATAAACGTTCCCTGCCAGCCGAATTGCAAGTACAACAGGGCGATTGCCGGGGCCGAGACAATGGCGCCAACCGAAGCGCCGGAATTGAAGATTCCCTGGGCCAGCGCGCGTTCCTTGATGGGAAACCACTCGGCATTGCTTTTGGTCGCCCCCGGCCAGTTCCCCGCTTCGCTCACGCCGAGCATCGCCCGCACCAGCCCGAGCGAAGCCACGCCGCGGGCGGCCGCGTGCAGCATGATCGAGATTGACCAAACCACGATTGCGAGAACGAATCCGAGGCGCGTGCCGATCCAGTCGAAGATCTTGCCGAACAGCGAGTGGCCGATCGCATAACCCACCATAAATAACGACACGATAAGGGCATAGTCGCTTTCGTCCATACCCAGATCTTCGGAAATCGCCGGCCACATGATCGCCAGCGCGTTGCGGTCGATATAGTTGATCACCGTGGCGATGGCGACCAGACTTACAACGATCCATCTTAGGTATCCGCGAAACATTCCTTACTCACTCCTGCAATTCGCGTTCTTCGCCGAGCTCTTCACTGAACAATGCGTAAAAACCGTTCCAACTGTGTGGGCGACCTTCCAGGCTGACCGTATGTGATGTCGTTTCGTCCGGATCAAGTGACAAGGCAAGGATTGTTTGCGAACCGTCGCCGGTTCGAATGCTCAGGACATCGGCGCCGCCTTCACGCAGAAATCGGACATCTTCGATCGAGCCGGCGCTGTTCAAAGTAAATTCTTCCGCCCCGTTGTATTCGCCGTGCGGCTCGAATACGGAAACGAACCGGTTTGAACTTGCGCCATTCACCCGAAATACGAGCGCCTGCTCCCTGCGCAGGTTGAACAGCGGGTCGTTGGCGCCCAGTTCCGTAAAAAATACTTCCATATCGTGTTGCGCTGCGACCGTGTAGGTGTAGAAGCGATTCCCGGTCAGCCAGGTAACGGAAAAGTTATCGCCGGCGGGAACTTCGGTGCTTGCGCGCAGCCACAGGTGCTGATAGCCGTTTGCTTCGCCCAGCGGCCGCAAATTCGAAATCCCGGGCTCCGGCGAGTGGCTTGTATCGACGATATGTCCGTTGAAATGCACCGGCAGATCGTATTGACGTTCACTTGTACTGCTTGCATGGAGGACGTCGATCATCACCGGATTGTCGGTGGCCAGATCGTCAAGCAAGGCTACGGTGCGATTGAACGATGTGTCCTCGTACGCGTCTTCCATGACGGCCGAGGCGATCTGAACTTCGTCGGTGCTGTCAAAGAAAAGGACTTCGGGGTGACTCTGTTCCGCCAGTCTCAAGCGGCCGTTGAAATGGCTGGTTTCGTCAACGACCAGCGTATTGTGCGCGATGGTTTGCTTGGCCCAGGTCTCGTTTTCGGGCAAATAGCGTCCGCCGTTTTTCTGCTCGACATTCAGGAAGCGCGCCGCGCCGTAATCGGTCAGTATTTCATTGCCGTTGTCGTAGAACAGCAGTCCCAGTTTGTCGAAATGACCGTGTCCCATGCCCTGGGACGTGGCCTTGAGCACGAGAGCCTGCTCGTTGGAAATATCTCCGCTGCGAAGTACGGCCAGCGCGCCTTGCCTTCCTTCCGGCCCGTCGCGAAACAAACGCGAGCGATAGTCGAACGTTGATGCTTCGCCCTGATCTCTGGCCCGCGCCAGCCTGAAACCATCGCCGTTCAATACATAGGAACTTTGCAATCCCGCGATGGACAAAAGCGTGGAGTCGCCCGTCAGGGCATAGGCCATCGCGATCCCGTAGCGCAATTCCACGGTGTCGAGCCCCTTGTCCTTGATCGCGTCGTTCAACGGGAAAAACAGCCCGGCATAGGACAGGTCGATACAGGCGTAGATTGCCTTCAGCAGGATTCCTTCACGGTGCTCGAATATCTTCAGCTCCGGCTCGTTCGCTTCGATGCTGCGGGCGAAAAGAAGGAAGGGCATCATGGCGTAACGCTGGTAATAAGGCCCCTCGCTGTAATAGCCATCGGGCGAAAACAGCAGATCGATCTGCCGGATAAAACCCGAGTCGCCGTCACCGGTCAGTCCATATAGCGCCTTGCGAACGTAGTCTTGGTCATCGAGCGCATAGCCGGTCATGCCGACCGCGGCAACCGCCCAGGTTCCATGGTTATGAATCCTGTCGAATGTGCCGGGCGATCCTTCGGAGAGAAAGTCGGCCATCGGACGCAGCAGATTGTTGACGATCCGGTCTCTTTCGGTAGCCGACAGGGTATCCTGAATCGCATCGAATCCCTGTATGGCATAGGTAAGCCATACCGACTCGTTGAGGTTCTGCCAGAACAGCCGTCCCGGATTCGACCCCCTGCTTTGCGGGTGGTTGCCAAGCCCCGGATACATCTCGGCGTAGGCAAGAAGCAGGCGGGCGGCATTGCGGGCATCGGTCTCGTCTCCGGTCAACCGGTAGACGATTCCTGCGTCGTGTATCGCAATACCATTCCTTTTATGGGTTTCATGGGAATAACCGCCCCCGGCGTCCACCGGCTCCGGCACATCCGGCGCCGTTTCGAAGTAAAGGTCGAGTTCGGCTGCGGTTTCATCGAGCACCCGGGAAAAAGCGGGGGACTCGTGCCGGAACTGTTTTATGAACTCCACATCCGCGGGCGAAAGCAGCAAGCCGGGACGTTCGGCGGAGTATCCGGGAGTCCACAAGACGAATGTGGCGGCAGCAAAAAACAGAGTTTGCGATACTTTGAATCTCATTAGCCGAATTCGTTCAGGTCGCCAATTCAGATACTCGCGATCTTGAGAAAGCGATGGCGGCTTTCCGATGCCTTCTTGCGGATTCTTTCCAGAGCCTGTTCTTCAGTGATATCGAGCATGGATCCCAGCAGGCGCGCGAAATGTTTGCGCATGGCCACTCGGGCGGCGGCGGGATCCCGATTGCGAAGCGCAACGTAGATTTCCATATGCTCATCGCCCCTCTGCGATGTGTCTTCGAGACAAACGGCCTCGTAGACTTCTTTCACTTGCGGAAGTTCGTCGCGCATTTTCCAGAGGAGTTCGACAAGATGACGCGCGGCGGAGTTTCCGGAAGCCGCCGCGATCGTGAGATGGAAATCCCGATCGGCCATTTCCGCCGATTCTTCGTCGTCGGGATCGTCGGAGGCCATTTTTTCTATGTAGCCGGAAAGTTTATCCAGATCCTCGTCGCTGATATTCAGTGCGGCCAGTGCGGCCACCTCAGATTCGAACAAGGACCTGGCTTCGGTCACTTCAAAGGCGTTTACTTTCGGAAGACTTTCATGACCGGGGTCAATGTCTTCGAGAACGTAAACTCCCGAGCCGGTCCTGATGTCAACCTTGCCGCGAGCTTGCAAGGCCACCAGGGCCTGGCGAATCGTGACGCGGCTTACCTTGAATTGTTCCGCCAGATTTCTCTCCGCCGGCAAGCGGCTGCCAGCCGGATAGACACCGTTGTCAATCAATTCCAGCAGTGACCGGGCGACCGTGTTGTAAAGCCTTTTATCGCTCATGTGGCGCCTCGGTTGGGACAGCGGATGGATAGTCCAGTCTTTATACCAATATGCCGAAACTGTGTAAACAACTTTGTGCTGTTTACGGCGTGGAGAGGCGAGCAGCGATTGAGTTCAGTTCAGGTCTTCGGGAGGATTCGGCACGAAGTCGCCGGTGACGGTGGCGAGTTGATCGTCGACGAACAGGACCGTGATGCGTTCCTGGGTACGGGCGCCGCCGCCGGGCTGGAAGTTGTAGACGTAATCCCAGCGATCCTGGTGGAAGGGGTCGCGCACGAGCGGCGTGCCCATGACGAAGATGACCTGGTTCTTGGTCATTCCGGGCCGCAACTGATCGACCATGTTCTGCAGGATCACGTTGCCCTGGGTGATGGAGATCTTGTACACGCCGGGGAAGTCCAGCGAGCCCAGGTTGTTGGAGCAGCCCGCCAGGACGGTCAACAGCAATGCGGGGAGAAGTCCGCTCAGTTTGAACATGTGAAAATCCGTATCTTGCGGAGTCGCCGAAGGCGGCGGCTTTCATATGCGAATACAGCCGTGCATAATAACTCACGCAAGGGCGATAGAACAGCAATCCAATTCCGCGAATCGGCAGGCTTACATGGGCACTGAAAATCAGGAACTGCGCAAGGCCGGACTCAAGGTTACGCTGCCGCGGGTCAAGATTCTGCAGATTCTGGAAACCTCCGAAAACAAGCACATGAGCGCCGAGGACGTGTACAGGGCGCTGGTGGAATCCGACCAGGAAGTCGGTCTGGCGACGGTCTATCGCGTATTGACCCAGTTCGAAGCGGCGGGCCTGGTCTTGCGCCACCATTTCGAAGGCGGCCATTCGATTTTCGAGTTGATGCCCGGCGATCATCACGACCACATCGTCTGCACGACATGCGGCAAGGTCGAGGAGTTCTACGACGACATCATCGAAGACCGGCAGGTCAAGGTCGCCGAGAAGTTCGGCTTCAGGATCACCGACCACAGCATGTATCTGTACGGCATCTGCCCGGATTGTCAGCAGGAATCCTGATCGCTGGCGAGCATCTGCCGGGCATGGGCCAGCGAAGCGTCGCTGAATTCCGCTCCGGCCAGCATGCGGGCCAGTTCGAGCACTCTCGCGTCCTCGTCGAGTTCGCTGATCGAAGTCTGCGCACTCGCGCCGTCACTGCTCTTGTCCACCGAATATTGCCGATGTGCGCGGCTGGCTACCTGGGGCTGATGGGTGACGCAGAGAATCTGGGCCGAATCGCCTAGCGTCTGCAGCAACGCGCCGACCTGGGCGGCCACGCCGCCGCCGATCCCGACATCGACTTCGTCGAAAACCAGGCAGGGAGTCTGGGAAGTTTGTGCGGTCACGACCCGGATCGCCAGGCTGATTCGGGACAGTTCGCCGCCAGAGGCGATCTTCGATAGCGGGCCCGGCTCCTGCCCCGGATTGGTGCTGACGAGAAACTCCACTCTTTCCAGGCCGCGGGCGTTGATCGCGTCGGACGCCATCGATTCAAAACGGATTTCCATGCCCGCATCGCCCATGCCGAGGCGGGCAATGCGTTTTTCGATCTCCCGCGACAGCGGACCCGCGCCTTTGCGGCGTTGTTTGCCGACCTGCCCTGCGACCTCGGCGAATCGTTCGCGCAATTTCGAGTCTTCCTCCCCAAGGCGCTGCAATTCTTCCTCGCGGCCGTGAATGGCCTGCAATTGCTCTTGCAACGACCGCGTCAATTGCGCCAGTTCGGCCGGCTTGACCTTGTGCTTGCGCGCCATGTCATGCAGTTTGCCGAGGCGATCGTCGACCTGCGAAAGTCGCTCCGGATCGATGGGAAACTCGTCCGCCGCCGTGCGCAGGTCTGCAGCCGCTTCGTCAATCTGGATGCAGGCCGATTCAAGCAAATCCACCGCATTGGCTATGCGGTTGCTGTCGCCTTGCAGGTCGCCGAGTAGCTGCAAGGCGCGCCGCAGGCTGCCCAGGGCGTTGAACTGCTCGTTGTCGGCAATATCCTGCACCGCGCCGGCCAGCGCCGCCAGCGCTTGTTCGGCGCCGCTCAGGCGGCGATGTTCCCGCTCAAGCGTTCCGGTTTCGCCGTCTTCCGCCGCGAGTTCCCGCAACTCGTCCAACTGGTACGTCAATAACTGGACGCGGCCTTCGTCGTCATCGCCGCGCAGCCGCTCGATATCGCGCTGATTGGCCTGCCACCGGCCGTGCAGCGAGCGCAGTTCTTCGAGCAGGGTGCGTTCGACGCAATAATCGTCGAGCAGGGAAAGCTGGGTCGTGCGCTGCAAGAGGGACTGGTGTTCCTGCTGACTGACGATATCCACCAGCAATGCGCCGAATTGCTGCAGGCTCGCCATGGTCACGGACGAGTCGTTGATGAATGCCCTGGAGCGCCCGTCGCTGCCGACCGCCCGGCGGACCAGGCAGGAATCCGCCGCGTCTCCCTGCAACTGGTTGTCTTCCAGCCAGGCGTTCGCGGCGTCGTTGTTCGAAACATCGAATTCCGCGGCGATCTCGGTCTTTTTCGCGCCGGTTCTGACGACGGTCTTGTCGGCCCGGTCTCCGAGCGCGAGCCCCAGCGCCCCGACGATGATCGACTTGCCAGCGCCGGTCTCGCCGGTGAGTGCCGACATGCCCGGGCGGAAGTCGACATCAAGGCTTTGCACCGTGGCGTAATTCCGGATCGAGAGGTGTTGCAGCATGGCGCGAAAAGTATATTGGATGGGTTGAAACATCAATCCATGTCCCCATATAGGCTTTCGTGACCTGAGAATCGGGTCAATGGCTTCGTTTGTTTCTTCATTTGATTCAAGGCAAGTCGGAAGAGGTTGGGCCGGGACGTCAAGGCATGAGCAGAACCAGAAAGAAATCCAGGATCGAGTCAGAGCAGGCGGACGCGCAGGAAGCCGCGGAGCGGGAGACGGCCGAAGAGGCGGCCGAATCCGGGGAAGCCGAGGCCGGGACCGAGGAAGCCGCGACCGAAGAGCTTGCAGACCTGAGCCTGGAAGAGGCGCTGGCCCGGCTGGCCGACGCCGAAGAGGAATGCCGCCGGACCGAAGACAAGCTGTTGCGGATTCAGGCGGAAATGCAGAATCTGCGGCGCCGCACGGAACAGGATATCCAGCGGGCGCACAAGTTCGGCCAGGAAAGATTCTCGAGTGAATTGCTCGTGGTGATGGATAACCTGGAACGCGCCCTGAACGCGGCGAGCGAACACGATGACGAAGTCGTCAAGGCGATTCACGAAGGCGTGAACCTTACATTGAAGAGCTTCGCGGACTGTTTCGCGAAGTTCAATATCGAAGAGGTCGACCCGATGGGCGAACCCTTCGATCCTGCGTTGCATCAGGCGATGTCAATACAGGAAAACGGCGAAGTGGAGCCGAATACGGTCATAGCGGTCATGCAGAAAGGCTATACCTTGCATGGCAGAGTGCTGCGGCCGGCGATGGTGGTCGTATCCACCGACCCGGCCTGACCGAAACCGGACAGCAACAAATTTTACAGTCAGTCCGTACGATGCGGACGGCAAAGTTAACGGAGACCGAACATGGGCAAGATCATCGGCATCGACCTGGGCACGACCAATTCCTGCGTAGCGATCATGGAAGGGGGCGAGCCACGGGTCATCGAAAATTCGGAAGGTGATCGCACCACCCCGTCCATCGTTGCTTACAGCAAGGATGGCGAGACCCTTGTGGGTCAGCCTGCCAAGCGTCAGGCCATTACCAATCCCGACAATACCCTGTTCGCCATCAAGCGCCTGATCGGCCGCCAGTATGAGGACGATGTGGTGCAGAAGGACATCAAGATGGTGCCCTACAAGATCGTCAAGGCGAGCAATGGCGACGCCTGGGTGGAAGTCAACGGCAAGCAGATGTCGCCGCCGCAGATTTCGGCCCAGACGCTGATGAAGATGAAGAAGACCGCCGAGGACTATCTCGGCGAAGAGGTAAAGGAAGCGGTCGTTACCGTGCCCGCCTACTTCAACGATTCCCAGCGTCAGGCTACCAAGGACGCCGGCCGCATCGCCGGACTCGACGTCAAGCGAATCATCAACGAGCCGACCGCGGCGGCGCTTGCCTATGGCATGGACAAGCGCACCGGCGACTCGACCATCGCGGTTTATGATCTCGGCGGCGGCACCTTCGACATCTCGATCATCGAGATCGCGGAGACCGACGGCGAACACACCTTCGAAGTACTGTCCACCAATGGCGACACCTTTCTCGGCGGAGAGGATTTCGACCTGCGCCTGATCGACTATCTGGCGGACGAGTTCAAGAAAGAGCACGGCATGGATCTGCATAACGATCCATTGGCCCTGCAGCGTCTGAAGGAAGCCGCGGAGAAGGCGAAGATCGAACTGTCTTCCGCGCAGCAGACCGAAGTCAACCTGCCGTACATCACCGCCGACGCGAGCGGACCGAAGCATCTCAACATCCGCCTCACCCGGGCCAAGCTCGAGGCCCTGGT
>CAZUSL010000161.1:0-2298 GCA_964622925.1 uncultured Pseudohongiella sp. | reverse complement strand
CCGCAGAAGGCAGGACCTTCGGATGAAAGATGATTTTTTTCGCGCGCGTTTCGGAATTGGTGATCACCGACGCCCTGCCGACTTCCGAACCGGTGCCAGCGGTGGTGGGAACCGCAACAATCGGCGCGATGACATGGGCGTCGGCGCGCGTCCACCAGTCCCCGATGTCTTCAAAATCCCATACCGGACGCGTCTGTCCCGCCATGAAGGCCACCATCTTGCCCAGGTCCATGCCGGACCCTCCGCCGAAAGCGATGACGCCGTCGTTACCGCCTGTCTTGTAGGCGGCGATGCCGGCATCAAGATTCTTTTCGTTCGGGTTAGGATCGACTTCGCAAAACAAATCACGGCCCAGCCCCGCCGCTTCCAGAATGTCGAGCGTCCGGGCCGTGATCGGAAGGTCGGCAAGCCCCCTGTCCGTTACAAGAAGCGGTTTCCTGACGCCGGCTTGTGCGCAAGCTTCCGGCAATTCCCCGATACGACCCGCGCCGAACCTGACTGCAGTGGGATAGGACCAGTTTCCGACGAGATTCACGATGCTGCTTTCTTCAAATGATATGATTTGGGTCGGGTGAGGTTGTGATAGCCGATAACGGACAGGGCGCCGCCTCTGCCGGTGTTCTTGCAGCCGGTCCAGCAAAGTCCGGGGTCCAGATAATCCGCGCGGTTCATGAATACCGTGCCGGTTTCAAGCCGCGCGCCAATTGCTTCTGCGCGTGCCGGATCTTTGGTCCAGAGCGAAGCGGTGAGGCCGAACTCGGAATCGTTCATTAATTCGATCGCCTCTTCGTCCGACGACACTTTCATGATGCCGACAACCGGTCCAAAACTCTCATCGCGCATCACACGCATATCATGCGTAACACCGGTCAGAATTTGTGGAGACAGATAGGCGCCCCCGTCATCTTCGGCAAACGTTTCTATGCGCGCCCTGGCGCCCTGCTCGATGGCCTCGGAAATTTGTGCTCGCACCTCTTCGGCAAAACGTATACTTGCCATAGGCCCAAGCGTGGTGGCCTTATCCAGCGGGTTGCCAAGCTTATAGCCTTTGACAATCGTAACCGCTTTCTCGACAAACTCGACAAACAGGCTTTCGTGCACATAGATGCGTTCTATGCCGCAACAACATTGACCGGAGTTGAACATGGCTGCGTCAATCAACGATTCAGCGGCAACATCCGGATCGGCATCGTCCATCACATAGCCCGGGTCCTTCCCGCCCAACTCAGTGCCTACGCCGGTGAACGTTCCGGCAGCTGCGATTTCCATCGTTCTGCCGCCGCCCACCGAACCCGTGAAGTTGATAAAGTCAAAAGCGTTCTGCGAAATCAACTCCGCGGTCGTCTCATGATCCAGAAAAACGTTTTGAAAGATATCCGCCGGCATGCCTGCTTCGGTGAATGCCCGTACCATGCGCTCACCCGCCAGAAGGGTTTGGGTTGCATGTTTCAGCATGACCGCATTGCCTGCAATCAGCGCCGGGGCTACGGAATTGATTGCCGTCAGGTACGGGTAGTTCCACGGGGCAACCACGAACACCAGGCCTTGCGGTTCTCGTTTTATTACTCTCCGGAAGGCGTTGCTGTCCTCTATTTCGATGGGTTGCAAAGCCTCTTCGGCAATATCCGCCATGTAGCCGGCGCGTTCGAGGACGCCGCGAAACTCGCCGCCGTAGCGCACCGGACGGCCCATCATGCGGGCCAGTTCGATCACCACTTCATCGCCCATATCGCCGATGGCGGCCACTCCCGCCATCACCAGTTCCTTGCGCTGCGACAGTGGGCGCTGTCTCCAGTCAATCTGCGCTTTTCCGGCTCTGATGGCTGCCGCGCGGACCTCCTCGAGCGTCATGCAGCTGCGTTCCGCATACACAGAGCCGTCGATAGGGGACACACAGGTAAGGGTCCTGGTCATCACAATTCTCTTGCCCCGGCAAATGAATGCCGATGGACTTACCGTTTGTTCATCCCGATCTCACGACCGCTCAAACCCGCGTGCAACCTCATAATCGGTCACGACACGGTCGAACTCTTCCAACTCCCACTCGGCTGCCCGGCAGTAGTGATCGATCACTTCATCGCCGAATGCCTCACGCAGCATTGCAGATCCCTTGAGCGCTTCGCGGGCATCGCGAAGGTTCTTCGGAATCATTCCGCTGCTGCCTTCATACGCATCGCCTTTGGCGGGCGGAACCAGCTCGAGCGCCTCCTCGATCCCCTTGATGCCGGCCGCGATCTGAGCGGCAAGGGCCAGATAAGGATTGATGTCCGAACCAGCAATGCGGCATTCGATCCGCAC
>CAZUSL010000160.1:0-22801 GCA_964622925.1 uncultured Pseudohongiella sp. | reverse complement strand
CGTGGTCCATTGCAACACGCAAGAATCTCCATCGGGCACGATGCAAATCGTCGCCAGATGGTGTTCGATATTCGCGGGCGTGCTGATGGCGCTGTAGCGCAGGCGAAGCGCATCGTGGTCGACTTCGAGAATCCGTTCCCGAATCGGGCCGACCCCCGCCATCTCCAATGAGCGCACATCGCCGTCCAGCGCGATGGCATCGACCATCGGCACCCAGTCCGAGCGGCAGACATCGGAAATCACCTCCCAGACCGTGCTTGCCGGGCATGCAAGCTCTTGTTCCAGTCTTATTGATTGCATGGTTCGAACTCTCTATTGCATCGAAGTCAAGGACCGTCGGCCACGACCACCGGGGGAATCCCCAAATCCATTCCCAATACTGAGAATGAGGACACGAGAATGTCGTTTTTTCGCATTTTCAGCCCTTCCGCTTCAACGATTCTTCCCTTGTCGCGTTCACCCCAGGCAATACGCCGCAGATTCGAAACATCGTCCTGATGGGAGGAGCGCGTTCCCTTGTGCTTGAAGGACGCGAAACCTTCGAACAGCCGAACTTCCCTTGAGGGTCGCATTTCGTACAAGTCCCGCACGAGGTGCATGGTTGCCAGCAGCGTGACTGCTCCCCCCTGCATGTACCAGTATCGTGTTTTCCCGTTCCTCTTCTCTATGCTTCGGCCCGTCGGATTTCCGTTGGAATTGAACGCGACGGAGAGCGGCGCTTCGATGAGCAAGTTCAATGGCGTCGTATCCGATTCCAATTCGCGTGCGATACAGGGCGCCAGATCGCCATAGTGGACATTGCGAGGCTGCAAATCGCCGATCGCAATACCGCAACTACGTCCGTTTGCCGAAAAGCCTATGTCCACGAACACCCATTGTCCGGAATCACGCCTTGCCTGATCGCGAACTCCCGCCACGATCATCGCGGCGGGATGTCGCGGCCGCACATCCTTCGGCTTTTCGGCGTGGCGCCAGTTCATCCCCAGCGCACGAGAGACCTCGCACAATCGCTGATAACTGGCGGACTCATAGCGCGTCGCTTCGTATCGCTGTATTTGTTGCTCCTTTACTTCCAGGCGCTTCGCCAGCGCCCGCTGGCTCAGCCCCGTGGAAATTCGATACTTGATCAGACCTTCCGCAAGACCCTCGACCGATTCGACGGAAATCACGGACGGGTCGGTAGACTTCAGTTCCTCGTATTCCTTGAGTTCATCGCGCAGTTCGTCAAGTTGGCTTCGCATAGCGTCCAGTTCGGCGCGTAGCAGTCTTGGATGGACACCGGGACGCTCGCTGGATGCCGCATCGAAATTCTCGATCTCGCGGGCGAATTGCGCCACCTTCTTTCTTGTGATCCTGTACTGCCTTTCGTTTGTAATCATGGCAAGTGCTCCAGGTTGATCAACACTATGCCCTTTTCGACCCCGTTGCGATCCGTTTTGAAGAAATCGCGATAGAGCACATCGGGTGCGGCCAGCGCCGATGCCGGGAACAAGTCTCCGAAGTATTTCGCCTTCATGGCCGCGCGACCGTTGCTGAAATCGAGCAGAACCGGATCCAACAGGTCCGGATCGACTCCCGCCGTTTCCCAAGCGCAGTCATAGTCCCTGGGAAGCTGTTTCCCGGTGACAAAGCTCCCATCCAGCAAGAGTTTCCCGCAACCGGCCCCTGCCAAATTACGGCAGGCAGCCTGCAAACCCTCTAATAGCCGCGCTCGGTGCCTGTTCCCGGCGAAGCGTAATTGGATGTCGCGCCATGGGGCACTGTGGACTCCCGGAGACAAATAGCCGGTTTGCTGGTCGAATGTAAGCATCAACACAACAATATAGTAGTGTTGTGCGATTATCAATCCTGAGCAGCAAATAGCTTAATTTCTGTAGCAAAGGGTGCGCTTTTATCGGCTTCGCCGACCGGAACTCGCCCAGAGATAAGCGGGCAGGGCGCAACTCAGGCCGATGAACAGGTTGATGACGATGAACGGCCATGGCGCCGGGCCGTCGGGGCGGCGTGAGAACATGTAGATCCAGAACACCAGCGAGGAAATCAGCAGGTCCGCGACGAAACCGCGGCCAACGTCATTGACCGTAGAGGCCGCGAGAAAACCGGCAATGTCGATTGGATTCGCGGCAAGAAAGCCCGCGAGGTAGTACCAGGGTATAACCGCGCCGGCGATGGCCAGCAATAGCCAGATGTTTCTCAGATGCATTTCTCGCTCCTTGCAATTTCGCATGCAATACGACGATGGCGTCAGTCTATCCCAATAATTGTCACGCACGGGACATTTTTCTTGGTTTTGACTAAATTTATTGCTAAATTTTGCCGCTCGGTAAAATTTTTGGATAAAGAAGATGGCCAAGAAAGAAATCGCCTACGGGCTGGTCCAATCAACCGAGGAGATTGGCCGCATGGCGCGCGCCCATCGCAAAGACAAGGGATTGACGCTGGAAACCGTGTCTGGGCTCGGCAATCTGAGCACGCGCTTCCTGTCCGAGTTCGAGCGCGGCAAGGAAACCGCGGAAATTGGAAAAGTCCTGAAGGCCCTGCGAATTCTGGGTCTTGATGTCGTCGTGCAGCCAAGAGTCTGGTCGCGGCGTTTTCCGACTGGCATCGATCCGGCGGAATGGGGAGATTTCATAGAGGATCTGATTTGATCGACCCCGATGCGCTGATCGTCTGGCATGAAGACGCTCAGATTGGATACCTCTGGCGAAATCCCGTGGGCGCCATCGGGTTTCGTTACCACCCCGCCTGGGTCGAAATTCGAGCCACTCCAATCTCCCAGTCGCTCCCGCTGGTCACCGGCGAGTTCTCAAGCGAGGATGGCGTCGCCCACCGTGTCTTCGCAAACCTGCTGCCCGAAGGGCAATTTCGCGAGCAAACGGTTCGCGATCTGAAAATTCCCAACACGGATTTCGACTTGTTGCGCGCCATAGGCGGAGATTGCGCCAGTGCGTTCTGCATATTACCTGAGGGCTGCGACCCGGCGATCGACGATGAAACCTACCGGTCGCTTTCGGACGAAGAATTGGCCCTATTGGTCGCGCAACGCGATCAATTCCGATTCGCCGTGCCGGAGAGCAAGCGGCCCCGGAATTCATTGGCCGGAGCGCAAGACAAATGTCCGGTGCTGGTGAGAGACGGCCGGTATTTTCTTCCCGAAGGGGAAGCACCCACCAACCATATTCTGAAATTCGACTTGCCCGGCTATCGCCATCTGCCGATCAACGAGACGTTTACCAGCAAGCTGGCGAAACAAATCGGATTGCCGGTAGTGGATATCGAATTGCAATCCTATGACAAGCGCTTTTTTGCGCGAACCCTGCGATACGACCGAATTCTGGTTGGCCCCAACTATTTCCGGCGTTTGCATCAGGAGGATTTTTGTCAGGCGCTGGGCTACGGGCGCGAAAGGAAGTACGAGGAAGACGGCGGGCCGACTTTCGCGGACTGCGTCCGGTTGTTGCGGGAAGTATCGACGGACCCGGCAAAGGATGTCCGGCATCTGCTGCGCTGGCAGATATTCAATGTTCTGGCCGGCAACTCGGACGGGCACGCCAAGAACCTTTCGCTGCTGTACCAGGAGAACCGCGAACTCGGCCTCGCTCCCTTCTACGATCTGGTATGCACGTGCGCCATCGATCAACTCGACCATAACCTCGCCTTTGCCGTCGGCGGACAGAGAAACCCGGACCTCGTGACCGCGCAACACTGGGATTTGCTGGCCAAGGAATGCGATGTGGGCGCCCGTTTCTTGCGCGGCCTGCTGGAAGAGATGGCCGCCTCGCTGCTGGATCAACTCGACCGAACGAAAGTGCGGTTCGAAGCCGACTACGGCGAGCATCCATCACTGCGGCAAATCGAAAAGGTAATCAGAAAACAATGCGGCCGAGTGATCTGATTGTGATATACAATTCCGTTGAATTCCTTGCAGCAAAGGAGTACACGCGATGATCGAATCCTTGCGCCGTATGGCGGTCGTTTCCTGTACCTCACTTATGCTGGCTTCCTGTGGCGCATCCGAGGAATACCTGGCGCGGCTGGCTGAGGTTGAGCGCACGATTCCTTACTGTACTTCCGAGGCGGAATGCGAGGCCAAATGGAGCGCGGCCCGGGACTGGGTGATAGCGAATGCCGACTTTACATTGCGCACCGATAACGACACGCGGATCGACACCTTGAACGCCGACAGCACCCGCAGCGGAACGGCGGTCCAGGTCGACCGCATGGAAGGCCGGAACGGTGAGTTTCAGATTGTCGTGGACGTCGAATGTTTCGCGGCCTACGGCTGCCCCAGCGAACTCGACATGAGGCTCGACTTCAATCGCACGGTTAATGCGGTGCAATGAAAAAAATGACTACTCGCGCCTGCGTTCTGCTGTTTGCGCCACTATTGTTCGCCACTTCCTGCTCGCCGGAGCCGGAACAGTGGATCAGCCTGTTCAATGGCGAAAACCTGGATGGCTGGACGCCGAAGTTCACCGGCTACCCTGCCGGCGATAATTATCTCGACACCTTTCGCGTCGAAGACGGACTGCTGACGGTCTCCTACGACAACTGGACCGATTTCAACAGAGAATTCGGCCATCTGTTCCATGAACGGTCGTTCTCGCACTACCTGTTGCGGGTGGAATACCGTTTCATAGGCGAGCAGGTGATCGATGCGCCGCAACTGAACTGGGCCTTCCGCAACAACGGCATGATGTTGCACAGCCAGACCCCGGAATCGATGACGCTCGATCAGGAATTCCCGGTTTCGATCGAAGTGCAGTTGTTGGGCGGCAACGGCGCGGACGAGCGGTCTACGGCCAACATCTGCACGCCGGGAACGCACTTTCGCCTGGAAGGCCTGCTGGTTACCCGGCACTGCACGAATTCAAGTTCGGACACCTTCCATGGCGACCAATGGGTGACGCTTGAAGTCGAGATCCGCGGCAATGAAATGGTGCGTCACACGGTAAACGGCGAGATCGTGTTTGAATACGGAGGCCTTCAGCTCGACGCAACCGATCTGGACGCGCAACGTCTGCTCAATGACGGCGCGCCCGTGGCGCTGGCAGAAGGATTGATCGCAATCCAGGCCGAAAGCCACCCTACCCAGTTCCGCCACATCGACGTGTTTCCGCTGTCGGAATGATTCGCGGTTTCTAGAGACTTCCTTCCGCCAGCAGGTCGGCGGCGTAGTTTGCGGCCCGGGCGCTGAAGGCCATGTAGGTCAGGGATGGATTCTGGCACGCCGAGGAGACCATGAAGGCGCCGTCGGTGATGAACAGGTTGGGCACATCGTGGGCCTGGCACCAGCCGTTTAGCACCGAATCCGCGGGGTCGCGGCCCATGCGCGCGCTGCCCATTTCGTGAATGCGGTTTCCCGGATTGGTGAGATTCACGGGCGAAGAGGTGATCTGCTCGCAGCCGGCCGCTTCCAGCATGGCGATGGCGTCGGTGCGCGCCTCTTCGAGCATGATTTCCTCGTTGCGGCTGTAACGCACTTCGAACAATGCGAGGGGATTGCCCCAGCGGTCGCGGCGGGTCGGATGCAATGTCACCCGGTTGTCCGGGTTCGGCAATTGCTCGCCGAAGGCGCCGATGGAAATGCGCCATGGACCGGGGCGGCGATGGGATTCCTTGAACTCGCGGCCGATTCCCGGAATCTGCCCGTTGGCGTGACCGAGGGGGCTGGCGCCGCCCTGGTAGCCGAAGCCGCGCGTGTAAGGCTTGTCGTTCTCGGTGATGTTGGCGTAGCGCGGGATATAGATGCCGCCGGGACGGCGACCGAAAACCTTGCGGTCGTCGAATCCGCGCATGATGCCCGCCGCACCCGCGCCGCTGACATGGTCCATGAGATTGCGGCCGACCTGGTCGGAACGGTTGGCGAGGCCATTGGGAAAACTTTCCGATTGCGATTGCAGCAGGATCAGCGCCGAGGCGATGGCCGAAGCGTTGAGAAATACGATCCGGCTCGTGTAAGTGCGCGTCTCGCCGGTTTCGGCGTCGATCACCCTCACGCCGCTGACGCGGCCTGTTTCCGGATCGTATTCGAGCGACTGCACGATGGCGTTATGCACCATGGTCAGGTTGCCGGTACGCTCGGCCGCCGGCAAGGTCGCGTTGAGCGATGAGAAATAGGCTCTGAACGTGCAGCCATGGTGGCAGCGATTGCGCAACTGGCAGTTGCTGCGGCCGAGCGAGCGCTGTTCCTCGGTCGCGTCTGTAAGATGGGCGACGCGCGCCGCGATCACCTTGCGGCTCGGAAAAGCAGCTTCAACGCGCTGCTTGAAGGCTTTTTCCGCGGCGCTCAGTTCGAAAGCCGGCTGAAATACGCTGTCGGGCAAATGGTCGAGACCTTCCGCCTCGCCCGCAATGCCGACGAAGGTTTCGACCTTTTCGTACCAGGGCGCGATGTCCTCGTAGCGGACAGGCCAGTCGATGGCGACGCCTTCGCGCTGGTTTTCCTCGAAGTCCTGGGGTCCGAGCCGATAGGTCTGGCGGCTCCACATGATCGAGCGGCCGGCGGTATGGTAGCCGCGCAGCCATTCGTATCGCGTGCCTTCGGCCTCCACATAGTCGTGTATGTCGTCACGGACCCAGAAATCCTTGTTCGACTCCTTTACCGCGTACGGCGCCCCGGGGTGTTGCCGGAAATAGCGTTGTCTGACTTCATCTTCGGCAATGTTGTCGAAATTGGGACTTTCCCAGGGGGCGAGATTGTCGCTGTAGTCGCGTGCGGGAACGATTTCCGGGCCACGCTCGAGCACGAGCACCCTCAGGCCCCGCTCGCACAATTCCTTGGCGGACATACCGCCGCTCATGCCCGAGCCGACCACTATCGCATCGAATTCAGTCGCTTCAGCCATGGTCAGACTCCTTGCCGGTCGGTTACGAGCACGTCCGGATCCCAGCGGCCGGGAACCGCCACCCATTGCTGTTCCTCGCGCGCTCCGCCTTCGGTGGCGAAATAGGAACGGGTGACATAGCCCTTGAAGCTGCGATAGCCGCCAAGTTCATCCGCGGCTTCCGCGAAAGCGGACCGGTCGAGTTCGGCCAGAACCTGTTCGGCCTCGGCTTCAGCGAGCGCCAGGAATCCGCCATTGGCCGAAAGACGGCCTTCGATCTCCGCTAGCGCCTGGCGATGCGCGCTGCGCGTCTCTTCGCTGGCCCAGTCCGCCATCAGCCCATCGATATAGCCGGGCACGTTGACGTCGAGCGCGCCGGGAGTCTCGGTGCGGGGAATGATGAGTTCGGACAGCCGCGATACCAGTTCCATCTCTTCCGCGGTGTAGAAGCGACCGGGTTCGCCTGCCATGGTGGCGACGACGACCGGCGCATCGCCGCAAGCGGTCAAAGTTGACAGGGCGGACACGCCGCCAACCGAGACGATCAGTTCGCGCAGAAAATCGCGCCGGGTTTTCATTAGCGTTTCTCCGGATTCAGAATTGCAACTCGCGCAAGTGCCTGATGCTGTTGGCGACGGAAGCAAAGCCGTCGCCGGGGTTGTCGTGTTCGACGAAATAATGCCGGAAGCCGGCGGTTTCGGCATGGGCGAATATGCCGGCGAAATCGATCGCGCCGCTGCCGACGTCGACCATGGCGCCGTCGGCGGCGCGGTCTTTCACATGCAACATGCTGAATCGGCCGGGGTGGGCGGCGAAATACGCCGCAGGGTCGACGCCCGCATTTACGATCCAGTACAGGTCGAGTTCCATGTCGACCAGATCGGGATCGGTTTCCTCAAGCAGGATGTCGTAAGGAATGCGGCCATCGGTGGTCTCGAATTCGAAACTGTGATTGTGATAGCCCATCTTCAGCCCGGCGCGGCGACATTCCTCGCCGGCGCCGTTCAGGGTTTCGGCATGGCGGCGGTAGTCGTCGAGGCTGCGCTCGTTGCCGGGTAGGCTCGGCACCACGAGGAAGCGCTGCCCCAACTCCGCGGCGAATTCGATTTCCTGCGCCAGGTTCTCGCGAATCGCGTTCAACTGGATATGGGAGGCAGGAGAGACGAGCCCATTGTTGGCCAGCGCCTGGCGCACTTCGCTCGCGCTGCGGCCGTAATAGCCCGCGAATTCCATTTCGCGATAACCCAGTTCGGCGACCCTGGCCAGCGCGCCGTCAAAATCCTCGGCCATCTCGTTGCGCAAGGTGTAGAGTTGCAAGCCGACGCTGTCAACGCTGCGGCCCTGGGCAAATGCATTGGAACCGCCGAGAGCGGAAGCGGCGAAAGCTGCGCCTAGCATATGGAAAACCTGTCTGCGTCGCATGATTGTTCGATTTCTTTTCTTCATTCTGTCGAGCGGGCTAGCCTAAACCGAATCCCCGACCTGCGCAACGCATGCGCGTTGCGCCTGCAGTTGCCGCCGCTCGATCAAATTGTTAGTGACTCCGGCCAATGCTAGCATTGAATCTCATGCGCCTGATTCGCAATTTGCGCGGTTGAAATTGATGCCTCGAGTTGCCGCTTCGGTTTCGATCTTCATATGTCTGTTCTTTGCGCCGGTCGACGGTTCCGCCGCGGAACAGATCACGCTCCGGCTCCACACATTTATTTCGCCCAACGCGATCGCGATGACGGAATTCCTCGAACCCTGGTCCCGGGAACTCGAGACCAGATCGAACGGCCGTGTCGCGGTGCAGTTGTTTCCTGCCATGCAACTTGGCGGCAGGCCCGCCGACCTCTACGGACAGGCCCGCGACGGCGTGGTCGACATAGTCTGGACTCTTCCCGGATATACGCCCGGCCGGTTTCCATTGACGGAAGTATTCGAGCTGCCCTTCGTCTGTTCGGGGGCGGAAGCGGCCAGCCAGGCGTTGACGGCGTTCCATGAAAAGTGGATGCGGGACGAATACCAGGATACCCAGCCGCTGGTTTTCCATACCACGGCCCCCGGCCACATCCACTCCGTCGATCGCCAGATTCGCGCCCTGGAAGACTTCGAAGGTCTGAAAGTGCGCGTGGCTTCCCAGAACGACGCCGCAATGCTCGAAGCATTCGGCGCCATCCCCGTCGGCATGCCGATTACGCAAACCTACGAGGCGCTTTCCCGGGGCGTGGTGGAGGGAGCCTGGATTCAGTGGAGCATCCTGCGGCCGTACCGGCTGTACGAGACGATGCAGTATCACACGGAAATTTCACTGGTCTGCAGTCCGTTCGTATTGACCATGAACAAGGCGCGCTACAACGGCTTGCCCGACGACATCAGGCAACTTGTGGACGAGACCACGGGCATCGCGTTGGCGCGGCGGCTCGGCCGCCTGTGGCAGGATGACGAGAATCGCGGCCGTGAGCTGGCCGTGCAACGCGGAAACCGGATCCTGACGCTTGCGGAGTCGGAACGCGAACGGTTGAGGGCCGCCACCGCGCCCCTGGCGGAACGCTGGGTCGACAGGATCGACGCGCTGGGCCACGACGGGCAGGCGCTGCTCGACGACGCGAAAAGTCTGATCGACAGGTATAGCGGTGACCGAAATCAGTAGACCGTCCGGACGGATGGAACCCACGGCGCCGCCCGGCCCGGAAAGTTCGGCAGGCAATCGGGCGGGCGAGGGTATCGAAAAGCTCGCCCGCGCCTTCGCCATGGCCGGAGGCATTCTGCTGCTCACAGTCACCGGCATGACGGTGGCAAGCATTGTCGGACGCTACTTTTTCGGTACGCCAATTCCCGGGGACTACGAACTGACCGAACTCTTCTGCGGTATTGCGGTGTTCGCCTTCTTTCCTTACTGCCATGCCACGAACGCGAACGTCGTCGTCGATTTTTTTACCGGCTGGCTGAGCCCGCGGCACAGGGCAGCCCTGGATTGCGTGCACAGCATGGTCTTTACGGTCATGGCGGGCGTGATCGCCTGGCGCCTGTTCGTCGGCGGCATGCGCAAACTGGAAGACGGCGAAACGACCCTGTTCCTGAAAATTCCGCTCCATTGGGCGTACTTCTCCACCTTCGTCGCCGCGGGACTGTTGACCGCGGTCTCCCTCGTGGTCATTCACCGTCACCTCAAGGCGCTCGGGCAATGACGGACATCGAGTTCGGCGCCCTGCTTTTCGGTGTCTGTCTCCTGTTCGTTGCGTTGCGGATGCCGGTTGCGCTGGCGATGTTCGTTGTCGGCGGCTTCGGCTTTGCCTCGCTAGCGAGTTGGCCGGCGTTCTTCAACCTGCTCAACACGGCGCCGTTCGGCCGGGTATCGAATTATACGCTGTCGGTGCTGCCGCTGTTCCTGTTGATGGGCCATCTCGCAAGCCGGGCCGGACTCAGCCGCCTGCTGTTCGATGCGGCCAGGGCCTGTGTGGGCCATCGCCGCGGCGGGCTCGCGATTTCGACTATCGGAGGGTGCGCCGGGTTTGGCGCCGTTTGCGGCTCCTCGATCGCGACAGGAGCCACCATGGCCGCGGTGGCGCTTCCGGAGATGCGGCGCCACGGCTATTCCGGAGCGCTTGCTACCGGCACGCTGGCCGCGGGCGGAACGCTGGGGATCCTGTTTCCCCCATCGATCATCCTGGTGCTTTACGCCGTTATTACAGAGCAGTCGATCGGCAAACTGTTTCTGGCCGCGCTCGTACCTGGCCTCATCGCCATGCTGGGCTATGCGATCGCGATCAGCGTCTACGTCCGCCTGAACCCGGCCGCGGGGCCGGCCGCGCCGCCCATGCCGTTCGCCGAACGCATCCGCTGCATCGGCAAGGCGTGGCCGGTGGCAGCCATTTTCGTCACGGTCATCGGAGGAATCTATCTGGGTGTGTTCACTCCGACCGAGGCCGCGGCGATCGGGGTCGCGGCGATCGCTCTGGTCGCATTCTTCTTCGGTCAGTTGCACTGGGGCACATTATCGGCAAGCCTGCTCGACACCGCCCAGGCGACCGGCATGATCTTCCTCATACTGATAGGCGCCGAAGTCTTCAACGCTTTCCTCGCGCTGTCGCAGATTCCGGGAGCGCTCGCCGACGCCCTGGGGACATCGGGACTGGCGCCCATGACTATCCTGATCGGCGTCCTGCTCGTCTATCTGGCCCTCGGCTGCGTAATGGACAGCCTGGCGATGATTCTGCTGACGGTGCCCGTCTTCTTCCCGCTCGTCACAGGGCTCGAATTCGGTTACACGCAGGAGGAGATTGCAATCTGGTTCGGCGTCCTGGCGTTGATCGCCGTCGAAATCGGATTGATCACGCCGCCGATCGGTCTGAACGTATATGCAATCAACGCTATGGATCCGAGCGTACCGCTTGCCGAGTCATTCAGGGGGACTGTTCCGTTCCTGTTGAGCGGGTTCGTGCTTCTCGCGATTCTTCTGTCGGCGCCGGGGATCAGTCTTTGGCTGGCGCGGCTGATGTGATTGGTTTCGCGTTCACGGGCAGACCTAGTTTGCGGTGCCAGGGAGGATTTCGAAACCGGGGGCGAAATTCACCAGCGCCGAGGTTAATTGCGCCAGTACGCCGGCATCGCCTGAAACCGTGCCTGCGCCGGACTGCAACAACTCGTTCAGGGTGGCGTTGCCCATGATTACCTCGTTCAGGTCTTCGCGGTCGATGCTGACCGTCACATCGGGCGCTTCCGCCTGAAAGCCTTCTATCGCGGTCAATGTGCCGCCGCTCATTTCCACCACGAATCGCTCGCCGTTATCGGGGGTAAGGAAATTCATGGTGAAGTTCATGCCGTCGGCAAGCCGGCTGTCGACGCGGATGGCGACCGAATCCCACCATTGCGAGGTGCTCATGGCTCTCGCCATGCCCGGGCTCGTTCCCCTCGGCGCAGGTATGCGCGGCATGCCGTTACGCAATTCCTGGGC
Source organism: uncultured Pseudohongiella sp. (assembly GCA_964622925.1). Lineage (GTDB taxonomy): Bacteria > Pseudomonadota > Gammaproteobacteria > Pseudomonadales > Pseudohongiellaceae > UBA9145. The sequence goes on along the minus strand of CAZUSL010000160.1, from coordinate 11,035 downwards.
GGCGGCGAGGAAGACGTTCCGCATACTCGCGCTTTCGTACTGGTAGCCGAGTTGCTCGAAGACCGCGGCGAGCAGATTCTTCGCCTCCCGATTATCGGGCTCGGCATAGACCAGCTTGTTCAGAATCTCCATCGCCAGTCGGTATTGCCCGTCCTCGTGCAAGGCCCGCGCCCTTTCGAGAATCGGTTCGGCGCCACCCATCAATTCGACATAAAGCGGCGCCGATTCTTCCGGCGACAATGGCGCCAGCGTGGCCGGGTTGCCGTCCCAGTAACCGAGATAACGGTTCAGCACGGCGCGGGAATTGTGGAATTCCGAGCCGTGATACTGGCGCACGCTCCATTGCCGCTGTAACGATTCGGGCACCTGGTAATGGTTGTGAATCTCGTTGATGGTGACGCCCTGATTGGCCAGATGCAGCACCTGGTTGTTCAGATTGGCGTAGGCGTCGCGCTGGGCGCGCATGACCTGCTGGATGCGTTCGTTGCCCCAGCGCGGCCAGTTGTGCGAGGAAATCATCACCTCGGCTTCGCGTCCGAAGCGGTACAGCGCCTCGTTGATCTGTCTGGCCCATTGCAGCGCGTCCCGGACCAGGGCGCCGCGCAAGGTATAGACATTGTGAATCGTCGCGGAGATGTTCTCGGCTGCCCAGAATATTCGTTGCTCGGGGAACCAGGCGTTCATTTCGGCCGGGGCTTCGGTGCCCGGCGTGTTTTGAAATACGATGCGTATGCCGTCTATCACATGTTCTTCGAAGTCGTCCTCGACTACCGTGGTAGGCGCGATCAGGCCGGTTGTGCCCGCCGCGAGTCCCTTGCCGATGGCCGAATCGACCCGGCCGAAGGGGCTCGGGGGAATCGTGCGGCCGTATTGCATCACCGCCCGCCGCGACATCGCCGGCCCGGCGTAGACATTCTCGGCAACGGCTTCCTCCATGAATCCCGTCGGCGCGAAGATCTCCACGGCCCCCGACCGGACCTGTTCCTCGCTTGTCACGCCGAGCACGCCGCCGAAATGATCGACGTGGGAATGGGAGTAGATCACCGCGCGCACCGGCAATTCGCCCAGGGTTTCGTTGGCCAGCGCGAGCGCGGCGGCGGCGGTTTCTCCGGTCAGCAACACGTCGAACAGGATCCAGCCGCTTTCTCCCCTTACCAGGGTCATGTTGGCCAGATCGAAGCCGCGCACCTGGTAGACGAAATCGGGCACGACTTCGTACAGCCCGTAATTCATGTTGAGCAGGGCCTGTCGCTGCAGGGAAGGATGGATCGAATCGAAGTCCTCACCGGCCAGCAGAAAATCGTAGCCGCCCAGGTCCCAGACGACATTGCCGGCGGAACCGGTGATCTGCCGCGAGTCGGGTTCGGCCAGGAACCCCCGGCGCGATTCCTCGAAGTCACGCTCGTCCGCGAATGGCAGCGACTCGCGCAATGCGGCCTGCAAGGCGCGGGTGTGCTCGCTCGGAGGCGAGCCGGCGGGATTAAAATGGTCCTGGGAAATCGCCAGACAGGACCAGACCAGCAACGCGCAGCCGGTCAGGATGATTCGGAATTTGCTCATGGTGGCTTCGATCCGTCGCCGTCGGGTGGGGCGGGGTTTAGCGGACGCTGTGAGTACGTCCCTGTACGCTTCGGCCCCGACATCCATGTCGGGGACGCCCGCCAAACCCCGCGCCACCCGCCGGCGACTCACATTGTGCAGGCCCAACACTCTGTTTCTGCGCGTAGCGAAGCGGAGGCGCAGAATCTCTTTACAATCTCGAGCGTTCGAGCTCGATGTCGGCGTTACGCCAGAGCGATTCGAACTGCCGCTTGACGATGATGGCTTCCTGGGACTTGCCCTGGGCTTCCAGCGCCTGGGCGAGACCGAATGTCGACCAGCCGTTCTGCTGGTTCCATTCCAGATCCTTGCGATAGACCGCTTCGGCGTCTTCCGCACGGCCCGCGGCCAGCATCGCCGCACCCAGGTACAGGCGCATGGACTGGGACCAGTCGGGGGGCTCGGTGTAGTTGTTGGCGTCCTGCATTTCCACCGCGGCCTGGTAATGGGCGATCGCGGAATCGTAGTTGCCTTCGGCTTCGGCGATCTCGCCTTGCAAGGCGTGCGCCGCGATACCCAGCACATGGGATGCCGGCGTGGGTCCGACGCCGGTATCGTCCACGCCGTCGGCTTCGGCCTGGGCCTGGATATTGGCGAGTTCCGCGCTGGCGGCGTCGAGTTGGCCGTCGGCTACGTAGGCGCTGCCGCGCACATAGCTCCACATCCCGTCCAGGTATGGCGTGCCGCTATGGCTTTGCTCGCTTTCGAGTATGCGGTCCCACTTGCCGAAGACCTTGTCCACGACCCAGGAATGCACGACCCGCTTCTCGCCGCGATTCACGGCTTCGGCGGCTGTGCCGACGCTTGCCGCGCCGCGCTGGGCTGCTTCGAACGAATCGGCATAGTTGCCCTGCAACATGTTGGCGTAACGCACGAAATCGAGCGCGTGGGGGATATGGGCTTTGTGCGAAAGGGAATAGGTGCCGATCATTGGAAAGTTTGTGTCGCCCCAGATCTCGGCGAACTGTTGATCGACGATCTGGGAGCGCTCGTTACTCGAAACCGCCTTCTCGTATTCGCCGACGCGCAAATAGATATGGCCGGGCATATGCACCATGTGGCCCACAATCGGCGCGCTTGATTCGAGTTTCTGCGCCGAAGGCATGGCCAGCTCGGGTTCGCTGGAAGCTTCCATCAAATGGATGTACAAATGATTCGCGCCCGGATGGTCGTGTTCGATGGCCATGGCGGCTTCGAGCGCGGCGCGCGCCTCGGCGACGCCGGGGCGGGGCGATCCGTCGGGCTCCCAGTAATCCCAGCGCGTGGTGTTCATGAAAGCTTCGGCGAAGATCGAAGCGATATCGGCGTCATCGGGATACTTGTGGTGCAATTCGCGCATGGCGTCGACGAAAGCCTGATCCCGTTCGCGGTCGTCGGCGATGGCATCCTTGTTGTAAAGCACGAAAAGCGCGTTGACCATATCGCGTTCGCGCTCGGTGCCGTTGTTGACGCGCTCGAGCGCATTGCGGATGGCCTCGAGCCCGGCGCCCTGGGGATCGTCGGGCAGTCCCCCATAACGGCTGTTTGGGTTGGGTCCCGCGGCATGGGCCAGGCCGAAGTAAGGCATGGGGTGGTCCGGGTCGTGGCGCGAAGCTTCCTGGTAGGAAGCGATGGACTCCACGAAATAGAAACTCCAGGCCATGCGCAGGCCCTGGTCGAAAAAGGCCTGGGCTTCGGGCGAATCGGTCGAAATCGGCCTGCTGTAGGTGCCGCCGCCCGGAATGAGAATGGCGAGCGCCTCGTCGTCCTGCGCCAGCGCCATATTCCAGGACATCGCGGCCGCCAGCCAGCCGGCGGCGAGAATCATGAATCTTTTCACTGTTCGTACCTCGTCGGTCAATCGAATTCCATAATCTTTCGAGCGGTCGAAGTATAACGCCGCGGCGGCGGCTTGTCCGCTTCCGTGTTCCGGGGTCGTATCGGTCTGGTTCATGCGCTATAGTTCGCCGGATTCATTTCCGATGCGCCGGGGATTGCTTCCGGCGGAGCCCAGAACGTGAGACCCGACATCGAGATCGCAAGGAGCGCGGCGATAAGGCCGGTGGCCGAAGTGGCCGCCTCGCTCGGCATTCCCTTCGAAGCGCTCCATTCCTACGGTCAATACAAGGCCAAGCTATCGCTCGACTATGTCGATTCCCTGCAGGACCGGCCCGACGGAAAACTGATCCTGGTGACGGGCATCAATCCGACGCCCGCGGGAGAAGGCAAGTCGACCACGCTGATCGGCCTGCACGACGCCTTGCAGCAGTTGGGGCAAAAGTCCATTGCCTGCCTGCGCGAACCCAGTCTCGGCCCCTGTTTCGGCATGAAAGGCGGCGCCACCGGAGGCGGCTATGCCCAGGTGATGCCCATGGACGACATCAACCTGCATTTCACCGGAGATTTCCACGCCATCGGCGCCGCCAACAACCTGCTCGCGGCAATGCTCGACAACCACCTGTATTGGGGCAACAGCCTGCTGATCGACGAACGCAGGATCCAGTTCCGCCGCGCCCTAGACATGAACGACCGGGCGCTGCGGGCATTCGCCAGCTCGGCGGTCGGCGTATCCCGCACGAGCGGCTTCGATATCGTCGCGGCCTCCGAGGTCATGGCTATTTTCTGCCTGGCCGACAGCATGTCCGATCTCGGCCGGCGCCTCGGCAACATCGTCATCGCCAGCGACATCGACGAGCGGCCGGTTTTCGGCGGCGATGTCGAAGCCGCCGGCGCCATGACCGTGCTGTTGCGCGACGCGTTCGCGCCGAACATGGTGCAGACGCTCGAAAACAACCCGGCGCTCGTGCATGGCGGACCGTTCGCCAACATCGCCCACGGCTGCAATTCGGTGATGGCGACGAGGACCGGCCTGAAACTCGCGGACTACGTCGTTACCGAAGCGGGCTTCGGCGCCGACCTCGGCGCGGAGAAGTTCTTCAACATCAAATGCCGCGGCGCGGGTTTGCGGCCCGCGGCGGCGGTAGTCGTCGCCACCGTGCGCGCGCTCAAGATGCATGGCGGAGTGGCGCGGGAGGATCTTGACCAGCCCGATCCCGCGGCGCTCGAAGCCGGCATGGCGAATCTTCTCCGCCACGTTGAAAACGTGCGCAAGTTCAATCTGCCCGCGGTCGTTGCGTTGAATCAGTTCAGCAGCGACACCGACGAAGAAATCGAAACCGTCCGGCGCGCCCTGGCGGGGCTTGATGTGGAAATGTCGGTCTGCACGCATTGGGCCGAAGGCGGCAGGGGCGCGCTCGATCTCGCACAGAAAGTGAAACGGCTCGCCGACAGCGGCGAAGCCGATTTCAAGCCCTTGTATACGGACGATCTTCCCTTCGAGGAAAAGATTCGAACCGTCGCGCGGGAAGTATATCGCGCGGGCGACGTCGAAATTCCCGATGCTGTCCGCGAGCGGCTGCGGCAGTGGGAAACCATGGGGCGGGGACATCTGCCGATATGCATCGCCAAGACGCAATACAGCTTCTCCACCGACCCCGAAGCCAAGGGGGCGCCCACCGGTCACACGCTGCCCGTGCGCGATGTGCGCCTGTTCAACGGTGCCGAATTCGTCGTGGTCCTGACCGGCGACATCCTGACCATGCCGGGGCTGCCGTTCGCGCCGGCAGCCAGGGATATCGCCCTCAATGAAGACGGAGAAATCGTCGGCCTGTTCTGAACGGGCGCGCGTCACACCAACTGGCTTTGGCGGCCCTCCCACCAGGGCTTGCGCAATTCGGTCTTGAGCACCTTGTTCACCGACGACAGCGGCATGGGCTCGCTGCGGAAGCTGACGCTCACCGGACACTTGTAACCGGCGAGGTTCTCCTTGCACCAGCGGATGAGTTCGTCTTCGCGGGCGCTCGCGCCGGATTCCAGGATGACGACGGCGTGCACCGCCTCGCCCCAGATTTCATGCGGGATGCCGATGACCGCGCATTCCTTGACCGCGGGATGTTCGGCCAGCACGTTCTCGACTTCGATGGGATAGACGTTTTCGCCGCCGCTGACGATCATGTCCTTGACCCGCCCTTCCAGGAACAGGAATCCTTCCTCGTCGAGATAGCCCGCGTCGCCGGTGTGATACCAGCCGCCGCGCATGGCCTCGGCGGTCAACTCGGGCTGCCGCCAGTAGCCCACCATGATATTGGAGCCCCTGGCCAGCACTTCACCCACCGCAAAAGGCGGCAGGTCCTTGTCGTTCGCATCGACGACGCGTATTTCGACGTGGCTCGGCGGCCGGCCGACCGAGCCCAGCTTCGCCGAGAGCGGCCCATCGGTCACGTGGTAGACGGAATCGAGAATGGTGAGAATGGGCGAGGCCTCGGTCATGCCGTAGGTCTGGTACTGCCGCACATCCGGCAAGGCCCGCAGCAGCCGCCTTTGCAGCGCGAGAGACAATGGCGCTGCGCCACAGGTCACTATCTTCAGGGAAGAAAGGTCATAGTCTGCATACTCGGGGTGATCGAGCACCATCTGGACCATGGTCGGCACGAAAGTCGCCGAATCGACCCGATATTTTTCGATCGATCCAAGCACGATGCCGGCGTCGAATCGCGAGAGCACTACCGCATGCGCGTGGAGGGCGGCGCAATTGAAGATGCGCGCGCCGGAGGCCAGATGAAACAGCGGCCCGAGAATGATGAAATTCCAGCCCCGTTCCATGCGATATTCTTCAACCGCGCAGGCGGTATTGGACAACATGTTGCGATTGCTCAGCATCACGCCCTTGGATTTACCGGTGGTGCCGCCGGTATAGAAAAGCAGGATGGCGTCGTCGCTCCCGCCCGGGCTGGTTTCCGCGTATTGGTCCTTTGATGAGCCCGTGGCGATGATTTCCGCCAGGGAGGATTCGTAGTCGAGCACTCCGGGCTCCGTGTCTGCTCCACCGAAGGCGATCACATGCCGGATATGAGGGCATTGTTCCTGCATCGCCTTCGCCGTTGCGACAAATTCCGCCTCTGCAAGAAGTACCGCGGGCTCGCAATCGTCGAGGCATTCCTTCAATTCCCTGGCGGCCAGCCGGTAATTGAGCGGCACGAACATGGCGCCGATGAGCGCAGGCGAGAAGTAGCTTTCGAAACAGACATCGGAATTGAGGCCAAGCAAGGCCACCCGATCGCCCTTGCCGACGCCGAGCCGCGCCAGCAGGGTCGCGGCGGCGCGGCTGCGCGATTCGACTTCCGCCCAGGTCCGGGTCGCGCCGTTGAAAGTCAGCGCGGGGGCGTCCGGCGCTCCCCGCGCCGCCTCGTGCAGCAACTCGGCTACATTCGAGAACGTATTGCCGAGGATGACGGCCCCGCTCATGCCGCCGCTCCCGCGACCAGCCCGCGGTCGTGCAGTTTGCCGATTTCATGCGCGCCCAGGCCGAGTTCTTCGGCAAGAATCTCATCGGTATGCTGGCCTAACATGGGCGCAGGCGCAGGCGGCGCCGATTCCAGGACGCCGAACCGCAATGCCTGGGAAGGCGTCAGCAGATTGCCGATGCCCGGTTGCTCGACGCGGCTGAACAGCGGATTCTCGACCGAGCATTCTGTGTCCTGCTCGACGAGTTCCGCGACCGTCTGATACGGTCCCCAGCACACTTCCATCCCGTCCAGTTCAGCGCTCGCGGTCGCGAAGTCGCGTTGCGCGAACCAGGGCGCGAACAAAGCCGCCAGTCCCTCCCTGGCGCGGAACCTGTCCCCCTCGCGATCAAAGTCCATCTGCAGCTCCTTTTCCAAAGCGCTCACTTCATCTCCCGTTCCCGTCACCGCCACAATGGCCCGCCATTGTCTCGGGCTGACGCCCACGATCATGACCCGCCGCCCACAGCGGCAGGCGAAATCGTAACCGAAACTGCCGAATACGTGGTTGCCCACGGGCTGGCGCCCCGTTCCGTTCATTTCGACTTCGGCGATGTATCCCAGGTGGCCCATCACCGCCAGCGCGACATCGGCAAGCGCGATGCGCACGAACTGCCCGGCTCCGGTCAGCCGCCGATGCCGTTCGGCGGCAAGCAGGCCAAGGGCGATCTGCTGGCCGGCGAGCAGGTCCCAGGCCGGCAGCGGATTGTTCACGGGACGTTCGTCGACAGCGCTGAGCCAGGGCAGTCCGAGCCGGCAATTGACCGTATAGTCGAGCGCCGAACCGCCATGCCGGTCGCCGCTCAGGCTCAGATAGATCAGGTCTTCGCGCCGCGCGCGCAGGCGCTCGTCGGCGAGCCAGCCGCGAGCGGGGAAATTGCTGAGGAAAATGCCCGCGTCTTCGCCGGGACGGGCGATCAGTTCGGCAAGCAGTTCCTGGCCTTCGGGCCGGCGAAAATCGATGGCGATGGATCGCTTGCCCTTGTTCAGTCCATGCCAATACAGGCTGTTGCCCTTGCCGTCGACGGGCCAGCGGCGATAGTCGAGGCCGCCGCCGATCAGGTCGAAGCGGATGACGTCGGCGCCGAGCTGGGCCAGGGTCATGCCGCCCGAAGGCGCGGCGATGAAGGCGCTGCCTTCGACCACCCGCATGCCCTTCAGAATTGCCTGCAAGAAAATTCTCCCGGAATCGGCCGGTTTCAGCCGGTCAACAGGTAGCCGTTGTTGATGACGATCTTGTCCTGCTCGAGCGACTTGCAGCGGAAAGCGACCTCGGCGCCCTCGCGCCAGATCTCGGTGCGGATCGTATCGCCCGGATAGACCGGCGCCGAAAAGCGCAGCCGCATCCGCTTGAAGCGGTCGGGGTCATAGTCGCAACAGGTCTTCATCAAGGCATGCGTGGCGATGCCAAGCGTACACAGTCCATGCAGGATGGGTTCGCGGAAACCGGCGTTGCGGGCGATTTCGGGTACGGCGTGCAAGGGGTTGTAATCCCCGGACAATCGATAGAGCAACGCTTGCTGGCGCAAGGTCGGCAGGTCGCAGATTTCGTCGGGCTCCTTCACGGGCACCGCGTCGGGCCGGGCGGTCTGCTTGCGGTCGCCGCCGAAGCCGCCGTCGCCGCGAGCGAGAATCGTCGTGATCAGGGTTGCAAGCTCTTCGCCGGTCTCGACGTCGCGCACCACCCGGTCGGAAACGATCAGCGCGCCGATGCGGTCGCCCTTGTCGATCACTTCGGTGACGCGGGTCGTCGCCTCGACCGTGCCCGAGGCCGGAAAAGGCCTGTGCAGGACGATTTCCTGGCCGGCATGCAGCACCTTGACCCAGTCGAGCCCGGTCTCGTCTTCCTTCGCCCAGAATCCGGGATGGGCCATGATCACGGCCTGGCTCGGCAACACCTTCAGGCCGTCCTCGTAAAGAAAAGGCAGGCATTCCTCATCGAGCGGATCCATTCCCATGCCGACGCCGAGAGCGTAGAGGATGCAATCCTTCGCGGTATAGGAATGCCTGATCGTGCGGAACTCCTTTTCCAGCAGACTGCGTGGGTCAAATGACATGGATTGCCGGCTCACATCGGATCCCAGCGGAAGACGTCGCCGGAACGCTCCAGCGGCGTGAAATCGGCGGCGAAGGCGGGCAGCGCGCGATCGAGCACCTGTTCGGCGGTCCAGCCTTCGCCCTGATGGGCGTAGCGGACGGGCCGATTCTGGCTGAACAGGAAGATCTCGTTGTTGCGCACGCCGAAAATCTGGCCGGTGATGTCGGCCGCGGCGTCGCTGCATAACGCGATCGCCAATGGCGCGATCTTGTCGGGAGTCATCTGCTGGATTTTCGCCACTCGCGCCTGTTCTTCCTCGGTGCGGGTGGGAATCGTGCCGATCAGGCGGCTCCAGGCAAACGGCGCTATGCAATTCGAGCGCACGCGGAAGCGGCCCATATCGAGCGCCATGGATTTCGACAGCCCGACGATGCCGAGTTTCGCGGCAGCGTAATTTGCCTGGCCGAAGTTGCCGATCAGCCCGGAAGTGGAAGTCATGTTGACGAAACAGCCGCTGGTCTGGGCGCGGAAATGCGACGCCGCGGCGCGGCTGACGTTGAACGTGCCTTTCAGGTGGACATTGACGACCGCGTCGAAGTCCTCCTCGGTCATCTTGTGGAAAATCGCGTCGCGCAGATTGCCGGCGTTGTTGATCACGCAATCAATGCGGCCGAAATTGTCGAGTGCGGCGGCCACAATGCCATGGGCCGCATCCCAGTCCGCGACGCTGGCGCCGTTGGCGATCGCTTCGCCCCCGGCGGCCCTGATCTCGTCGACCACCGAAGCCGCGGGCCCGGCGTCCCGGCCGCTGCCGTCTTCGGCTCCGCCGAGGTCGTTGACGACGACCTTCGCGCCATGAGCCGCCGCCAGCATGGCTATGCCCCGCCCGATGCCGCGGCCGGCGCCGGTTACCACTATGACCTTGTCCCGTAACAATCTTTGCATGTATTCCTGCCTTGTGCGGTCAGGCTTCGGCAACGAGTTGCCTGGCGATGACCTTCAGCGCCAATGTCTCCTCGGCGCCTTCGAAAATCGACAGCACCCGCGCATCGACGAACAGGCGGCTGACCATGGATTCTTCCGCGTAACCGAGTCCGCCATGCAATTGCATCGCCTCCCTGGTCAGCCATTCCGCCGCCCGGCAACTGAACAGCTTCACCAGGCTCGCTTCCATCTGCCCGCCGCCGGCGTCGAGTTGTCGCGCGACCTCAAAGCTGAATTGCCGCGAGGCGGTCAGCCAGGCGAGCATTCGCGCGAGTTTAACCCGGCTAAGCTGGAAATCCGCAAGCGCCTGCCCGAAAACCCGCCTTTCGCCGGCGTAGCGCAACGCCTGCTCGAAAGCCGCCTGCATCACGCCCGTCGCCCGGGCCGCGGTCTGGATGCGCCCGCCGGTGAATCCCGCCATGGTGTAATAAAATCCCTTGCCTTCGCCGGCTTTTCTGCCCACGAGGTTTTCCTCGGGCACGAAGTAGTCTTCGAAAAACAGGTCGAAGGAATGCATGCCGCGATAGCCCAGGGTGGCGATCGCCTTGCCGGTCAGGCTGCCTCCGCCTTCCTGCCCGTGACGAAATTCGTGTCCCGCGTAAACGGGTTTCTCAACCAGAAAGAGGCTCAGGCCGCGATGGCCGAGCGACGTGTCCGGACTCGTACGCGCCAGCACCACGAGCAATTCCGAGCGGCCGGCGAAAGTACACCAGGTTTTGCCGCCGTTGAGCAGCCAGCCGCCTTCGACCTTGCGCGCCGCCAGCGAAACCGCGGCGACATCCGACCCGGTATCCGGTTCGGTAATCGAAATGGCGCAAAGTTTCTCGCCCGAGGCGAGCAATGGCAGCCAATGCTTCCGCTGTTTTTTCGTTCCGCCCGCGAGCAACGCCCTGGCGGCGATTTCCGGCCGGGTAATCAGGCTGCCCGCGGCGCCGAGCGAACCGCGGGACAGTTCCTCGGTCACCACGATCATTGCCAGGCTGTCCGGGCGGTCGTCTGGTTGCAGGCCGCCGAACTCGGCTGCTTCGGCACAAGCATTCCGGAAAGCTTCGGCGGCCTGCAACCAGACGACCGCCCGGACAGCCTGGCAATG
>CAZUSL010000159.1:0-6414 GCA_964622925.1 uncultured Pseudohongiella sp. | reverse complement strand
CAACAGATTGAAAGGTTGGCTACTCTAAAATAATAATGTAGCGTTTAAAGTGATCTCTTAGCTCCACTTCTTCCATTTGCTAACTAGTTATCATTGTATTCAATTGTTTCTTTCCTTGTGATATTGCCAATAATGACTATGGGAGTTAGGAATTGTGCAGGATTTATTCATTTTTCCTACGATGCAAGCTTTACTCATCTGAGCTACTTCAACTTTGCTATAATCCCGCGACGCCACCACTGCGATGTTTGAATGAGCAGCAATACTTTCAGCATAACCTGCCCCGACGACTGGCATTTGCATCTGCGCGATCATGCCGTGCTCGCGACTACCGTTCCACATAGCGCGCGCTGCTTCCGCCGCGCTATTGTCATGCCCAATCTGAAGCCGCCGGTTACGAGCGTTGCCGCCGCGAGGGAATATCGCGCCAGAATCATTGAGGCGATTCCCCGCAACTGTGATTTTGAGCCGCTGATGACCTTGTATCTGACCGACAATCTTGCCTTGGCCGAAATCGACAAGGCTGCCGGGGAGTCCTGGCTTGCAGCCGTCAAGTATTATCCCGCAGGCGCAACAACCAATTCAGAGTCGGGCGTTACCGATATCGAGAACGTCTATCCGGTGCTGGGCCGCATGCAAGAGCATGGCCTGCCCTTGCTGCTGCACGGCGAAGTCAATGATGACGAAGTGGATATTTTCGACCGCGAAGCGGTTTTCATCGACCGAATCCTGCAGCCTCTCTCGGAGCGGTTTCCGAGCCTGCCCATCGTGCTCGAGCACATCACGACCCGGGAGGCGGCGCAGTTCGCGGTCGAGGCCAGAGCGCCGTTCGGGGCGACGATAACCGTTCACCATCTCCTGTATCACCGCAGCGACATGCTGGCCGGCGGCATCCGCCCCCATCTGTATTGCCTGCCCATCCTCAAGCGCGACGTCCACCGGGAAGCGTTGCGGGCGGCGGCGACGAGCGGCAATCCGCGCTTTTTTCTCGGCACCGATTCGGCGCCGCATCCTGTAACGGAGAAGGAAAGCGCCTGTGGCTGCGCCGGCGTCTACACGGCTCCCGCCGCGCTGGAACTCTATGCCGAAGTATTCGAGGAAGAGAACGCGCTCGACCGGCTCGAAGCCTTTGCCGCTTTCCATGGGCCGGATTTCTATGGCATGGAACGCAACAGCACGCGCGTCGAACTCGTGCGCGAAAGCTGGACCGCTCCGGCGCGATTCGCATTCGGCGGCGATGAAGTGGTCCCGATCCGGGCCGGCGAGCGCGTCCGCTGGAAACTTGCCGGAAACGGCTCATGACGGAGACGCCGAACGATCTGCTGAAAGAGCGGTTCCGCGCGTTTCTGCCGGTAGTCGTGGACGTGGAAACCGGCGGATTCAAGGCGGAAACCGACGCCATCCTGGAGGTGGCCGCGGTCACCCTCGCCATGGACGCGGATGGTGTGTTACATATCGACGAGAGCCGGTTCCACAGCGTCATCCCCTTCGAGGGCAGCAATATCGATCCGGCGGCGCTGAGTTTTACCGGCATCGATCTCAACGACGCCGCGCGCGAAGCCGTCCCTGAACGGGAAGCCTTTCGCGATGTGTTCAAGTTGATCAGGAAGGCGGTCAAGTCGAATGGATGCAGCCGCGCCGTCCTCGTCGGCCATAACGCCCATTTCGATCATGGATTCGTCAATGCCGCAAGCGCGCGCCACAATCTCAAGCGCAATCCCTTTCACCCCTTCAGCGTCTTCGATACCGCCAGTCTGGCCGGCCTCGCCTACGGCCAGACCGTGCTGTCGCGAGCCTGCGAGGAAGCCGGCATCGCCTTCGACGACGGCGCCGCCCATAACGCCCGCTACGACGCGGAGAAAACGGCGGAACTGTTCTGCCGCATCGTCAATCGATGGCGCGAGATCGGGGGCTGGAACCAGGCGGATTCCGCCTGAATGCGCTATTCCTCGGCGGCCTTTTCGAGCATGGGCTGCAACTCTCCGTTCTCGTACATCTCGGTGACGATGTCGCAGCCGCCGACGAGCTCGCCGTCGATGAAGAGTTGCGGGAATGTAGGCCAGTCGGAGACTTTCGGCAGGTTCGCCCGGATTTCCGGATTGCTGAGCACGTCTACATAAGCGAAGCGTTTACCGCAGGACATCAGCACCTGGATGACCTGGGCCGAAAAGCCGCACTGGGGCATCTGCGGGCTGCCCTTCATGTACAACAGGATGTTGTTGTCGCTGATCTGGTCTTTGATGGTCTGCTCGATGCTCATGAAAAGGATTAACTCCGGCTTGGGGCAAAGACCAAGTCTACATTTTGCGCTCTGTCTTGTCATCGGCGCCGAAGCCGCCTCCGCCCGGCGTTGCCAGGCTCAAACGGTCGCCGGGCGCGACGCTCATGGTGCATTTTGCCGGCAGGGGCCGGCCGTTGAGGCGATTCTCGCCGGTCTTGCCCGGTTCGCCGCCTTGCAGACCCCAGGGGGGTATGCGCCTGCGCTCGCTGAGCAGGCTCAGGCTCGCCGGCGCCAGAAACTCGTATTCGCGCAGCAGTCCCCTGCCCCCGGGATGCCGGCCGCCGCCGCCGCTGCCGGGGCGCAAGGCATAACGCAGCACGCGTAGCGGATAATGCATTTCCACGCTTTCCACCGGCGTATTCAGGGTGTTCGTCATATGGCTGTGGCGCGCGTCGGGCCCCGGTCCCCGCGGACCCGCGCCCATGCCGCCGGCAAGCGTTTCGTAGTAGTCCCAGCGCGTACCCGCCGCCGGGTCGACATTGCCCATGGCGACATTGTTCATCGTGCCCTGGCTCGCGGCGGGAATCCGCTCCGGCAAGGCCTGGGCCAGCGCGCCGAAGATCAGGTCCACCAGGCGCATCGAGGTTTCCACGTTGCCGGCCGCCACCGCGGCCGGCGAATTGGCGTTGAGCACGGAACCCTTGCGCGTGACCAGGCGCACCGGCCTGAACAGGCCGTCGCAAACCGGCGCCTGCTCGGGAAACAGACAGCGGAAGCAATAGAACGCGGCGGCCGCGACAACGGGTTCGGGGCAATTGAGATTGCCTCGCACCTGGTCGGCGCTGGCGGAAAAGTCGAGTTCCGCGCCGCCGCCGCGCAAGCACAGGGCGACTTCGAGCGGAACCGGTTCGTCGTTGAATCCATCGTCGTCCAGGAAATCCCGGAACTGGTATTCACCTTCGGCGAGTTCGCCGAGCGCGCTGCGGGCAATGCGTTCGGCATAGTCGTTGAGCTGGACGATGCCGGCGCGGTATTGCTCCATTCCCAGCCCTTGCAGCAGTTCGCCGAGCCGGGCCATGCCGACCTTGTTGGCCCCGGCCTGGGCGGCGAAATCCCCGCTGAGGCCGTTCTCCGATTCGGGCAGCCGGATATCGTCCTGTAACTCCCCGGCCCGATACAACAGGGATGGCGGAATTACCTGGCCTTCTTCGTCCAGCGATTCCGACAGCGGCATCGATCCCGGCGTATCGCAGCCGATATTCGCGTGATGGGCGCGGTTGGCGGCGAAGCCGGCGAGTTCGCCGCCATGAAACACCGGCGCCACGAGAGTGACATCCGGCAGGTGGGTGCCGCCCAGATAAGGGTCGTTGAACACCAGCATGTCGCCCTCGGTCCAGTCGAATCGGCGCACCACGTCGCGCATGGCGTAGGCCATGCTGCCGAGATGCACGGGAATATGCGCTGCCTGGGCGTACAGCCGCCCCTCGGCGTCGAACAGCGCGCAGGAGAAATCGAGCCGGTCCTTGATATTGGGCGAAAACGCCGCGCGCCGCAGCACTACGCCCATCTCGTCGCAGATCGCGGCGACGCGGCTGGCAAACAGGTTCAATTCGACTACGTTCATGACTTGGCGAAACGGGTACGGTCAGTTGGGCGAAACAAGTCTAACGCATTTGCGGGAAGGGGTAATTGCGGCTAGAATCCGCCGCTTCCTTCCGCCGTCGGCATTGGCGGAATTTCCCGAATTTTCCGGACAGGCAGCGGCGTGCGCCATTTCCTTACGTTGAACGATCTGCCCCCGCGGGATCTGCAGGCTATTGTGCAGCGGGCCATGGCGCTCAAGGCGCAGCCCGGGCTTGCCGTCAGCCAACGCCGCAAGACGCTGGGGCTGATCTTCGAGAAGGCTTCCACCCGAACGCGGATCGCATTCGAGACCGCCATGACGCAGATGGACGGCGCCAGCCTGTTCATCGCCGCCGGCGACAGCCAACTCGGCCGCGGCGAGCCGATCGAGGACACCGCCCGCGTGGTCTCGCGCATGGTCGATTGCGTCGCCATCCGCACCTTCGATCACGAGCGGCTGGAGCGATTCGCCGCATATTCCCGCGTGCCGGTGATCAACGCCCTCAGCAACGATTTCCATCCCTGCCAGTTGCTCGCGGACATCCAGACCTGGCAGGAGCATCGCGGCGCCATCGCCGGCAGCGTCGTGGCCTGGGTCGGCGACGGCAACAATGTCTGCCAGTCCTATATCAACGCGGCCGCGGCCTTCGATTTCGAATTGCGCATCTGTTGCCCGGAGGGTTTCGAGCCGAAGGCGGAATTGCTGGCGGCCAACGACGACCGGGTTTCGCTCGTGCGTGAGCCCGCGGCGGCCGTGCGCGATGCGCAACTGGTGGTGACCGACGTCTGGGCGAGCATGGGCCAGGAACAGGAAAGCGCGGATCGCAATCGCGTATTCGCAGGCTTCCAGGTCAACGGCGAACTGATGGACCATGCCGCGCCGGACGCCCTGTTCATGCATTGCCTGCCGGCCCATCGCGGCGAGGAAGTCAGCGCGGAATTGCTCGAACGGGAAGACGCGGTAGTCTGGGACGAGGCCGAAAACCGCATGCATACCCAGAAGGCCCTGCTCGAGTATCTCCTCGCCGGCTGAGTCCGGGCGCCGTGTTCTCCTGCGTCAGGCCGGAGTCGGGTCTTCACAGCTTTTCAACAAAATTTCCCCCGTCAATTCCTTTGCAACACCATCATGTTGTGGTTAAATCGGCCGTAACACCACTAGATGGTGTAATTTTGACTGGACGCCCGGATCGGCGGCCATAAGTGAAAAATCGGAAAAAAGCATCGCTTGGGCGGAGCCCGGAAAGCAAGGCAGGAGCAAAGAATGCAGACTGATCAACCTCGTTTATCTGAAGCGGCGGGCCTGGCCGAAAAAGCCCCGGCCGGAAAAGTCACGGCCAGCGAAGAAGCGGCGGTAATCGGCGCCGCTCCCGGCCGGTTGCGCGTCATCAAGCGCAACGGCGCCGTAGTGCCTTACGACCAGTCCAAGATTTCGATAGCCATCACGAAGGCTTATCTGGCGGTGGAAGGAGCGCAGGCCGCGGGTTCGACGCGGATTCATGAGTCCGTGGAACGGATGTCCGGGCGGATCAGCGGAATTTTCAATCGCCGAATGCCTTCCGGGGGCACGATTCATATCGAGGATATTCAGGACCAGGTCGAACTCGCATTGATGCGCATGGGCGAGCACAAGGTCGCCCGCAGTTACGTGATCTACCGGGAAGAGCGCTCGAAGGCGCGGGAGGAAAAGCGCAAGGAAGAGCAGCCGCGCTCCCAGGGCATAGCGGTAACGATGGACGACGGCCAGCAGGCGCCGCTCGACACCGCCCGCATGCGCACCATCATCGACGAGGCCTGCGAGGGGCTGAACGACGTTTCCGCCGACGCCATCTACGAGGAAACCCTGCGCAATCTGTATCCGGGAGTGAAGATCGCAGACCTGCGCACTTCCCTGGTCATGACCGCCCGCGCGATGGTGGAGAAAGACCCGAACTATTCCTGTGTCACCGCGCGTCTCCTGCTCGACTCCGTGCGTTCCGAAGCGCTGAAGTTTCTCGGCATCGCCGACAGCGCGACCCAGGCGGAAATGCACTATCGCTACCCCGCCGCGCTGGACAGTTACGTCCGCAAGGGCGCGGAACTCGGCCTGCTGTCGCCTGAATTGCTCGAATTCGATCTCGAACGTCTCGGCCAGGCGCTGAAGGCGGAACGCGATCTGCAATTCACCTATCTCGGGCTGCAGACGCTTTACGACCGCTATTTCATCCATAGCAAGGACATCCGCTTCGAATTGCCCCAGGTGTTCTTCATGCGCGTGGCGATGGGACTGGCGATGCAGGAAGACGACCGGGAAGCGCGCGCGATCGAGTTCTACGACCTGATTTCGAGCTTCGACTACATGGTTTCCACGCCGCAGTTGTTCAACTCGGGCACCCTGAAGCCGCAACTTTCCTCCTGCTTCCTGACGACGGTGTCGGACGACCTCGAAGGCATCTATTCGGCGATCAAGGACAACGCCATGTTGTCGAAATGGGCCGGCGGCCTCGGCAACGACTGGACCCAGGTGCGCGCCATGGGCGCCCACATCAAGGGCACCAACGGCAAGTCACAGGGCGTGGTGCCCTTCCTCAAGG
>CAZUSL010000158.1:0-6595 GCA_964622925.1 uncultured Pseudohongiella sp. | reverse complement strand
GAGCGTAGCGACCGGAGCGCAAGCCCGGCGCGGAGGCGGCCGCCGGATAGCCGCGGCGCGGCCTTGCGCTCCGGTCGCTACGCTCCCTGCGCGCAAGGCCGAAGGGGACATCTCTGCTTTGGAGAAAAGGGGACATTTCTGCTTTGCTTTGACATTTCACTATTGATGCTTGATGCGTTTTCCAATCTCAAGTATTCTCGAAACTTGTATCAGAAATACCCCCCTTGGTTTCATTTTCGGGCATAAACTCGCCCGGTGTTATGGCAAATCAGCAGGAGACTATTATGTCCATAGATGAAAGTACATTGACCAAAGGTCAAATAAGGAAATTGAACGCTTTGCGCAAGTCGATCGGTGACGATCTCGCCGAAGACGCTTTCAGCAAATGGCTCTTGAGGCAAGCCAGTGAAGTGCCGGAATCGGATCCGGTTGCCGACAGGATCGTTGAGGCGCTGGCGGGATTGGAAGGCGACCGCAAGTTCAATCTGGGGCTTTACGGCTATACCGTGCGCCGGGCCAAAGGCAAGGGCCAATCCGGCTTTGTCGCGGTGAAGAACGAAAAATCCTGATTCGGCGAATCCGGACTATTCCCACTCGATGGTAGCGGGTGGCTTGCTCGAAATATCGTAAGTCACCCGTGAAACCTCGGGTATTTCGTTCATGATTCTGCTGGAAACTGTTTCCAGCAGTTCAGCATCCAGCCGCGCCCACCGCGCGGTCATGAAATCCACCGTTTCGACCGCGCGCAAGCCTATAACCCAGGCGTAACGGCGGGCGTCTCCCACCACGCCTACCGACTTGACGGGCATGAATACCGCGAATGCCTGACTGACTTTATCGTAGACGTTTGTGCGATGCAGTTCTTCAATAAAGATCGCATCCGCACGCCTTAAAATGTCGCAATACTCCTTGCGCACATCTCCGATTACACGCACGCCCAGACCCGGGCCAGGGAAAGGATGGCGATAAACCATCTTGTACGGCAATCCAAGTTCAAGGCCGAGTTTACGCACTTCATCCTTGAATAATTCGCGCAAAGGTTCGAGTAACTCGAGTTTCATCGTCTCGGGTAGCCCGCCGACATTATGGTGCGATTTGATCACTCTCGCCTTGCCCGTGCGGGCGCCGGCGGATTCGATCACGTCCGGGTAAATCGTTCCCTGGGCCAGCCAGCGCACATCGGGCAGACGCGAGGCTTCCTGTTCGAATACTTCGATGAATGTATTGCCGATAATGCGGCGCTTGGCCTCGGGCTCCGCCACACCCCGCAGACGATCGAGGAAGAGTTTTTCTGCATTGGCGCGGAGCACCCGGATTCCCATGTTGGCGGCGAAGGTAGCTATGACCTGGTCGCCTTCATGCAGCCGCAGCAGACCGTTATCGACGAACACGCACTGGAGTTGATCGCCGATGGCCCGATGCAGCAGGGCCGCCACGACCGACGAATCGACTCCGCCCGAAAGCCCGAGCAAGACCTGGCTCGCGCCGACTTTCTCCCTGACCGTGGCGATCGCGTCTTCAATGATGTTGGCCGGCGTCCATAGCGATCCGCAGCCGCAGATTTCATGGACGAAACGCTCCATGATGCGCTGACCCTGGGCGGTATGGGTGACCTCGGGGTGGAATTGAAGGCCGTACAGGCCGCGTTCGTCGTCGGCCATGGCCGCGATCGGAGCGCTGTCCGTCGCGGCCGCCACGGCGAATCCCGGCGGCGCCACGGTGACCTTGTCGCCATGACTCATCCACACGTCGAGTTGGGCCTTGCCGCTGCCCTCGATACGGTCCTCGATGCCTCGCAGCAGGCGGCAGGGAGTTTCGACGGCGACCCGGGCGAAACCGAATTCCGACTTGTCCGAGGCCTCGACCTTGCCGCCGAAATGCTCGGCCATGATCTGCAGGCCATAGCAGATGCCGAGAATCGGTACGCCGAGTTCATACAGGTAGTCCGGCGGACTCGGCGCGGCCGCGGCCCCGGCGGATTCGGGGCCGCCGGAGAAAATGACTCCCTGCGGATTCAAGGCCCTCGCGTCGGCTTCGGCGATGTCGTAGTCGTGAATCTCGCAATACACGCCGGCTTCGCGCACCCGGCGCGCGATCAACTGGGTGTACTGGGAGCCGAAGTCCAGCACCAGGATTTTCTGCGCATGGATATCGGCCGGCGCCGCGGCGCCCGGGGAACTAGTAGACCTGGTAATTGGGAGCTTCCTTGGTGATGCTGACATCGTGCACGTGGGATTCGGAAATGCCCGAAGCGGTGATCTTGACGAAGCGGGTTGCGGTGCGCAACTGCTCGATGGTCTCGCAACCGGTATAGCCCATGCTCGACCGCAGTCCACCCATCAACTGGTGCACGATGGCCGACATCGATCCCTTGTATGGCACCCGGCCTTCGATGCCCTCAGGCACCAGTTTTTCGGCGCCTGCTTCCAGATCCTGGAAATAGCGGTCGCTGGAGCCCTGCGACGAGGACATCGCGCCCAGCGAGCCCATGCCCCGATAGGTCTTGTAGCTCCTGCCCTGGAAGAGTTCGACCTCGCCCGGCGCTTCTTCCGAGCCCGCCAGCAGCGAGCCGACCATGACCACGTGGGCGCCGGCGGCAAGCACCTTGGCAATGTCGCCCGAGTAGCGGATGCCGCCGTCGGAAATCACGCAGATATCGGTGTCCTTCAGCGCGCCGACCACGTTCGCCACCGCCGTGATCTGCGGCACGCCGACGCCGGTGACGATGCGCGTCGTACAGATCGAACCGGGGCCGATGCCGACCTTGACCGCGTCCGCGCCTGCCTTGACGAGGTCGCGGGCGGCGTCGGCGGTGGCGATATTGCCGCCGACCACCGAAATTTCGGGATAGCGCTTCTTGATCTCCCTGACCTGGTTGAGCACGCCCTGGGAATGTCCATGAGCGGTATCGACGACGATCACGTCGACGCCGGCCTCGACGATCGCCTGCACGCGCTCGTTGTTTTCACCGCCGACGCCGACCGCGGCGGCGGCCCGCAGCCTGCCGAGTTCGTCCTTGCAGGCATTGGGGAAATCCTCGGATTTGCGTATGTCCTTCAAGGTGATCAGGCCACGAAGTTCAAATCCGCCGTTGACCACGAGCACCTTCTCGATACGATGCCTGTGCAGCAGCGCCTTGACTTCCTCAAGATCGTAATCCTCGCCCACGGTGACCAGTTTCTCCCGGGGCGTCATGATGTTTTCGACCCTGGCGTCCATATTCGTCTCGAAGCGCACGTCCCGGCTGGTGACGATACCCACGAGGCCGGCGCCGTCGACTACCGGCATGCCGGAGATATCGTGCTCGCGCATGAGTTCCACGAGATCGCGCACGGCGGCATCGACAGGGATGGTGATGGGGTCCCGCACCACCCCGCTTTCGAATTTCTTCACCAGCCGCACTTCGCGGGCCTGGCGCTCGATGCTCATGTTCTTGTGGATGACGCCTAGTCCGCCTTCCTGGGCCATGGCGATGGCCAGCCTCGACTCCGTGACCGTGTCCATGGCGGCGGAAATCAGCGGAATATTGAGCGGAATCGCGCGGGTCAGCCGTGTGTCGAGGTCGACTTTCGCGGGCAGTACGGTCGAGTGGGCAGGCAGGAGGAGAACGTCGTCGAATGTCAGGGCTTCTTCAACAATACGCAACATGAGATGGCTACACCTGCAAAGCGAGCATTATACAGACGAGCGATTTGCGTGTACACGTCCCACGTGGCTGATATGTATAATCGCGAGTCGCCGCGCGTCTCGCACCGCAACGAAAACACCAGGGAGGGCATTGAATTGCCATCGCATCCTCATTTCAGCCGCTTTTTCCACGGTCTGGCGCTGCTGGGGTCCTGTCTGGCCGCGCCCGGACTGGCCGCGCAGGAGCTTACGGTCGTGTCCTGGGGCGGCGCCTTCGCCAGAGCCCTGGAAGAGGCAATCATCAAACCCTTCGAAGCGGAAACCGGCATCGAAGTCCGCTTGGAAGACTACAACGGCGGCCTGGCGCAGATTCGCGCCCAGGTCGAAACCGGTTCGGTCTTCTGGGACGTTGTCGATCTGGAATTGTTCGATGGCGTTCGCGGCTGCGAAGAAGGACTGTTCGAACTTCTCGACCTCTCGATTCTGGCCGCCGCGCCCGGCGGCGGCGCCGAAGAAGACTTTTTCCCTGACACCCTCGGTGAGTGCGGTATGGGCACGATTTTCTATTCCACCGTCTTCGCATATAACAACGAGACCGTGGGCGAGCGGAAACCCGAAACCATCGCCGACTTCTTCGACCTGGAGAATTTCCCCGGCCGCCGCGGCATGCGCCGGGCGCCGCTGGCGAATCTCGAATTCGCGCTCATGGCGGATGGGGTGCCCGCCGCGGACGTTTACGCCGTGCTCGATACGGAGGAAGGCGTGGACCGCGCTTTCGACAAACTCGACACCATCAAGGACGAAGTGATCTGGTGGCAGGTGGGCGCCCAGCCGCCGCAATTGCTCGCCGATGGCGAAGTCGTCATGACCACCGCCTACAATGGCCGGATATTCAACGCGCAAGTGCTGGAGAATCAGCCTTTCGTCGTGGTCTGGGACGGGCAGGTGCTCGATTCGGGACAATTCGCGATCGTTGCCGGCACAGAAAGATTCGAGGCGGCGCAACTCTTCATCGCGTTCTCCTCGCGGCCGGAATCACTCGCCGGCCTGGGACGATACATCGCCTACAGTCCGACGCGCCGGTCGGCGGCGCCATTGATTTCGACGCATCTGGAAACCGGCGTGGAGATGCGGCCCTACATGCCCAACACGCCGGAAAACACAACCCGCGCCTTACGCAACGACTGGGCCTGGTGGAGCGACAACGCCGACGACATGAACGAGCGTTTCGTCGCCTGGCTGTTGCGCTAGCGAAGTTCCGGTCATGCGAGTCGGCTTGCTTTACGAGTCTTGAACCGGCGGCAAATAGAAGTGCCGGAAAATCCGGGAAGCGAGCGGCATGGTGACGAACAGGCTCAGATAACCCAATCCCGCCCAGGGCAACACCTCAGGGAGAGCCAGGTTAGCTGTTAAGCCGCAGACTATCGCGGTGACGCCTACCACCCCCGCCGACGTTATCCGTTTCCAGCTCACAAACACTTCATATGCATTCAGGCGCAGTCGCTCGCGAAACCTGAGACCGTTGAGATAGAGCGCGATTATGATCAGCGCCAGGCTCAGGACACCGGCAGCCATGAAGACGAACATGTTGGATACGTCTGTTTCGGTCCATTCCCCGTCATCGACAAAGATGTCCGCCCCGATCAGTCCTTCTGAGAAATAGAAAATGCCGGACTGCAACATCAGCTTCAGCGGATATACGAATATCAGCACCAGCATAACGATAGCGAGGCTGAGCACCACGGTTATACGGTCATTGAGCCCGAATATGCGACTCCAGCCGACATGCACCAACCACAACTGACCCATAAGCAGGGCGCTGAGCAGGAAGGCCGGAATGTCCCTGGCGGTTTCCACGAGCTGCACCGGACTGCGCGGTATCTCGTCGATGCTGATGACCAGAAGGGTCAGGGTGAACGCGAAGGCCGCGTCGACAAAGGTCTCGATCCGGGTCATGCTGTGCCCGCGCAGGATCAGACCGCCGTCGCGCGGGCAAGAGGCCATGAATTCGTCGGTCAGCCGTTCCATTTCTGTTCCCTGCCGTCATTCTGCACTTGCATCGGGCTCTCACTATATAGAAACTCTGCCTGACGGAAAAACCCGCGGCCGGTTTCATGACGGAAAACAACCCTGATCCATCGACCTTGAAAAAGCTGCTGCATGAGCCGATGACGCATTTCATCGTGCTGGCCGCCTTGCTGTTCGGCGTATACGGCGTCTCCAGCCTCGGCGGCGGCGAATTGCTCGAAGTCAGGCAGCAGGATATCGACGCCCGCATTTTCATGCAGGAACTGTCGACCGGCAGGGAATTGACCGAAGAGGAACGGGATCAGATCACCGCGCTTTACATCGAGGAACAGATCCTGGTGCGTGAGGCGGTCAGGCTCGAACTCGACAATGACGCGCGCATCCACGACATGCTCGCGCAGAAAATGCGCCACGTGCTCTCCGGCGACGTAATCCAGCCGGACGAAGCCGAATTGCGCGCTTACTACGAGGCCAATCGAGATCGTTACACCTCCCTGGAAACCGTCGACGTCGTCGAACTCGTGTTCGACACCCGGGACGATCCGGCCGCGGAAGCCCTGGCCGTGCTTGCCGCCGGCGGCGAACCGGAAGAAATACTGGCGCTCGAGCCCGGCACGGACTCGCCTCTTCCGCGAGTGAATCGTCTCGATCTTTCGAACATATTCAGCGATGAATTCTCGGAACAGGTATTCGCGGCTCAAATCGGCGAATGGGTCGGGCCATACGTCAGCAATCGCGGCCAGCATTGGCTGCGGGTGAGCGAGCGCGCGGAAGCGGAACTTGCCGATTTCGAGGAAATCCTCGAACGGGTGCGGCTCGACTGGATCGTCACCGAGGAAGACAGGCTGCTGCAAATCGAAGTCGACCGGCTCTGGGACAATTATGTCATCGTCATCAATGACTGATTTGACGCGCAAGTTGTTGATTTGCGCCCTGATGC
>CAZUSL010000157.1:0-4532 GCA_964622925.1 uncultured Pseudohongiella sp. | reverse complement strand
GACGACGGACGTGACGGGGAACGTGGAGTTGCCGGGCGATGTGGAGATGGTGATGCCGGGTGACAACGTGAAGATGAACGTGGAGTTGATTGCGCCGATTGCGATGGACGAGGGATTGCGTTTTGCGATTCGGGAAGGCGGTCGCACGGTAGGCGCCGGCGTGGTCTCCAAAATCATCGAATAGGCGACTTACATCGAGTCAGTTGTTCCGGTTTTGGCGCCGGCGCGTTTGAGGACGGCGGCGTATTCGGTTGATTTGCGATGTTCGGAGACGTGGTCGAGGAAGGTGCTGCCGTCGCTGAGTTTGGCGTTTATGTCGTTGCCGGCTTCGATGAAGAAGGGAATGAAGCGCGCGAACAGTTCCGCCGTCATGCCACGGTAGGCCTTTAGCAGGATCGCGTAATCGCGCGGCATGCCGGCCGGCGGCAGCAATTCGAGATAGCCTTTCAGGCGCTCGTCGGACCACTCCTCGTTGCGAGTGGCGATCTGGGTGCGTTCCGCGCCGCGCTTCTTGCCTTCTTTCAAGATCGACTCCGCCGGCTCAAGAGCTATGACTGCAATTTGTCGCGCAGCAACTCGTTGACCTGGGCCGGGTTGGCCTTGCCGCGAGAGAGCTTCATCGCCTGTCCGACTAGGTAGCCCAGCACTTGCTGTTTGCCGTCGCGAAATTGCTGCGCCTGCGCCGCGTTTTCGGCGATCACCCGGTCGACGAGCATTTCGATTTCGCCCTCGTCAGTGACCTGGCGCAGGCCTTGCCGCTCGATGATCTCGTCCACGTCCCCGGAACCTGCCACAAGTTGTTCGAACACGGTTTTCGCGATCTTGCCGGAAATCGTCTTGTCCCTGATCCGCAGGATCAAATCGGCCAGGCTGCCGGCGCTTATCGGCGAGTAGGCGATGTCGCGATTCTCCCGGTTCAGCAGCGCCTGCAATTCCACGGAAACCCAGTTTGCGGCCAACTTGGCGTCGCCGCAGCCTTGCGCCACCTGCTCGAAATAATCGGCCATCTCCCGGCTCGCGGTGAGTACACCGGCATCGTAAGCCGACAAATCGTATTCGGCCGCGAATCGCCGCTTGCGGGCATCGGGCAATTCCGGCAGTTCCGAACGGATCCGCTCGATCAAGTCCTCGCCGATCTCGACAGGCAGCAAGTCCGGCTCGGGGAAGTAGCGATAGTCGTTGGCGACTTCCTTGCCGCGCATGGGCCGGGTCTCGTCGAGAACCGAATCGTACAGCCGGGTTTCCTGCGCGATACTGCCGCCGTCTTCGAGTACATCCTGCTGGCGGCGAATTTCGAAATTGATCGCCTTCTCCACGAAGCGGAAGGAATTGACGTTCTTGATCTCGGTGCGGGTGCCGAGTTCCGCGCCCGGGCGCCGAATCGAAACATTGGCGTCGCAACGCATCGAACCCTGGGACATTTCGCCGTCGGAGATATCGAGATAGCGCACGATGGAATGCAACTTCTTCAGATAGGCGACCGCTTCTTTCGCGCTGCGCAGATCCGGGTCCGATACGATTTCGAGCAGCGGCGTTCCGGCGCGATTCAGGTCGATACCGCTCGCGTCGGCGAATTCCTCGTGCAGCGACTTGCCGGCGTCCTCTTCCATATGCGCCCGGGTGACGCCGATACGCTTCTCGGTTCCGTCTTCGAGGCTGATGACGATCGAACCGCGGCCGACGATGGGATAGTCGAGTTGGCTCGTCTGATAGCCTTTCGGCAGATCGGGATAGAAATAGTTCTTGCGGTCGAAAATCGAATGCCTGCCGATTTCGGCATCGATGGCGAGGCCGAACCGAACCGCCATGCGCAAGGCCTCGCCGTTCAATACCGGCAATGTGCCCGGCATGGCCAGGTCGTAGATGTTCGCCTGGGTATTGGGCTCCGCGCCGAAAGCCGTCGAGGTTCCCGAAAACAGTTTGGACCGGGTCGACAATTGCACATGGACTTCAAGTCCGATGACCGCTTCCCATTCCATCTCAGTTCTCTCCCGTCCCTGCCTGGGCGGCGGTTTCGGGCAGCCGTCCGTGCCAGTCGGTCAACTGCTGGAACTGGTGGGCCACGTTCAGGACGCGCGCCTCGCCGAAGTCCGGTCCGACGATCTGCAAGCCGAAGGGCAGGCCGTTTTCAAAACCCGCGGGAACCGAGATGCCGGGCAGGCCGGCAAGGTTGACGGCGATAGTGAATATATCCTCAAGATACATTTCCACTGGATCGGCCTTGGCGCCATGGGGGAAAGCCACATGGGGCGACGTGGGTCCGGCGATCACGTCTACCTGTTCGAAAGCGTCGATGAAATCCTGCCGGATCAGCCGCCGGACGCGCTGGGCCTTGCGGTAATAGGCGTCGTAATAGCCGGCGGACAGCGCATAGGTGCCGACCAGGATGCGCCGTTTGACTTCGTCGCCGAAACCTTCGCTGCGCGTGCGCGTATAAAGGTCCTCGAGGTCGGCCGGATTCTCGCAGCGATAGCCGTAACGTACGCCGTCGTAGCGCGACAGGTTGGCCGAGGCCTCCGCCGACGCGACCACGTAGTAGGCCGGCACCGAAAGATGGTTGTTGGGCAGGTCGATATCGATCAGGCTCGCGCCCGCCTGTTCGAGTTCCGCCAGCGCCGCGCGGATACCCCGTTCGACTGCCGGATTGAGGCCTGCCGCGAAATGCGGCCGCGGGACGCCCACCCGCAAACCTTTCACCGGTCTGCCGAGTTCGCCGGCGTAGTCTTCCACCGGCCGGTCGACGCTCGTGGAATCGCGCGGGTCGAGTCCGGCCATCGCCTGCATCATCAAGGCCGCGTCAGCCGCGGATCGGGTCAGGGTTCCGGCCTGATCGAGACTGGAAGCGAAAGCGATCATGCCCCAGCGGGACACCCTTCCGTAACTGGGCTTGAATCCCGTAATGCCGCAGAACGAAGCCGGCTGGCGAATCGAGCCGCCGGTATCGGTGCCCGTGGCCATGGGGCAAAGCCCCGCTGCCACCGCAGCCGCCGAACCGCCCGAGGAGCCGCCGGGAACCCTGCCCTGATCATATGGGTTGCCGACGGCGCCGAAGTAACTCGTTTCATTGGACGAACCCATGGCGAACTCGTCCATGTTGGTCTTGCCGAGCATGACAGTCCCGGCCTGCCGCAGCTTCTCCACCACGGTGGCGTCATAGGGCGGTTGGAAGTCTTGCAGGATCCGCGAGCCGCATGTCGTATGGGTGTCTCTTGTGCAGAAGATGTCCTTGTGGGCGAGGGGAATGCCGAGCAGCGGCCGCTTGTCGCCTTCCGCGCGGGCCCGGTCGGCCGCTGCCGCCTGCGCCAGCGCGGACTCTTCGCGGATCGTAATGAACGCGTTGAGTGCCGGATTCAACCGGTTGATCCGGTCCAGGCAGGCGCGCGTCAACTCGACGCTTGAAATCGCGCCGCGCGCGAGTTCGGCCGAAAGTTCGGTAACGGTCAGGTTCAGCATCGGATTCCCGCTACGTTATTCGATCACTTTGGGGACCACAAACAGCCCGTTCCGGTTCGACGGCGCCAGGGCCAGCAGTTCGTCCCTGCGGTCGGTTTCGGTAACTTCGTCGGCGCGCAGGCGCTGCACGGCGTCGAGCGGATGCGCGAGCGGCTCGACGCCGGTCGTGTCCACCGCCTGCATCTGGTCGATCATGGCCAGGATCTCGCCGATGCGGGCGGTGACCTCATCCGCCTCGGCAGGGCTGACGCGCAGCCGCGCGAGCGTGGCGACATTGTCGATTTCGGACTTTTCCACAATCAGCGAGTGAGCATTCGGCGGGAGAAGAAAGCCGCGATTATACTGGAATTGCGGTATCTTCGTAGCTGGCCCGGACGAATCCGCAACGCGCATTGGAAGCTTTGCGCAAAAAGCTTCATAATCAGCGCGATTTGTCACCGTGACAGGATCGGGCGCAGCCCGCAAATTCGCCCGACCCGAACTGGAAAAAAGGAAATGTTCAAAAGAATCAGGGGCCTCTTTTCAAACGACCTGGCAATCGATCTGGGCACCGCCAACACGCTTGTTTACGCCCGCGACAGGGGAATCGTTCTCGATGAACCTTCCGTGGTGGCGATTCGCGATCAGGGCGGTCAGAAATCGGTAACCGCGGTCGGCAAGGAAGCGAAGAACATGCTGGGCCGCACGCCTGGAAACATCGTGGCGATCCGGCCGCTGAAAGACGGCGTAATCGCGGATTTTCAGGTCACCGAGAAGATGCTGCAATATTTCATCAACAAGGTGCATGAGAATTTCTTCTTTCCGCCGAGTCCCAGGGTGCTGGTTTGCGTGCCTTGCAAGGCCACCCAGGTCGAGCGGCGCGCGATTCGCGAGTCCGTACTCAGCGCCGGCGCGCGGAAAGTGCAATTGATCGAAGAGCCCATGGCCGCGGCGATTGGTGCCGGCCTGCAGGTGGAAGAGGCGACCGGTTGTATGGTGGTCGACATTGGAGGTGGCACCACAGAGATTGCTATTATCTCACTGAACGGCGTTGTCTACCGTGACTCGATCCGTATTGGCGGAGACCGTTTCGATGAATC
>CAZUSL010000156.1:0-5981 GCA_964622925.1 uncultured Pseudohongiella sp. | reverse complement strand
GCAAAGGGGACATTACTGCTTTGGGCTAACAGCCATTTCGGGAGTTAGTTCCCGATTTTGAATCGAAATATGGAATTGATTCCCGATTCGGGATACAGGTTTTACTCGACCGGGGATGTGTACTACCATCGCAGCCACTTGCGAATTCCGGACGAAAGCGATCGGGGACGACATGCCGGGAAGGAACGACGACGCCTATTGGAAGGCCAACATCCGGCTGGTGCTGAGTCTGCTCTCGGTCTGGTTCATCGTTTCCTTCGGCGCCGGCATCCTGCTCGTCGACGTGCTCGACAACATCCGCATGGGCGGCTTCAAGTTCGGCTTCTGGATGGCCCAGCAAGGTTCGATTTTCGTCTTCATCGTCCTCATCTTCGTCTACATCAACCGCATGGACAAACTCGATGAGCGCTATCGGCGCTCAGGGTCGGACAGGGAAGACTCCACGCAATGAGCGTACAATTCTGGACCTTTTTCTTCGTTGTCCTGACATTCGGGCTCTACATCGGCATCGCCATCTGGTCGCGGGTGCGTTCGACTCAGGATTTCTATGTCGCGGGCAAGCACGTGCCGCCCATTGCCAACGGCATGGCCACCGCCGCCGACTGGATGTCGGCGGCCTCGTTCATTTCGATGGCGGGGTTGATTTCCTTTCTCGGCAGGGACGGCGCCTTCTACCTGATGGGCTGGACCGGCGGCTACGTGCTGCTGGCGCTGCTGCTGGCGCCTTACCTGCGCAAGTTCGGCAAGTACACCGTCCCGGATTTCATCGGCGACCGGTACTATTCCCAGACCGCGCGCCTTACCGCGGTGTTCTGCGCGATCGTCATTTCCTTCGTCTACGTCTGCGGGCAGATGCAAGGCGCCGGCATCGTTTTTTCCCGCTTTCTCGAAGTCGATATCGTCTACGGCGTGATGATCGGCATGGCCATCGTCTTTTTCTATGCCGTGCTCGGCGGCATGAAAGGCATCACCTATACCCAGGTCGCACAATATTGCGTGCTGATCTTCGCCTTCATGGTGCCGGCGATCTTCATTTCGATCCTGATGACCGGCCAGGCGATTCCGCAGATCGGTTTCGGCTCGCAACTCACCGAAGCCTTCGGCGGCGGCTACCTGCTCGACCGGCTCGACGGTCTCAGCGAGCAACTCGGTTTTCCGACCTATACCGAAGGCCAGCGCAGCACCCAGGACGTGTTCTTCATCACCGCCGCGCTGATGATCGGAACCGCCGGCCTGCCGCACGTAATCATCCGCTTTTTCACCGTGCCGCACGTACGCGACGCACGCAAATCGGCCGGCTACGCGCTGATCTTCATCGCCATTCTCTATACGACCGCGCCCGCCGTTGCCGCCTTCGCCCGCACCAACCTGATCAATACCGTGGACAACGTCGAATACAGCGCCATGCCGGAGTGGTTCAACAAGTGGGAAGCGACCGGGCTGATCACTTTCGAGGACCGCAACGCCGATGGACTGATTCAATACACCGGCGACGCTGCGACCAATGAACTCGACGTCAACCGCGACATCATGGTGCTGGCGAATCCGGAGATTGCCGAACTGCCCAATTGGGTCGTGGCGCTTGTCGCCGCCGGCGGCCTGGCCGCGGCGCTGTCGACCGCGGCGGGATTGCTGCTGGTGATTTCCTCGGCGGTGTCGCACGACTTGCTCAAACGCGCCTACATGCCCGAGATAACCGAAAAGGAAGAATTGCTTTTCGCGCGCATGTCGATCTTCATGGCGGTGCTCGTGGCCGGCTATTTCGGCATCAATCCGCCGGCCTATGTGGCCCAGGTCGTGGCCTTCGCCTTCGGACTCGCGGCCGCCTCGTTCTTCCCGGCCATAGTGATGGGAATCTTCCAGCGCCGCATGAATCGCCATGGCGCGGTCTCCGGCATGATTGCCGGTTTCAGCTTCACCGCGCTCTATATCATCTATTTCCGCTTCATCAATCCGGCGGTCGACAACGCCGACAACTGGCTGTTCGGCATTTCTCCGGAAGGCATCGGCAGTCTGGGAGCGCTGCTCAACCTGCTGGTCGCCTGGACCGTCTGTCGTTTCACGCCCGAACCCCCGGCCGAAGTTCAGGCCCTGGTCGCCGACATCCGCCGGCCGGAAGTCGATTAAGTCCTGAACTCAGGCTTTATGCCGGCCGTGGTCGGTTTTCTCCCAGTATTCCGTCACCGTACTCTTCATTTCCTTGCGCATGAGCAATATGCCGATCAGGTTCGGCGCCGTCATCAGCACGATGGTGATCAGCGAAACGTTCCAGATGATCGTGGTATCTGCCAGCGCCGCGTAAAAGAATCCGCAAACATAGACGACTCGATACGGCATGACCGATTTCGGCCCCAGCAGATAGGTCATCGCCCGGTCCCCGTAGTAGGACCAGGCGATGGCCGTCGAGAAGGCGAACAGCATCAGGCCGATAGAGACGATGTATTGGCCGTAATCGCCGAACAGCCCGCGCGTGAAGGCCTCGGTCGTCAACGGCACCGAATGCACGAGCGACTCGCCGCTGACGACGACCGAGAGATCGTCGAGCCTGCCGTCGCTCACCGCGAGTTCCCCGGTGATCGGTTCGCCGTCCCGGCTGAACAGCACGTTCTCGGCGAAGGAGCGGGAATTGATCACGGTAAGGTCGGCATCGTTCTGCAGTCGGCCGTCGATGACTTGCAAACTGCCGCTGAAACTCGCCACCGATGAATCGCCGTTGTTCAGATACGCGAAGATTTCGCGCTGATGTGTTTCGTTCCCCTCTACGTATACGCCACTGACAAAGCTCAGGTCGGCGCGCTGGAATTCGTTTTCGAGTTTTTCCGCCCAGACTCCCGAACTGAGAATCACCAGGCCGGTTATTGTGCAAATGACGATCGTGTCGATGAACGGTTCCAGAATCGACACCATGCCTTCGTCGGCGGATTCTTCGGTGCGCGCCGAGGCGTGGGCGATGGGCGCGCTGCCCTGCCCCGCTTCGTTCGAATACAGTCCGCGGTTTACGCCGCGACTGAAGGCGTAGGCGAAAGTGGCGCCGAGAAAACCGCCGGTCGCGGCTGAGCCGGTGAAGGCGTCTGAGAAGATCGCCGCGAAGGAAGGCAATATGTTGCCGGCGTGGGGAATGATGACGGCGAGCGCGCCGATCAAATACAGCAGCGCCATCGAGGGCACGACGGCGGCGGCGAATTTGGCGATGCGCGTGATGCCGCCGATGATCACCAGCGCCAGCAGCACCGACATGAAAATCGCGGTGATCAGCGGATCGATATTGAAAGTACTTTCGAGACCGGCGGCGATATTGTTGATCTGCGGCAGATTGCCGGTGCCGAATGAACTCAGCACGGTGGCGATGGCGAAGAGCACCGCCAGCCATTTCAGCTTCAGGCCTTTCTCCATGTAATACATCGGCCCGCCCGCGACGGTGCCGTCGGCGGTAACGCTGCGGTACTTGTGGGAAAGCGTAACCTCGACAAATTTGCTCGTCATGCCGAAAAACGCGGTCATCCACATCCAGAACAGCGCCGCCGGGCCGCCAAGATGCAGCGCCAGCGCCACACCGCCGATGTTGCCCGTGCCCACTGTGCCCGACAGCGCCGTGGCGAGCGCCTGGAAGTGGCTGGTCTCGCCGCGGGCGCCTTCCTTGTCGAACTTGCCCTGGGTTACGGCGATGGCATGGCGAAAATACCGGATCTGGGGAAATTTCAGATACAAGGTAAAGAAGATGCCCGTGGACAACAGCAGCGTCGGGAACCAGAACGCGCTGCCGAGATAACCGTCGATGAAGATTAGAAATTCGTTGACCCGATCCACTGTTTCACTCCCAGTCTGATTGTCTTGGTTGCATATCGCCGCTAGTCGTCCGTTATGGTGATCTTCGGCGCGCTTTGCGCCGTCGCGCCGGCGCAGCGCTCGGCCACTCCCCTCGCGAGTTCCAGCCAGGCCGCGTTCGCCGGATGGCCGGGCTGCTTCACGAGCAGCGGTTCTCCGAGATCGCTGGCCTCGCGTATGGCCGGATCGAGCGCCGGACGCGCCAGCACCGCGACTTCGAAGTCCTTCGCCAGCCTGTCGCCGCCGCCCGTACCGAAAATGGCCTCTTCGTGTCCACACTTGCTGCAGATATGCACGCTCATGTTTTCCACTACGCCAAGCACGGGCACGGACACCTTGCGGAACATTTCGATGCCCCTGCGGGCGTCGAGCAGAGCCAAATCCTGGGGCGTGGTAACGATGACCGCGCCGCTGACGCGAACCGCCTGGGACAGGCTCAACTGGATATCGCCGGTGCCGGGGGGCAGATCGACGATCAGATAGTCGAGATCGGACCAGGCCGTGTCCTTGAGAATCTGGTTGAATGCGGAAATGATCATGGGCGCGCGCCAGACCATTGCCGTGCTCTGGTCGACCAGGAAGCCCATGGAATTGCATAGCAAGCCGTGCGCCCGGATGGGAACCATGGTCTTGCCGCCGCGCACCTCGGGGCGCGTGCCGGCTGGCACGCCGAGCAAGGTGGGGATGCTCGGCCCGTAGATGTCCGCGTCAAGCACGCCGACCCTGGCGTTGCGGGCGAGGGCCAATGCGAGATTGACGGCGGTGGTCGATTTGCCGACTCCGCCCTTGCCGGAAGCGACGCACAATATGTGTCCGATCTTGTTTAGATCACTCAAGGAATCCGCTTCCGGCTGCGCAACTGTCGCCGATTATGTTGCATCCCCGACCAAATTCAAAATTCGAAGGGGCCAGGCGACAATGGAAGCCCGACTGATCCACCGATAAAATCGGAGTCATGCTTATTCGTGAACTTGTGGGAATGGGAGTGGTTGCCGCGGCGGCTGTGGTGACGCCTTTGCCGGGGATTGCCGGAGAGTCAGGAGAGGGAGCGGTCAAATTCGCGTTCTACTCGGCGAGTTGGCAGGAGAATACCCGGGATCTGCTGCGCGTCGTGGCCTTCAATCCGCTCGATACTGCGGTTCGCATCGAATCCATCGATTTTGTCGATATCGAAACGCCTGGGCCTGGCGGCTCGCTCGAATTGTCGCTGCAACTCGATGTGCCGGCGGGGGGCTATGCCGAACTGGAAATGGAATATGTGGACCTGCTCGGCCAGGGAGAGTGCATCGGCGAAACGCTGGCCGGCGACTGGCGGCTGGTTGAGATTTCCAATTACACCCTGAATCCGTCGGTACGCAATCTCATCATCGAGAACACCGAATCCTTCCGCATCTATCAATGCGTGCAAACGGTGGAGACCCGGATCACGGAAGCCGCCACCGGGGCGAGTTCCGTGATCCGCGAATGGGTGCTATACCACTTCGAGTCCCTGTCCGAACGGTAAAGTCGAAGCGATTACAGCAGGATACCGCCGAAGTTTACGAAGAAGGGCGCAAACACCAGACTGAGAATCGCCGACAGCTTGATCAGGATGTTCAGCGACGGGCCGGAGGTGTCCTTCAGCGGATCGCCGACGGTGTCGCCCACCACCGAGGCCTTGTGCTGTTCGGAACCCTTGCCGCCCAGGTTGCCCGCTTCGATATATTTCTTGGCGTTGTCCCAGGCGCCGCCGCTATTGGACGAAGCGATCGCGAGTACGCCGCCAGCCACCAGCGAACCCGCCAGGATGCCGGCCACGGCTTCAACGCCGAACAGGAATCCGGCGACCAGCGGAGTGCCCATGATCAGGATGCCGGGCGCGATCATCTCCCGCAGCGCAGCCCTGGTGGAGATCGCCACGCACTCGGCGTAGTCGGGCTCGCCGGTGCCTTCCATGATGCCCGGAATCGTCTGAAACTGCCGGCGCACCTCGGCAATCATGTCGAAGGCCGCGCTGCCGACGGATTTCATCGTCATGGCGGTAAACAGGAACGGCAGCACCGCGCCGATGAACACCGTCGTATACACGAGCGGGTCGAGCAGACTCACCATGATCGGTTCGCCTTGCAGATTCTCCGCCGCGGTAATGAAAGCCGCGAACAGCGCCAGCGAAGTCA
>CAZUSL010000155.1:0-24051 GCA_964622925.1 uncultured Pseudohongiella sp. | reverse complement strand
CCTTCAGGATCGATATGATCTGCTCCTCCGTATACCGTTTCCTCTTCATGTCGGGATCTCCTCCTGTCAAACATACAGGGAAATCCCACATCACGCCCGGTTCTAATTACGGGGATACGGTCACGTAAACCTGGAAATTGATAGACCTCAGAGCAACAAATCCAGTAAACGCTACAAGGATTCGCACCAGAAGTTCCAATTTTCTAAATCTATGGTACCAAGGTTGCGAACTTACAATAATATCCTTCAACGTATGGGAGACAGATCTTACACGTTCTTCGTCGTCTCCGGCGATATGCAATCTAACATTATTAAGAGGCGCATCCCGAGAAGAATCTTCGCATAGGCAAAGACTGCAATGTTCTAGCGACTGCTCTCTCAGAATTAGCACGAACCTCAAATTCAAAATTCTTTTCTCAAATTCATTCCTGTAGTCCAAAAGTTCCTCTTTTGAATCGAACCGTATTGAAACATCATCTGCGCATTCTACCCATATCTTTAGTACTTCTAATCCATCAATATTTGAGAAATAATCCCATATACTTTCCACATCATTCCTGAACAAAAGAAAAGGCTGTAAAAACACCTCATGCTTTTCTACTTTTTCCGACATTAAGTGTTCCCCCTTCGAATCAACAAATTTCGGCGGTTCTTGTTTCTTGCATCGATCACCCGCCCCTCTCTAGTTCTTGTCCGTAAAATTCTAACTGCCCGAGTTGCTGATCAAATCACTGACCAACGCCTTTATCTCAGGCTCGGATCCATTGGGCGATACGCGTAGCAGCCTTCTACTCAAATTGGATACGGCTTGGTTTACTTTTCATGCTGCGGCGCTTCGGGCGCGAGCGAGGTCGAAAGCGACTTGCAGACGCATCCAGTGCT
This sequence comes from uncultured Pseudohongiella sp., assembly GCA_964622925.1. Lineage (GTDB taxonomy): Bacteria > Pseudomonadota > Gammaproteobacteria > Pseudomonadales > Pseudohongiellaceae > UBA9145. The sequence continues at coordinate 23,169 of CAZUSL010000155.1, read as the reverse complement.
CCGCCGTGCTCCAGCCTATCGCCTCAAGCGCCAATGCGCTTCTGGGCGTTATCGAGGCGCGCCCGTTCAGCAGCCTGTGCAGGCTGCTTCGGTCCATGTTCAGCTTCGCCGCGATCTCGTTCCGCGTCAATCCGCTGGCCACCACAGAGTCGCGTAGACACTCGCCAGGGTGCGCGGGATATTGAATTTCGCTCATGTTCGGGTCTCCTATTGGTAGTCGATCAGGTCTACGTCCACGGATTCACCATCGCGGAACCGAAAAACAACGCTCCAATTGCCACTGGCCCGCACACTCCAATACCCAGCCAAGTCTCCGCGCAGTAAATGCAGCCGGAAACCTGGATCGTTAAGTTCTTCGGGCTTCTCCGCCACGTTCAGTCGCGACAGAATCCGCGCCAGCCTCGCGACTAGATCGTTGGGAACACCCCTTCAGTCCTGTCCGCCTGAAAGATGAAATCGCCGCAACGCCTTGTGTTTGATTTCCACATCGAACAAGATGCCACAATGTTGCATGGTACGCAACAATCCGCAGAACGCAAACTGCACGAAACGCACGGATTCCGCGCTCGCCCATCGTAGATGAACGATTTCCCGTTATACGGGTAAGCTGGTGGTAGAATGAGCGGCGAAAACGAGGTCGAGCCGAATGCCGGAACTGCATTTCAAAGGGAAGGAGTATGTTTTCAACCACCATCTGACGGTGCCCCACCGACCGTTGGTGGCGCATCCGGACAAGTCGGTGCCGAAGAGCCCGAAGGACAAGGAGCACGAGAGCGGGGCTAACGGGAATCTGATTATTCACGGCGACAATCTTCATGCGTTGAAGGCGTTGCTGCCTCGATACGCCGGCAAGGTGGATTGCATCTTCATAGATCCGCCGTATAACACTGGCCATGAAAACTGGAATTACAACGACAACGTCAACAGTCCAATCCTGCGGGAGTGGCTAGACGGCAACCCGGTCAACAAGGAGGACATGCTGAGGCACGACAAGTGGTGTTGCATGATGTATCCGCGCTTGAAGCTACTGCACGAGTTGCTGTCCGACGAGGGTAGCTTTTGGATGACCTTGGATGATCATGAGATTCATCGGGCCAGAATTGTTATGGACGAGATTTTCGGGGAAGAGAATTTCATAGCTACCGCGATCTGGCAAACTAGAAAATCGCCTGATAATGATGAAACTTTCATTACTCCTGTTCACAATTATGTTGTCTGTTATGCAAAAGTGAGGGAGCAGTTAAAATTTAACCATCTATCAAGAACCGCTGAATCAGATGATCGCTACGATAATCCTGACAACGATCCTAGGGGGCCGTGGACATCAAGTGATCTCACACGCAGGGAATACCGAAGGCATGACTTCTATCCGATAAAGTTGCCTAGCGGGCGAGAAGTTACCCCAGCAGCAGGGCGCAGTTGGAGCGTACCAAAGGAGTCGTTTCTTCGCCTTAAAGAGGACAATAGAATTTGGTTTGGACGCGATGGAAATGCTATGCCTCGCCGTAAGCGTTTTTTAACTGAGGTCGCTGCTGGAATAGTAGCCACATCAATATGGAGAACTGACGTATTTGGAGGCACGCAAGAGGCAAAAAGACTTATCTCTCAAATTTTTTCTGACGAGAACGACATTTTTCAGACCCCCAAGTCGGTCGGTTTGCTACAACGAATTTTGACATTATCGGCAACAGAAAATGCAATAGTATTGGATTCTTTCGCAGGGTCGGGAACCACCGCACATGCTGTTTTGGCCCAAAATGCCAAAGACGGCGGTAACCGCCGCTTCATACTGGTGGAATGTGAAGATTATGCTGATACGCTGACCGCCGAGCGAGTTCGCCGGGTTATCAACGGATATGAGTTTCAAGGCGTCCAGAAAGAAGAACTCCTCAGGGAAAAAATTACTTGGAGCAACTTTAGTCGGGAACGGGCGCACCGGAAAATTCTGGATCAGGTGCAATCGATAGAGAATCTGGATTCAAGCGGCTTCGAAACCATTAAGAAAACAATCAAGGACGGAGAGCTGATCGTCACGGGCGAAAACAGAATAAGCGAGAAGGTCAAAGGGCTCGGTGGAGGATTCACCTACTACACCTTGGGCGACCCCCTTGATCTGGACAAATTGCTCACTGGCGAAAGCCTGCCTGACTACGCGAGCATTGGCGCGTGGTTGTTCCACACTGCCACGGGGGAACCGCTAGCCCAGGAAAACATCAGGGAAGAGAATTGCTACCTGGGCGAGAGCGCGGCCTTCCATGTGTGGCTGATTTACCGGCCCATCCTGAAATTCCTGAAATCCCGTGAATCGGCGTTGACTTTGGATTTCGCCGAAAAGATTGCGAAACGAAAAGGCAAGCGTCATCTGGTGTTCGCGTCGTCGCGCTTTGTCTCCAACAAAACACTGTTCCCGTTGGGTGTGGAATTCGCTCCCTTGCCCTTCGCCCTCTACCGCCTCGAAAAAGAATAAATGAAATGAGCATGGCTGAACCATGGAATTGAAGGACTTTCAGCAGAACGTGCTTGATTCGCTGGACGCGTATCTGGGAGAACTTGTCGGGGCGCGCGAGAACGCTGAAAAGGTGGCGAATCTGAGTCGAGAAAACCCGGAACTGAACATTCCGATTCCCGACTTCACCGAGCAGGCGTGGGACGAATTGGCGAAAAAGCGCAAATTGCCGGATTCGCGCAAGCAGGTCCCCTTCAGCAAACGCGGCGATGGCGCCGGCCGATCAGTGCCCTCAGTTACCTTGAAGATTCCCACTGGCGGCGGGAAAACGCTGTTGGCGGCGCATTCCATATCCCGTGTCATGGGCGCGTGGCTGCGGGCCAATCACGGCTTGGTGTTATGGATCGTCCCCAATGAATCCATTTATTCCCAGACCCGCAAGGCGCTGAGTAACCGGGAACACCCTTACCGACAGGTTCTCGACCGGGCGGCGGCGGGCCGGGTGAAAATTCTCGAAAAGAACTCTCCCCTGAGCATGCGGGATGTGCAAAGCCATCTATGCGTAATGCTGCTGATGCTGCAATCCTCGAATCGGGAAAACAAGGAGTCGCTGAAGATATTCAAAGACCGGGGCAATGTCCGCGGATTTTTCCCCGAAGGGGACGACTTTGCCGCCCACCTCGACTTGCTGGAACACGTGCCCAATCTCGACGTGTATGGCGAAAAGCAAACGCACGGCTGCATCGTTAAGGACTCTCTGGGCAACGCGCTTCGAGTCGTTAACCCAATAGTGGTTATGGATGAGGGGCACAAGGCATTTTCACAATTGGCGCGGGATACCTTGTACGGATTCAATCCGTGCTTCGTGATCGAGCTTTCCGCAACTCCGGCAGACCGTCCGCCCGTTTACAGCAATTGGCTGGTGGACGTGCGCGGCACGGATCTGGACCGTGAGGAAATGATCAAATTGCCGATCAATGTCACGGTGCGCGGCAACGACGATTGGCGCGATTGTTTGCGGGCCGGATTGGAGCATCTGAACGAACTGCAAACCGCAGCCGAAAATCTCCGTGCGCGAACCAGCCGCTACATTCGGCCCATTTGCCTCATTCAAGTGGAGCGAACCGGCAAGGAGCAGCGCGAGATGGGTTTCATTCATGCCGAAGACGCTCGCGAATATCTGTTGACGTTGGGCGCGAGCGAGCGTCAGATCGCAATCAAGACTTCGGAAAAGAACGATCTCAAGGAGCCGGAAAATCAGGATTTATTGAGTCCAGAGAACGAAGTACGGTTCATCATCACCAAGCAGGCGCTTCAGGAAGGTTGGGACTGCCCTTTTGCGTATGTGTTGTGCTCGCTCGCCCCAAACTCCAGCCGCAACGCCATGACGCAATTGATCGGGCGAATCCTGCGTCAGCCGGATACGAGAAAGACCGGTGTGGCCGCGCTGGACGAGTGCTACGTATTTTGTTTTCACGTAAAAACCCTGGACGTGGTGGAAGGCATCAAGAAAGGTCTTGAACAGGACGGCATGTCCGATCTTGTGGACCGCATCCAGGAAAGTGGCGAAAGCGGCGGCTGGAGCGGGGCTCCGCGTTATTTGAAGCGGAGAGAATCGTTCCGTGATTTGAAAATCTACTTGCCGGTGGTGAATTGGGTGAAGGGCGAGGAAATTCGTCCGCTTGATTACGAAGAGGACATCTTGTTCCGTATCGATTGGAGCCAAGCAAATCTTGGAGGCATCGCACAAAGGATACCCGCCACTGCGCAAGAATTGGAAACACAACGAGTCCAAGTGGGTTTGGCCGATTCCGGGTCCACGGATTTTCTTGCCACGCGTGATCTGGGCAAGGAGCGGATTGAAAAACTCTTCGATCCGGTCTACGCGGTGCGTTCGATCGTGGACATAGTTCCCAATCCTTGGCTGGCGCGCGAAATCATCGAGGTTGTCCTGACAAAATTGGGCGAGAACGGCTTTGGCGAAGAGAAGCTCGGCGCGGTGGGCCATTTGATAATCGATAAACTTCGAGCGCAACTGGGAAGCGAGCGGGACCGTTTGGCGGAATCCCTGTTTATGGACGGAGTAGAGGCCGGATTGATTCAATTCCGGCTGCGCACGGACAGGCACAATTGGATAATGCCGGAAGAAATCGTTACTCAACGAGACGCCAACAGTCAGGAACTACGCCGGGGAGACAATCAGTTTGTGCAACAAAACCTGTTCGAGACCGTTTATCTGGACGATCTCAACCCTTACGAACGAAACGTAGCCTGCTATCTCGATGGCGAACAGGCGCTGATCTGGTGGCATCGAAATGTCGCGCGACAACAGTACGCCCTGCAAGGATGGCGCAAAAACAAGATTTACCCGGATTTCATCTTTGCCATTGGCGGTGAAGGTGGAAGCGAACGGATCATGATTCTGGAAACCAAGGGCGACCATCTGGACAACCCTGACACCAAGTACAAACATAAGGTCATGGAGACCTGCGCGAACGCGTACCGAATCGAAGAAGTATCAAGCCGCGGCGAGTTGGAACTCGTGGTTGATGGCGAGGTTTCGGTCAGTTGTGACCTGATTTTCGAGGGTCAATGGGAATCCGATCTGTCAAATCTGCTGGAAACCGGATAGCGGCGCTTTGCCAGGAAACGCGCAGGCGTCTTGCCTGCGGCTGGCGGCAACGTATACTTGCGGCACCACGGCAATGGACAGCGACTCATGCCCGATAAACCGAACCTGCTGATCGTCAACAACTTCCACGCCGACACTATCGCCAAGCTCGATGCGCGCTACGAGACCCATCACCTGTGGCTGCAGTCCGAGACCGAAAAAAGGGACCTGATCGATCGGCTGGAAGGAAGCTGCGAAGCCGCGGCGACCGCCTCCTGGGTCTGCGACGAAATCGTCTACGAACTGGGTTCGCTGTGCGTGCTGTCCTGTTTCGGGGTCGGGGTCGACGGCATCGATTTCGAGCGCACCGCGGCGGCGGGCATTGCGGTCACGAATACCCCCGACGTGCTCAACGACGCGGTGGCCGATCTGGCGATCGCGCTGATCCTTGCGACCACCCGCGACATCGTCAATGCCGACCGCTTCGTGCGCGCCGGCGAATGGCTCAAGGGACCGCTTCCTTTCGGCGCCGGACTTGCCGGGCGTACGCTCGGCATACTCGGCCTCGGCCGCATCGGCAGCGCCATCGTGCGCCGGGCCGAACCGTTCGGATTGCGGTTCGCCTATCACAATCGCAGGCGCAAGGACGATGTTACGTTTCCATATTTCGAATCCGCGCGGGAACTCGCGGAACATTGCGACATCCTGCTTAACATGCTGCCTGGCGGCCCGGAAACTTATGGCCTGGTCGATCTCGAAGTGCTCGACGCACTGGGGCCGGAAGGCATATTCATCAATGTCGGACGCGGCTCGAGCGTCAACGAGTCGTCCCTCGTGCAGGCCCTGCGGCACGGCCTGATCGCCGGCGCCGGACTCGATGTCTACGCCAACGAACCGAACGTGCCCGCTGAACTGCTGACCATGGACAACGTGGTGCTGTTGCCTCATATCGGCAGCGCGACGGTGGAGACGCGAGCGGCAATGGGCGATCTGGTAGTGGACAATCTGGATTCCTGGTTCAGCGCCCGCAAGTTGCTTACCGAAGTGACCGGAAACTGAGCAGGTAGCGGGATGCCGATCGAAGCGCCGGAATCCGCGCCTGTGCGCGAGGCCGATCTTGCCTTCCAGGCCGACATGCTGCAACAGGTGTCGCGTACCTATGCGCTGACCATACCTCTTTTGCCGGCCGGTTTGCGCGAAGCGGTCACCAACGCGTACCTGTTATGCCGCATCGCCGACACGATCGAAGACGAACCGGCGCTTGATCCGGTGCGCAAGGAAGTATTGCTGGGAAGTTTAACGGCAGCCGTGGCCGGCCGCGCCGAAGCCGACGCCTTTGCCGCGAGGTTGTCCGCCTTGCTTTCGGACGCCACCTCGAATGGAGAACGTTTCCTGGTCGAAAATGCCGGGCGCATAGTGCGCGTCACGCACGGATTTTCCTCCGCCCGGCGCCGGGCAGTAGAACGATGCCTCCAACCAATGACGCGAGGCATGATCGAGTTTCAACGCAGACGCGCAACGGAAGGATTGCGGGATATGGCGGAACTCGAGCGTTATTGCTACCACGTCGCCGGCGTGGTGGCGAAGATGCTCACCGAATTGTTCTGCGACCATTCATCGGCAATTGCGGAAAAGCGGGAAGAATTGCTGGCGCTCGCGCCTTCGTATGGCCAGGGCCTGCAGATGACCAATATCCTCAGGGATATCTGGACCGACCTTGCCCGGGGCTATTGCTGGCTGCCGAGGGAGCCGTTCCTTGCCGGGGGCTTTGATGTCGACGACTTGCAGGCCGGCGACAACGGCCCTGCTTTTGCGGCGGGCCTTGATGAACTGGCAGCCGCCACCCATCGGCAATTGCGGCAGGGACTCGAATTCATCCTGCTCATTCCGCGCCGGGAGCACGAAATCCGCCGGCATCTGCTGCTGACCCTCGGCATGGCCGCCTTGACCTTGCGCCGCATTCATCGCTCGGAAGACTTCCGCGCCGGCAGAGAATTCAATCAGCCGAAACGCGCAGCGCCGGCATTGATGGCGGCCCTCACGCTGCTGGCGCAATCGGATTCCGCTCTGCGCCGGCTGTTCGGCCTGCTCTTGCGCCCTGTTCCGCGATAATTGACCCGCGATCATGAGCCGGACGGAAGACTCCGGCCCAGCCAGGCGAACAGCAGGGACAGGGCCGGATTGAATCTTGCGCAGGCGCTGGTCGCGGCGATGACGCCACGCACCTGCGAGCGCGAAATGCGCACCTCCCTTTCGCTCAAGAAATGCGGATTATCGTGGATGCGGCGCAAGCTCAGCACCGCCATGCCGACTGCCCACAGGCAATAGCGGCGAATGCCCGTCTCGTCCGCGGGCAGCAACTTGATGTATGCCAGGGCCTTGTCGAGATGACCGCGGGCGATGCCGATCAACCGCGCAAGCGCGATAGCGAAGCCCGGCTTGCGGCGTTCTTCCGGCAAGCGCTCCGGATCCACCCCTTCCGCGAGAAAGACGTCCCGCGGCAGCCAGCAGGCGCCACGGCGCCGGTCTTCCCATATGTCCTTGAGGATATTGGTCATCTGCAGGCCCTGGCCGTAGGAAACGGCGAGCGGCATCAACCTTTCGCGTTGCGCTTCAATACGGGGACTGTAATCACAGAACAGTTCGGTCAGCATCTCGCCGACGACGCCCGCGACGAAATAGCAATAACGCTCCATCTGCCGCATGTCCGTCAGGCCTGCAAGTCCGCGCCTCTCCTGAAATTCGGTCATGCCGGCGGTCATGATCCCGACGCAGCGGGCGAGCGCCTGGCGCTGAGCCTGCGGCAAGGCGCGGTTGATGCGCATGACAAGGAAAGCCCGGGCAACGAGTTCATGATCCTTCGTCCTGACATCCGGCGACAGGACCGCTCCGAGATCGTCGGCAAACGCTTGCGGGTCTTCGGAATCCCCCGCCATCGCCGTGAGCCGCTGCGAAAATTCCTTTTTCCGTGCAAACGGAAGTCCGGGGTCGTCTTCGATCGTGTCCGCGATCCGGCACAGGAGATAAGCATTGGCCGTGGCATGACGCAGGGATTCCGGCAATTGCGGATTGGTGAAGGCGAAAGAACGCGAAACGCCTTCGAGGAGTTCCGCCTGAACGGCGAGGTCCGCTTCGGCGTGCATTGCAACTACAATTGCGACTCGATGCGCGCCACCAGCGTTTCCAGATCGAGACTTCCGTCCCGATTGGTCTGCACGGCTACGGTCGCACCCGAATCGGAATAATGCATGACCTGGGTGCGATAACCCGGCCACAGGCCGCCATGGCCGAACCGGTCGCCGTCCTCATAAACGAACAAGCCGAAACCGTAATGCCAATCCGGCATCGAAGGGTCGCGCCAGCCGGAGTCGAGCATGGTTTTCAGGCTTTCGCTTCGCACGACGCGGCCTTCGGCCAGGGCGCCATGGAAGCGCGCCAGCATGGTCGGATTGGTGACGAGCCCGCCGCCGGTCCACTCGGACGAAGGATCGATCTTCATGCTGCCGTCGTCACGCAGATTGCGCGCGCCGGCCATATATCCCGGCGTGACATCCGGCAGGATCGACCGGTCCTGGGGCCTGATTTCGTCCAGGCCCAGCGGCGTCAGAATTCTCTCGTTCAGCAGATCGAAATATTCGCGCCCGCTTGCCGCTTCCAGCACACGCCCGAGCACCAGATAACCGGCATCGGTATAGGCATAACCCTCGCCCGCGGGAAACAGCGGTTCGCGATCGACCATGTCGATCAACTCCTCGACTTCGAACCGGATTCCGCCGCGGCTGATTGCGCGCCAGATCGAAAGCATGCCGTACCGCATCGTGTACGGATAATCGCCCATGCCTGAAGAATGCGAGAGCAGATGCCGCACGCGCATGGTTTCCGCGTTGGGCAGTTCGTCGAACCATCCGATCCCGCCCAGCCATTTCGACGCCGGATCATCGAGCGCGAGCACGCCGTCCTCGACCAGCAACATCGTCAGCGCGGCCACGAAGGTCTTGCCCGTGCTGCCGCCGGGCATGCCCACCGAATCGTCGAGGGCAACGGAGTTTTCCACGTCCGCGAGCCCGACCGCCGCGCTGAAAATCGTGCCGTCCGCCAGCCGCACCGCGGCGCGCAGCCCCGGCATCTCCATTTCCGCGCGGGCCTCCTCCAGCAAGACGGCGAGTTCCGCCCGATCCAGCGCGAGGGCCGGCTGACAGCAGACCAGCAGAACGGCGAGAACCCACTTTTTCATCAGAGACCGGAAATTTCTCCGCAAACGTGGCCCAGCATACCAGACCGGGGCGCTTCCGCGGCGGTAGATTTTGTCGGCGGGGTCGCTTATTCTGCCGCTTCGCAGCCGCCATCGTTTTCTTTCCTTCATATCGAAAAAATGACTACATCCCTCGCGCCCCGGCAATCCGCTTCCCCGATCATCAGCGACAAGCTCGTTTATGTATTCGGCAGGGAGACCGACGGCAACGCCGGCATGCGCGCGACACTCGGCGGCAAGGGCGCCAACCTCGCCGAGATGGCGGCGATCGGCCTCCCGGTTCCCCCCGGATTCACCATCAGCACCGAGGTTTGTTCCTGGTATTACAACAACGAGCAGCAGTATCCCCCGTCGCTTGCAGGCGATATTGCCGCGGCGATCGCGGGAATCGAGGAACAGATGGGCAGGAAGTTCGGCGCGCGCCGGAATCCCTTGCTCGTGTCGGTTCGTTCCGGAGCGCGGGATTCGATGCCCGGCATGATGGATACGATCCTCAACCTCGGACTCAACGACAAGACCGTGGAAGGCCTCGCCGAGGTATCGGGCAACCCGGCTTTCGCCTGGGACTGCTACCGCCGTTTCATCCAGATGTACGGCGATGTGGTCATGGGCGTACGTGCGCGCAGCGAAGAGGAGGAAGATCCGTTTCACAGGATTCTCGACGCAGTCAAGGAAAAAGCCGGTGTCAGGTCCGACGCAAAATTGAGCGTTACCGATCTGCGCGGCCTCGTACGGCGCTACAAGTCATTGATCCGGCGCCGCGCCGGCGGCGATTTTCCGCAGGACGTGAACGAGCAGTTGTGGGGCGCCATCGGCGCTGTTTTCGGCTCCTGGAATAATGAGCGGGCCGTGCTCTATCGCCAGCAATATCGCATTCCCGCCGAATGGGGCACGGCGGTAAACGTACAGGCAATGGTGTTCGGCAATGCCGGCGACGATTGCGCCACCGGAGTCGCCTTCACGCGCGATCCGGCCAACGGCGAGAACGAAATGTACGGCGAATACCTGATCAACGCCCAGGGCGAAGACGTGGTTGCCGGCGTACGCACGCCGAAGCCCATCAAGCGGATGGCAAAAGAGATGCCGGAAAGTCATGCCGAACTCATGCAGGTGCGGCAGACGCTGGAGCAACATTTCAAGGACATGCAGGACCTGGAGTTCACCATCGAAAAGGGCCGCCTTTTCATCCTGCAGACGCGCAACGGCAAGCGCACGGGCCAGGCCGCGGTGCGCATCGCCGTTGAAATGCAGCGTGAAGGGCTGATGTCGCGTGAAACCGCCCTGTTGAAGATTCCGGCGGAATCGGTGGACTCGTTGCTCGTGCCCGTGTTCAACCCGAAGGCCCTGAAAGCCGCGGCGGCGATCGGCCAGGGTCTGCCGGCCGGCCCCGGCGCGGCGACGGGACGGGTCGTATTCACCACCTTGCGGGCCGAGCTTGAGACGCGCCGCGGCAACAGGGTCATTCTGTGCCGGGTGGAAACCTCGCCCGAAGACCTCAAGGGCATGCTTCTCTCCGAGGGTATTCTCACCTGCCGCGGCGGCGTCTCTTCGCACGCCGCGCTAGTCGCGCGGCAGTTGGGCAAGGTCTGCGTCTGCGGCGCCAGCGAAATCCGCATCGACTACGACCGGAAGACCCTGACCGCGGGCAGACACGTGATTCGCGAAGGCGAATACATCTCCATCGACGGCAGCACGGGCATCATCTACCAGGGCATGGTCGAAAACGCGGATTCGGAAGTGAAGCAAGTGCTCAACGGCAGCATGAAAGCGGAGAAAAGTTATACCTACGAACAATTCCGCCTGGTCATGCAATGGGCCGACGAGGTGCGCAACCTGAAGATCCGCACGAACGCCGATACCCCTTCCATGGCGGAGGAAGCCGTGCGCTTCGGCGCCGAAGGGATCGGCCTGTGCCGCACCGAACACATGTTTTTCGAAGGCGAGCGCATCAATTTCATGCGCCAGATGATTCTTGCCGCGGATGAGGTGCAACGCAAGGAAGCATTGAAAAAACTGCTCGTCTATCAGCGCCGCGACTTCATCGGCCTGTTCCGGGCCATGCAGGGCCGACCGGTAACGATTCGCCTGCTCGACCCGCCCTTGCACGAATTCCTGCCCCACGACGACGTCGTGCGCCGGCAACTCGCGCAGAAACTCGGCGTGACGCTCGACTACGTCATCGACCGCGTCAAGGCGCTTCATGAGGAAAATCCCATGCTCGGCTGCCGCGGCTGCCGGCTCGGCATTCTGCATCCCGACATAACCGAGATGCAGACCCGGGCGATCTTCGAAGCCGCCGCCCATGTCGTCAAGCAAGGCGGTGAAGTCCTGCCCGAGATCATGATTCCCCTCGTCGGTTATCGCGCCGAACTCGCGGACCAGTTGCGTACCGTGCATCGGGTGGCCGGGCAGGTCCTGAAACGCCAGAAAGTCGAGATCGATTACCTGGTTGGTTCGATGGTGGAAATTCCGCGCGCCGCGGTCACCGCCGACGAAATCGCCGCGGAAGCGGATTTCTTCAGTTTCGGCACCAACGACCTGACCCAGACCACACTCGGCCTGAGCCGGGACGACATGGGCCTGTTCTTCGACGAATACAAGAAGAAGGAAATCTTCAACCAGAATCCCTTCGCCAGCCTCGACCAGAGCGGCGTCGGCCAGTTGATCGAGATGGCTGTCGAGCGCGGCCGCCGCACCAATCCCGGCATCAAGCTCGGCATCTGCGGCGAGCACGCCGGCGATCCAGCATCTATCGAGTTCTTTCAGCGCCAGGGCCTGGATTACGTGAGTTGCTCTCCGCCGCGGGTGCCCGTAGCCCGGCTGGCGGCGGCCCAAGCGCGCCTGCGCGCTTAGAAGATTTAGAAGAGAGGAAGAAAAATCATGAGTATCGGTGTCCTCGCCCTGCTGTCCCTGTTGCCGATCGTGTCGGTGGCGATTTTCCTGGTATTGCTGCGCTGGCCCGCCAGCCGCGCCATGCCGATCGCCTATGCCGTCGCTTTCGTGCTGGCCTGGTTCGTCTGGCAAGTGCCGCTGACCAAGATCCTGGCGGCGAGCGTCAACGGGCTGATCGTTGCCGCGACGCTGATCTTCATCATTTTCGGCGCCATCCTGCTGCTCAATACCTTGCGTCAGAGCGGCGCCATGTACGCCATCCGCGAGGGCTTTTCCGACATCAGTCCCGACCGCAGGGTGCAGGTCATCATCATCGCCTGGCTTTTCGGCTCGTTCATCGAAGGCTCGGCGGGATTCGGCACGCCGGCGGCGGTCGCGGTGCCGCTGATGGTCGGACTCGGCTTTCCCGCCATGGCCGCGGTCGTTGCGGGCATGATCATCCAGAGCACGCCGGTATCCTTCGGCGCCATGGGCACGCCGATCCTGGTCGGCGTCAACACCGGACTCTCGGCGGATCCGGAGATGGCCGCGTACGCCCTGGAGCGCGGCTTCGCCGAATGGGACGCCTTTCTCGCTTTCATCGCGACCAAGGTCGCCATTATCCACGCCCTGGCGGGCACTTTCGTGCCCTTGCTGGTGACCGCGATCATGACGCGATTCTTCGGCCCCGAACGCAGTTTCGCGGCGGGCTTCAAGGTCTGGAAATTCGCCCTGTTCGCGGCCCTGGCGATGACGATTCCCTATGTCGCCGTGGCGGCGGCTTTCGGTCCCGAATTCCCTTCCATGTTCGGCGGCCTGATCGGCCTGGCCATCGTCGTTTCCGCGGCGCGCAAGGGCTTCCTGGTGCCGAAGAACGACGATACCTGGGATTTCGACGACCGGGCGAACTGGGAGGAGGAATGGACGGGCACATTGCAGGATCGCGGCCACGTGCCAGACCCCGATCATCGCATGGGCCTGCTGAAAGCCTGGTCGCCGTATCTGTTCGTGGCCGGCCTGCTGGTGCTGACCCGCTTGCCGCAAGTGGGCATGGAGCCCTTTCTGCGCGCCGCGAATCCTTTCGTCACCTGGTCCTGGCCGCAAATTTTCGGCAGCGATATCAACGCTTCCTTCCAGCCGTTATGGTCGCCGGGCACGATTTTCATTGTCGTTTCCCTGTTGACGATCGGGCTCCACGGCATGCGCGTGAGCGAATACCGGGCGGCGCTCGGCAGTTCCCTGCGCACTTTGCTGCCGGCTTCGGCGGCGCTGGTATTCACCGTGCCCATGGTGCAGGTCTTCATCAACTCCAGCGGCGGCGCTGCGGGTTACGAGCAGATGCCCATCGCCCTGGCGGAAGGCGTCGCCAATATCGCCGGTTCGGCCTGGCCCTTCTTTTCGACCTTTATCGGCGGTCTCGGCGCCTTCGTGGCCGGCAGCAATACCGTCAGCAACATGATGTTTTCGCTGTTCCAGTTCGGCGTCGGCGAGCGCATCCTGGTCGATCCGACCTGGATCGTCGCCTTGCAGGCGGTCGGCGGCGCGTCCGGCAATATCATCTGCGTGCACAACGTGGTGGCCGCGTCGGCGGTAGTGGGACTGGTCGGCAAGGAAGGCGCGGTAATCCGCAAGACCCTGCTGCCTTTCCTCTATTACGCCCTCGTTACCGGCTCGATCGGCTACGGCATCGTTACCGGCGGCATCTTCAATGCGGGCTATATCGTCGTCGCCATGATCACGGCGCTGATGATCGCCCTGATCGTGCGCTACAACCGGCAAACGGCCTGAGATTGCGCTCGCTCACGGTAGCCACCGCGGGTCATGTCGATCATGGCAAGACCCTGCTCGTGCGCAATCTGACCGGAGTCGATACCGACACGCTTGCGGAGGAGAAAAAACGGGGCTTGTCGATCAATCTCGGCTTCGCCTACAAGCGATATGAAGCGGACGGTCACGACTGTCTGCTTGGTTTTGTCGACGTTCCGGGACATATCGACTTCATCGGCAATATGCTCGCCGGCGTGGGCGCCGTCGACGCCGCCCTGCTCGTCGTTGCCGCCGACGACGGCGTCATGCCCCAGACCGAAGAGCATGCGGCAATACTCGACCTGCTCGATACCCGCTCGGGTTGCGTCGCGCTCACCAAGATCGACCGTGCCAGCAAGACCCGGTTGAACAAGGTCAAGGGCGAAGTGCGCGAGCTGCTCGCCGGCGGCGGACTCGCCGGAGCGCCGGTGTTCCCGGTTTCGAATCTCGATGGCGGCGGCATCGACCGCCTGACCGGTTTCCTGCACCAATTGTTGCTGACGAAATACCGGCGCGCGCAACTCACTGAGAACCGCATGTTCCGTTTTCTCATCGATCGCAGTTTCAGCGTACGCGGCATCGGCACGGTGGTCACGGGGAGCTGCCGCGCGGGCGAGGCGGCGCCGGGCCGCTCCCTGCTGCATAGCGGCAGCGGCGCCGAGACGCGCATTCGCGGAATCCGGGTGCACCAGGAAGACCGCGATCAATTGCGGCAAGGCGAACGCGCGGCGCTCAATATCGCGCTCGAGCAGAGTCTCGCCGGCCGTGGCGACTGGCTGCTCGACGCCCGCCTGCGCCATCCGGTCACGCGCTTCGATGCGCGCCTGCGTCTGCTTCCGGGAACGGCCGAACCGTGGCCGAATACGCGCTACCACTTGCATGCCGGCGCCAGTCATCATCTGGTGACCCTGCGCCGCCTTGGTGCTGAAGCTTTTTTCCAGGTGAAGACCCGGGAACCGGTACATGTGTTGTACGGCGACCGCTTCATCTTGCGCGACCCTGCCGCCAGCCATACCCTGGGCGGCGGTTCGGTAGTCGACATTTTCGTGCCGGCCCGCGGCCGCGATACCGGGGAGCGGCTGGCGTTACTCACCGCCATGGATCAGGAATCCGAAGCGGCGTGCAAGGCATTGACCCGACTCCTGCCCGATGGGCTCGATCTCGACCAGTTCAGCCTGTGCCGTAATCTCGGCGCCGCGGCAGTTGCAGAGATTGCGGGGAAGCTGCAACGGCCCCCGGAGAATTGCATCGCATTGACGATGGAGGCAAACGAATTTCCCCGGCTGCTCAGCCGGGAACATTTCCGGCGGCATCGGGACGCGGTGCTATCCGCCCTTGCCGGACATCACCGCGCCCACCCCGACCGCCAGGGCGTGGGCGAATCGCAATTGACTCGCGTGACCGAGTTGCGAACCTCTCGTTCCCTGTTGAAGGCGCTGGTCGCGAAACTGCTTGAGGAAGGAGCAATTGCCCGCAGCGGTTCGCTTTTGCATCTGCCCGGCCATAGCACACGCCTTGGCGAGCAGGTCGAACAACTCCTGCGCAAACTGCGGCCCATTCTGCAAAAAGCGGACAAGGTTCCGCCACGCACGCGCGAATTGGCGGAAATGACCGGATTGCCGTTGGCCGCGCTGGAAAAAGTCCTGCGCCAGGCGGAAGTATCGAATCGGCTCGTGAAGGTGGCCGACAATCGGCGCTACCTGCCCGAAACGATTCGCGAACTCGCCGCGCTGGTGGAGAAACTGGCCGGCGGCCCCGGTGGAAAACAAGGTTTCTCCGTGATCGATTTTCGTGACGCCAGCGGCATTGGCCGCAATCTGTGCATAGAGATTCTCGAATACTTCGACGGCATCGGTTATACGCGCCGTGAAGACAATCTCAGGTTCATGCGCGTAAGCCGCGAGAAGCTGTTCTGATTTTCTTTACGGTAGCAGGCGAAAACTGTAGTCTAGCGGCCCTTCGGAATTCACTGGCATACAACAAGAAATGGGTCAGGAAATCACCAATTTCGAATTCAGCGGCGAAGAGTTCCAGAACTTCGGAAAAAGGCTGCGCGCCAATCTTGCGGCGCTCGAATTGCTGTTGCAAAGACCGGATTTCGGCGAAGGCGATCTGTCTTTCGGCGCCGAACTCGAATTGTATATCGTGGATCCAGAAGGCCAGCCCCTGCATGTGAACCAGGAGATCATCGCCGAACTCGACGATCCGCAACTTACCCTGGAACTGAATCGCTACAACCTCGAATACAATTTCAGCCCCTGCCTCATTTCCGACCACTGCTTCCACAAGACACAGCAGGAGGCGCTCGCCGCCATCGACAAGATCAATGCCTGCGCGGCGAAATGGAACGGCTCGGTGGTGCCCGTGGGCATACTGCCGACCTTGCAGCAGTCCGATATCGGCTACCAGGCGATGACCAAGTTACCGCGCTTCGAGGCATTGACCCGGGAACTGACACATATCCGCGGCGGCCCTTTCACCATCGCCATCAGCGGCGCGGATACTTTGCAACTCGCCATGGACGACGTGACGCTGGAAGGCGCCAATACCTCGTTCCAGATTCACCTGCGCGTGCCGCCGAAGGAATACGCCGAGTTCTACAATGCCGCCCAGTTGATCACGCCGCTGGTCGTGGCGCTGGCGGCCAATTCGCCTACGCTGTTCGGACACCGCCTGTGGCAGGAAACGCGCATACCGCTGTTCAAGCAGTCGATCGACTGCCGGCCGATCGACGGCATGCATCCCATCCCCGCCCGGGTCAACTTCGGCAATAACTGGGTTCGCACGAGCGCGTTCGAACTGTTCGCCGAGGCAGCCATGCTCTACCGCCCGATCTTCGCTACCTGCGACGATGAGGACTCGGTGGCGGTGGCCAGATCCGGCGGCGTTCCTTCCTTGCATGAGTTGCGCATGCAACAGGGATCGATCTGGCTCTGGAACCGGCCGGTTTACGATCCCGCCGAAGGCGGCCATCTGCGCATCGAATTCCGCGCCCTGCCGGCTGGACCCAGCCTGATCGACATGCTGGCCAACGCGGTGCTCGCCATCGGTCTGACCAAGGTCATGCAGGAACACATCAGCGAACTGTTGCCCGCGATCCCATTCAACTATTGCACCGCGAATTTCTATCGCGCCGCCCAGAACGGACTGGAAGCGGACTTGTTCTGGCCTTCGGCGACCCAGATCGAGCCGGAGTACTTCCCGGTGCCCGCCCTGCTGGAGAAACTGCTGCCGCGGGTGCCGGAGAAGCTCGCCGCGATGGGCTTCCGCGAAGACGACTTCATGCCCCTGCTCGACATCGTCGAGGAACGCCTCGCCGCGCGCAAGACGGGAGCGCGCTGGCAACTCGAAAAAGTTGCCGAATTGCGCCGGGACATGCACAAGCGCGAAGCGCTGATCGAGATGCTCAAGCAATATCGCGCCAACAGCGCCGCGAACATTCCGGTGGCGCGATGGAAATAGTGCGCACGGAACCCGAGAGCGAAACAAAGGAGCTGTTTCATCACTGGCGGGATCCTGACCCTCATTCGCTCGGCGGCAGCGCGCTGGAATTCCTGCACCGCCTGCATGGGCCAACCTGCATTCATCTGAGCGGCAACGACGGCAGCCGTTGCCGCGCGGTCGCGACGCTGATGCACGGCAACGAACCGGGCGGTCTTTACGCGCTCTATGAATTGCTGCGGCTCGGCCTGCGTCCGGCTGTGAACATGATCTGTTTCGTACCTTCTGTCGACGCGGCCAAGCAGGCGCCGGGCTTCGTCTATCGCATGCTGCCCCACAGCAAGGATCTGAACCGTTGCTTCACGCCTCCCTACGGGGATACCGAAGTGGATCGTCTCGCACGGGAAATGATGGCGCTGATCGAGTCTGCGCGGCCGGAATGCGTGGTCGATATCCATAACACTTCAGGCTCAAGCCCTTCCTTCGGCATCAGCACGGTCATGGAGCCGAGCCACGCCGCGCTGATTTCGCTGTTCACCCATCGCATGATCGTCACCGACCTGCGGCTCGGATCGCTGATGGAACGCACTCACGCGGACATGCCCATCGTCACGATCGAATGCGGCGGCGCAGAGGACCGCGAATCGGCGCTGCTCGCCGGCGAGGGACTGACGCGCTTCTTCACTTTCGACAATGTGCTGGAGGCGAGCCCCGCCGAGATGTCACTCGAGTATTTTCACCATCCCATGCGGCTTGAATTGGTCGAAGGCAGCGAGATCGCATATGGCGAACACAGTCTGCTTGAAGACGGAGTGACCTTGCTGCCGTCGGTGGAGAATCACAATTTCGGCCATGTCGGACCCGACACCCTGCTCGGTTTCGTATCCGGGGAACTGGCGGGCAGTTTGCGCGTACGCAACGGCGACGGGACGACGCCGGTGGGGGAATATTTCCGCCTGGTGGATGGCCGCCTCTATCCCGGCCGCAAGCTGAAACTCTTCATGGTGACGACCAACCCCGAGATCGCCCGCAAAGACTGCATGTTTTACCTTACGGAACTGTAACGAATCGAACAGGAAGGACCATGTCTGAAATCATCGCTCAGTACGGTACGATTTTTCTCGCCATGGCCGTAATTTTCGGCTTCTTCATGGCTTGGGGCGTAGGCGCCAACGACGTCGCCAACGCCATGGGCACCTCGGTCGGCGCCCGTGCGATCACCATCAGGCAGGCGATCCTCATCGCGATGGTGTTTGAGTTTGCCGGGGCCTATCTTGCCGGCGGCGAAGTCACCGAAACCGTGCGCAGCGGCATCATCAGCCTGGAGAATTCGGGGCTGGAGGAGAATCCCCAGTTACTCGTCTACGGAATGCTCTCATCCCTGCTCGCTGCGGGGGTCTGGCTGCTAGTGGCTTCACAGCGCGGCTGGCCGGTTTCGACGACGCATTCCATCGTCGGCGCGATCATCGGCTTCGCGGCCGTGGGCATATCGGTAGATTCGGTGATGTGGGGCCAGGTCGGCTCCATCGCTTCAAGCTGGGTGGTGTCGCCGGTTTTCTCCGGAGCGATCGCACTGGCCATATTCCTCAGCGTGCAAAAGCTGGTGCTGGACACCGAGGATCCCCTGGCCAACGCCAGACGCTACGTTCCCTGGTACATCTTCCTGGTGGGCTTCGTCATCTCGATCATGACGATGATCAAGGGCCTGAGCCAGACCAATCTGGAGTTCAACTTCGCCCAGACCTTGCTTATCGCCGTCGTCATCGGCTTCATCACCATGGGCCTGGGCATCTTGCTGCTGCGGCGGCTGGCGCTCGACGTGCAGGAGGAGGGTCACGAACTAGACAACCTGGAAAAGGTGTTCGGCGTTTTGATGGTGTTCACCGCCTGCTCGATGGCCTTCGCCCATGGTTCGAACGACGTGGCCAACGCCATCGGTCCGCTTGCGGCGGTAGTCGGCGTGGTGGAAACCGGCGGCGTGTTCACCCAGGAATCGTCGGTGCCAAACTGGATTCTGCTGCTCGGCGGCGTCGGCATCGTCATCGGCCTGGCGACCTGGGGCTATCGCGTAATCATGACCATCGGCCGCAACATCACGCACCTGACACCGAGCCGGGGATTCGCCGCCGAGTTGGCGGCGGCCACAACCGTGGTGATCGCCTCCGGCACGGGCATCCCGGTGTCAACGACCCATACCCTGGTAGGCGCTGTGCTCGGTGTGGGACTGGCGAAGGGCATCAGCGCGCTCAACCTCGGCGTGGTCGGCCGCATCATCCTGTCCTGGCTCATCACCCTCCCCGTCGGCGCCGTGCTGTCGATACTCTTCTTCTTCACCTTCCGGGCGATTTTTGGGTGAGGCCCGATCGGCGCACGATCAAATTCGCGGCTCGATTTCCGTTCGCGACTCGATATTGCCGGCCAGGTCCTCCGGCAGCCACCAGCTCGGCTTGAGTTCGCGGTCCGAAAATACGGTTTCGGACTGGTCGCTGTAGTGCGGCGAATCGGGGCGGTCGGATTGGCCGGTGGGCAGGTAAAGCCAACTCTGGATCGGTTCGGAAAGCACCACGATCTGCGTTGAAGTCTGCCCGCTCACGCCGTGTCTTTCGTAATTCTCATCTGGTCCGGCGTAACCCATTGTGCGCAAGGTAGTCAGTCCCAGATTGTCGCCGCCGCCACCGCCGACAGGCCAACCAACGCCGTCACGTCCGGTCTTGAAAACGCGGCCCCAGGGCTGCGCCGTATCGCCCAGTTCCGAACGCATACGATCCAGGCCCGCGAGCCAGGCCTCGCGCACGGCCGTCAGTTGTTCGTCGTCAAGATCGATGGGCCGCGGCTGCCGCTGATCGACGATGGCGTAGTGATCGTCGACAATAGCACGTATATCGGGGCCGATTTCGCTCTCGTTCAGCGCGGTGCGCCAATAGTAATACTTGAGCGCGGCGGTGCTGTCCCTGGTGATCTGCCCGTCCCAATCGAGCATTTCGGTCAACTCGGCGGAAGCCGGGGCTTCCGAGGCCGCCAGAACTTCGATCCAGCGCTGATATCCGAAAGGCTGTACGTCGACGGCGTATGCGAGCGCTTCCTCGATGGTCACATCGTCGTCCTGGCTCAGAATTTCGATGGCGCGGGCGCCGCGCTGGTTGATCCAGCCGTCCCGCGACGGACCGTAGTCCGCACTGGAAAAGAGGTAGTCAACCTGCGCATCCAGCGAAAACGGAGAATCGGGAATCATCGCGTCAGGCGGGATATTGCAATTCTGCATGTATCCCGCCGCGGGATTGAGCACCTGGAGATGGTCCCCGGCGGGATGGAATCCCCGCCATTCGGTGGCCGAGGTGTTGCCGTCCACCGGAAGCGACCAGTCGTAGGCCAGATCCCGCACCGGAACACGGCCCGTACGCTGGTAGTAGATGTTGCCGCTGGTGTCCGCCACCATCACGTTTTGCGGAAACATCGACAATGTTTCGCAGGCGGCGACCGCGCCGGTGTAGTCCTCGGCGAAATTGAGGAATTCCCAGGCGCGGTTGCGGTTCGTGCTGGAGTCATAGGCCATGCGCGCCGCGTACGCGACGCCTTCGCCGCGCGCGATGACGGGGCCGTGATGCGAGGCCTCCCAGACATAATCGCGGCTGCTGCCGTCCGGGAACGGGAGCGATACGGTGAACTGTTCGATTTCGCGCCATTCATCGTCGAAGAGGTAGCGGTTGGAGTCTTCCGGGTCGAGTTCGATTTCGTAGACGTCCGCCGTGTCGGGACCGCCGGTGGTCATCGCCCAGGCAACGTTCTCGTTATGGCCGAGGCCGATATAGGGCGCCCCCGGCAGACCCACGCCGCTGCCGCGCAGTTCACCGGCGTGGATGCGCATCTCCCAGAAGCGGCTGACGCCGAACCAGGCGAGATGCGGATCGATCAGCAGGATGGCGTCGCCGCTTGCCGTGCGCGACGGGCTGACGGCCCATTGATTCGAGGCGCGCGCCGTTACGATAAAGTCCGGATTGACTCCGCTGCGCCGCAGGTCGCCCATCGCCTCGTCGATCGACCAGTTGTAGAGAAACATGCGGCCGAAGGCATCGATCATCTCCGGGGTGACAGCGGGATGATTCCACCAGGGAGGCACGTCGCCGGGATTCGCGCGGTAAAAGTCAGTGATGCCGTTGGCGAACGCGATGAGGCGGCCGCGTTCGGTTTCGGTCATGCCGGCGACCGACAATTCTGCATTGCGCATGTGTCCGAACATGTGCGAGATCAGCGAAGGCTGCACGCCGCCCTCGCCGGCGATTTCGGTCAACTCGCCGAGAGCGATCTTCAGATTCATGAGCAATTGCGCGGGCCGGTCCTCGGCCTGGGCCCAGCCCTGGGCGTAAAGGCCGGCTTCAACCGTCGGCGCATAAATATGCGGCACGCCGAAACTGTCGCGATAGATCACCGTCCTGCCCGCGTCCTCGCCCTGCCCCGGCAGCGACGCGGTTGCGGTCTCCGCGCCCTGGGCCGCGTCTTGCGGCGTCGGCGCCGGACGGTCGCAGGCGGCCAGAAGCAATGTACACAATGCGGCGCACAGCGCGATCGGCAATAATCTCATGATCCGATTCCCCGGAATGAACTTGCAGGCAGATTACGAACTGGCGGCGCGGGGATCAAGCGAAACGAGGCTGAATGATCATCCCGTTTCGTCATAAAATCGCGACAAAGCAGCGATTAGACGAGGACAATCATGCGCCGCCTGATTTTCGCGATACTTTCGGCAATGGTCCTTGCGGCCTGCGCCACGAGTCCGACCGGAAGAACGCAGTTGATGCTGGTGCCGCCTGATCTGGCGATCAACGAATCGCGGATGGCTTACGAGCAAACCCTGGGGGAACTGACAAACTCCGGACAGATGCTGAACGACCCCGCGCTTGCCGAGCGCGTCGAGCGCATCACAGGCAGGCTGGTGGCGGCGGCGGTACAAACCTGGCCGCACACCGCGGGCTGGGACTGGAGCGTGGTGCTGGTCGACGATCCCGAAATGGTCAACGCCTGGTGCATGGCCGGCGGGCGCATGGCGATCTACAGCGGCCTCGTAAGCAAGCTCGACCCGAGCGACGACGAGCTGGCGCACGTTATGGGCCACGAAATCGCCCATGCCGTGGCGAATCATTCCGCCGAGCAGATGTCGCTTGCCATCTTGCAGGGCCTGGCAGTCCTGGCGATCGAGATCGAGACGGAGGACCGCGGCACAGCGGCCGCGGCAGACATGCTGGCCACGGTCGCACTGGGTTTGCCGAACAGCCGCGGCGCGGAATACGAGGCCGATCAACTGGGCATGGAACTGGCGTACAAAGCCGGCTACGAGCCCGCAGCCGCGGTAACGCTCTGGGACAAGATGCGCGCCGAAGACGGCGGGGCCGGCATATTGCAGTTCCTCAGCACGCATCCGAATCCCGACAACCGCGCCGCCCGACTCGCCATCCAGGCCGATCAACTCCGCAACCAGCCCCCGCCCCGGCCACCGCAACCGTACCCGGTGCGAATACATCCATGAGGGCGCTTCCAATCCGATTGGAAGCCATCGGCGCCGCCGAGGCGTCTCACCAATTCAATCGTTCGGGAACTCGTTTGGTTTGGCGGAAGAGGCAGGAGTCGAACCCACCAAGCCCGTCATCAACGGACTTCACCGGGTTTGAAGTCCGGGCGCCCCACCGGGGACGACGCTCTTCCGCGAAGGAGTCTAGCACAGGTGCTAGCCCAAAGCAGTAATGTCCC
>CAZUSL010000154.1:0-19806 GCA_964622925.1 uncultured Pseudohongiella sp. | reverse complement strand
CCTGCCCGAACTCGACTGGATCGACGACTTCAATCCCGGCTACATGCAGCGCGCCATGCACCTGTTCCCGAAACAGAAGAACCAGGCTCCCTGGCGCAACACCCAGGATTACCTGCTCGACCGCAAATTGATCGAAGAAGCTCCCATCGAAGACGGCGCCCTGCAGCTAAGCTAGGGCATGGGAATGCGGTATGTGTTGCCGCGCATTGGTTTTTGAAATAGTATGTACGTTCTAGTACACACTAGGAGTCAGAGATGCCAACGATCAGCAGCCGGGTGTTCATGAACGGCAATAGCCAAGCTGTGCGTATTCCCCGGGAATTCAGACTGCAATGCTCTAAAGTTGAAATCAGCAAGACGGAAAATGGAGACCTGATCATTCATTCCGTACCTGTAGATCGTGGCGCCGCGTTGCTGGAGGCACTCACCTCTTTTAGCGATGACTACGTCGCAATCCTTGAAGAAGAACAGGCAAACCAGCCAACCCTGCAGGATCGGGAAGAGCTATGAGGTACATGCTCGACACGAATATCCTGATTTACCTGCTCAAGAACAAACCAGCCGCTGTCGCCGAACGGGTAAACTCGATCGGACCCGAAGACCAATTGTGTATGTCGTTTTTCACTTACGCCGAATTGCTCAAGGGCGCGGAACGAAGCGACAGGAAAGACCGGGTGTTGCGTAACCTGGAACAGTTGGTGCGGCACATTCCCGTGCTTTACGAAGTCGATCAGAATCTGTGCGGACACTACGCCCGGCAATTTTCCCAACTGAAATCCGCCGGCAAACCGATCGGCGCGAACGACCTGTGGATCGGCTGCCACGCATTGGCTGAGGCCGCAGTCCTGGTAACGAATAACACTCGTGAGTTTTCACGCATTGATGGACTAACCGTTGAAGACTGGAGCCGATGACGATTATCTTCGGATCGGGTACGCACCGGGACATCCATGCACAAGCGGTTGTCCCATTTTGAGGAGGATGGAAATGCGAAGTTTGATAACGGCGATGATGGGGATTGCCGCGTTTGTGATTGCGGCTGAGTCTGCCGCACAGGGCAGGCCGCAGCCGCGCAGCCTGGACCCGGAAGCGGGCCTTTCGGTGATCCTGCTCGGCACCGGCATACCGATTCCGAATCCGCAACGAGGCACGGCCTGCACCGCGGTCATCGCGGGAGATCGCGTGTTTCTCGTCGATACCGGCCGCAATTGCGTCGTTACGCTCGATCAGGCCGGCATCTTCGATCTCGACGCCATTTTCTACACCCACTACCATTCAGACCACTTCATCGGACTCGGCGAGATATTGCTCAATTTCGGCGTTACCGGCGTCGATCGATCGATTCCCGTGCACGGACCGGCAGGCGCGGTTGAAGTCGTGGCGGGAATCGTCTCCACTTACCGGCTCGATCTCGACTATCGAATCACCCACCACGGCGACAAGTTCAGCGAAGCGGTGATGAATCCCACGGTGACCGAGCACGAACCCGGGGTCGTGCTCGACGAAGACGGCCTGACGGTTACCATGTTCCCGGTCTGCCACGAACCCATCGAGCCCGCCGTAGGTTATCGCTTCGAATATCGGGGGCAGGTCGTAGTCGTTTCGGGCGATACGCGTGTCTGCCCGGACTTCGCCGCGGGCGCGGAAGGCGCCGATCTGCTCGTCAGCGAGGCCGAGAACGCCGCCATGTTCAATCCGGCCATGGCGCTGGCTAGAGCCGCGGGCAATACGCGGCAACTCGAAATGATCGAGGAAGGCATGGAGTACCACGCCGAAACGCTGGCGCTTGCGCGGATGGCCCAGGAAGCCGACGTGAAAAAGCTGGCGCTCACTCACCTGTTCCCTTCGATTTCACCGACCGATGCCGCGGAAGCGGCTTTCATTCAGGGCATGAGCGATTACTTCGACGGCCCGATCATCGTCGGCCGCGACGGCATGGAAGTCGCGCCCTGAGCGGCGGCCGATGGCCAAGTGTCCCCGCTGTCGGGCGTATTGATTCTGTTATTATCAGTGCTCTGATCGACGATGGCTTTCCGTGCCGACAACCGAATAACAAATGGAAACTCAAGGACTGGTTCTCACGTCTCTATGGGCATTCCTGATTGCCGCGGCATCGCTGGCCGGCGGTTATCTGCCCAATCTGTTGCGCGTAACGCACAAGCGCATGCAATTGACGATGGCATTCGTCAGCGGACTGATCCTGGGAGTGGCGGTTTTCCACTTGCTGCCCCATGCGATCGCGTCGATTCCCGGCGAAGAATCGGTCGAACTTGCCGCGAGCTGGATGATGGCCGGCCTGGTCGCGTCGCTGGTGCTGCTGTACTTCTTCGAACATCACGAACACGACTTCAGCGACGAACACGCAAAGGCCCATGGAAACAAGGATGAGTCGGGACAGCGGCTGCACAGGCTGGGCTTGTTCGGCATAATTTTCGGCCTCAGCGTACATGCCCTGACCGAGGGCGTCGCGCTCAGTTCGGCGATTCGCATTGAACTGCAGCAATCCGGGCCGGGCGCGGCCGGATTGGGCGCTTTCATCGCCATCCTGTTACACAAGCCGCTGGATTCGTTTTCAATCGCCAGCACCATGCGGGCCAATGGCTACAGCGTAAGGGCCAGGCAACTCGTAAATGTGGGATTCGCCCTGCTTTGCCCGCTGGCGGCCCTGGCGACCTGGTGGGTCTCGGGAGCACTGGGTGATGCGGAAGCCCTGGTGCTGGGCTGCGCGCTCGCATTTTCCACCGGCGTTCTGCTTTGTATCGCGCTGAGCGACCTGATCCCCGAAATTCACTTTCACAGCCACGACCGGTTCGCCCTGGCCTCGGTCTTTCTGGTGGGAATCGCAATCGCCTGGTCACTGCACCTGGTCGAACCCGAAGCGCTGCATGCAGCGTGACACCACGCTAGAAGAAGATCATCATCAATACGATTGCGCTGACGCCGCCGAGCATGAAGGTGACGGCGCTGACCGTCCCCGCGAATGTCGCATAGTCCGCTACCCTGAACACCTTGGCGTCGACATTGAAAAGCACTTCGGAACGATCCAGCTCGGTGTCGAGAAACTTCTTCAACCCTTCTTCGGCGCCGTGCGCTTCCCTGATCGATACCGCGGTGACCAGAATCATCGTCAGGGCCGAACTCAGCACACCGACGGAGAATATGGACAGCGTAACCAGTCCGGTCCAGTGAAACGCGGTGGATTCCGCGCCGTCAAATGCGGTCAGGAATCCGATAACGAGACCGGCGCCGCCGACGTTACCGAGCAATAACAGCCGCACGGACTCGGTGATAAGCCGGAACATGGCGTTGCGCCGCTGCGCAATTACCTTGTACAACTCGCGCAGCCACTCTTCGCCGGTTTCTTCCCGCTCGAACTGTTGCAGATTTTTCACGGATTGAACAACCTTGTTTGTAAGCCCGCCACCCTATTGTCCCTGTGCGCCCCCGGCCTCCCGGTCCGAATCATAGCCGGCGAGATCGATCAGGCGCACATAACGGGAGCCCGAATTGCTGCCGGGCGGAAATTCGAGCCGCCAGCCGTCGATGTCGATGGGCTCGGGCCGCAACGCCTCGGACAACAGGTTTTCGCGGTTCAATTCCATTTCTTCGGGCATGCGTTCGAGCACGGCGGCCAGGAAGCGTCCCAGCGCATAGCCTTCCAGACTAGCTGCCGCAATCGTGTAGTCGTAGTCGGGACAGGAATTGTGCGCGCCGGTCTCCCGCACGGTCATCGCACGCCGGAAAGCGTTCACCAGCGGGATGTCGGTGGCCAGGGGATCGGGCATGACCTCGGTCACGATGACATTTTCCCGGTTCCTCTCGATCTGGCGGCTCAACTCGCTCGAATTTACGAAGGACACGTTCGCCATTACATAATCCAGATTCAGATTGTTGGCGAGGCGAATCAACTCGCCGTTGGCGGCATTGCTGCCAACCAGCAGCAAGGCGTCGAGCGCGGCGGGCTCCACCGTAAAGAAGGCGGAATGGAAGGAATGTGCGTTACGCGTATAGGCGGCCTTGGCGAGAATATGCACATCCTCCGCTTCCAGCGCCTCCTGGAAATTGTTCAGGACGCCGCGCCCGAAAGCATCGTCCTGATAGACGACGCCGAACCTGCTTTTACCCAGCCGTCCAAGCATATGGGAAACGAGCAGCCTGGTTTCATCGGCGTAACTGGCGCGCAGGCTCACGACATTCGGGAAGCGTTGCGTGTCGTAAACGAAATCAGCGCCGGTGTAGAGACCGATGACGGGCATCCCCGCATCGCGGTAAATCGGCAGTGACCGCCTGGCCGGCGGCGTACCGACGGCGCCGATCATGGCAAGAATCCGACCTTCCGCGATGAAGCTTTCCGCGTTGTCCACCGCTCGTTCGGGCTCGTAGGCGTCATCCATCGAATCGATGCGCAACAGGCGCCCATTGACGCCTCCGGCCGCGTTGACTTCATCGAAGGCGCCCAGTATGCCGGCTTGATACTGGCAGCCAAGGTTCTGGTTCGGGCCTGTGAAAACCGCGCTCTGACCAAAAACAACGCTGTCTTCGCTCACGCCGGCGGGAACAGCGCCCTCGGCGCCCGCGCCGACAAGCGCCGCGAACAAGGCTGTCAGCGCTACCGAATCGAAACCTTTTCGCCCTCTCAGCATGGCCTCACTCCTGGATTTGTTCGGTCTGTTCCGCTGGAACGAGTCCGGGGGAGAGATTGTCCACATACACTTCGTTCAGCGGCTGTTCAAGGACTATCGCTTCGGTCGATTCAGCCTGGGTTGCCGGAGTGGTCGAAGGCTCGAGATGGCGGTGGCGGAACAGATTCACATCGTCGAATATCAATGACCGGAATTCGGCGCTGTTCAAGTGGTCGCGCTCGTTTGAGCGACCGTGGAAGCGGCCGTCAAATCCCAAACCGTCATCGCCGCTGGCGTTTTCGATCGCGTGCCCCGCGGCGTTGGGTTCGCCGGTCACGAAAAGCGGTCTTTCGCTTGGGAGCCCTTGCGCCGGCGCGGTCGAAGCCGTCGCGGCGACCAGGCCGGCGGGACCGCGGCCGATGCCGCCTTCGATCATGTTGATGTCGATTCGGGAGTCTTCGCCCGAATTGACGGCCTGCAAGGTGGCGTCGCTGAAAATGCTGCGCATGCGTTGCCAATACCGTGTCCAGGCGACCGACAGCGGCTCGGCGCGATAACTTCCCAGTAGAGCGAGATAGGCCGTGGCGGCGCTTTCCGATTGCGCCACGCGCTCAAGCGCGAGCGCTTGCGCATTCTGTCGCACGGCCTCCGCCTGGCCGCGGCTGACCGCCAGCAGGCGCTCGCTCTCGCGCTGCGCCGCGCTGATCATCTGCAGCCGTTCGGCGATCGAGTCGCTGACATCGCGGAACGCCGGCATGGCTTCCTCGGCCGGGGCGATATCGATCAGATTGATCTCGACGATCTCCACTCCGATATCGTAGTCCACGAGTCTTGCGACCGCGTTTTCCAGGACCAGTTCCTCGATGTAATGACGGTTCTGGGTAAAAATCAGGTCGATGAATTGCTGGCCGAAAGAGTCGACCAGGCTTTCCCGCACCACCATGTCTACTATTTTGTGAGGATTTCCGCTGGCGAACAGATACTGTTTCAGATCGCCGATCCGGTATTGGACGATCAGATCCATTTCCAGCAAGTTGGTGTCGCCGGAAAGGATCGTGAACGCGCCGCTGCCGTCTTCGGCGCCGCGGCTGCTGATGCGCTGGCGTTCGATGCGTTCGACCTGGCGCACGTATTTCCGCTCTATGATCGGCCAGCGGTAGTGCAGGCCGGGGGCGATGTCGGTTGCGGTCAGTCTGCCGAAACGGGTTTCGGCGGCGAGTTCTTCCTTCTTGACGATATAGAATCCGGAAAGCGGCAGAATGACGATCAAGGCAGCGGCCGCGCCTGCGCAAAGTCCGCGCCAGTGGGCGCCGACGAAGTCGAAAACCGCGTAGATTACGCGGGTGCTCGGTGCGAGCTGTTCCTGTTCGCCGCTCATTGCGCCGCCTGGAGTTCCTGCGGATCTTCCGGAACCGGAATCTGGTTGCTGTCCAGGTATCTGAACAGTTCGTTATCGGCCGGAAGCATCAGGGTGGTGTTCTGATCGATGATGGTATCGTAGCTGTCGAGCGCCCGGATGAACTTGTAGAACTCGGGATCCTGGCGATAGGCAACCGCCAGATTTTCCATCGCCGTGGCTTCCGCCTCGCCCACGATCCGGGTCGCCGCGGCATGCGCTTCCGCCATGATCTTGTCGTGCTCGAACAGCGCCAGGGCCTCGATGCGAAGCGCCTGCTCCTCGCCCTCGCTGCGATATCGCGCGGCGATCCGGGCCCGCTCGGAAATCATTCGCTGGATGACGCTCGGACGGTTTTCCACCGGCAAGGTGTATTCCACAATGCTCAGATCCAGCACCTCGATGCCATATTCGTTCCGCGCCGTATCGCGCACTAGTTCGAGGATTTCGCCGGAAATCTGATGCAGTTCCTCGCGTTCGAGACCGAGGCTGACAAAGGCGTCCCTGGACTTGGAACTGATAATGATGCCGCTGGCGGAAAAATGCAGGTCGCTCAACCTTTCCCGCGCTTTTTCCACGGTGCGCACGGCGGTGATGTAAAGAATCGGGTCGGTTATCCGATACAGAACCCGCGAATCCACCAGCACGTTCTTCTGATCTTCCGTGATCAGTTCCTGCGTGAGGCCGTCGAGCACCTGCATGCGCCGGTCGACCTTGTACGCGATCGAAATGGGCCGCGGGAACTTGAAATGCAGCCCAGGCTGGCGCACCGGCTCGTCGATTCTTCCGAAGACAGTGACCACGCCCTGCTGCGTTTCATTG
Source organism: uncultured Pseudohongiella sp. (assembly GCA_964622925.1). Lineage (GTDB taxonomy): Bacteria > Pseudomonadota > Gammaproteobacteria > Pseudomonadales > Pseudohongiellaceae > UBA9145. Next base: position 12,966 of record CAZUSL010000154.1, on the reverse strand, counting down.
ACGATGAGAATGCTGTCGTATATCAGCCAGACCACCAGGGCGGCCAATAGAAACTGGAAAAATCTTTTCATCTCGTTTTCTCCTGCCTCGACCGTCCGCTAGTGCCCGTTGCCCGCCGGCGGCGGAGACGAAGCGTCCCGCCACAGGGCAATTCGGTCAAGGCTTTCCTGGTTGGGCACGATCACCTTGCGGCGATTCCCCAGCGCGGTTTCGAGTTTTTCACGCCAAAGCATGTTCTGAAGCACTTCGGGCGCCTCCAGCACCGCTTCGGCGACACGTTGAATCGCTTCCGATTCGGCGGCGGACTCGACATCCAGCTTGAAGGCCTGGCCTTCGGCCAGCATCGTCTCGTACACCGAGTTGCCGAAGGCTCTGGGCACCAGCGTCGCGAAATAGCGCTGGGCGTTGATCGCGTAACGGTCGCGATCCTCCTGCGAACTGGAAATTTCCCGAAACGCGTTCATGGTTTCCTCCACCGGCCTCACTGCCTGGAGATTTACCCGGACCAGGTCGATGGCGCCCAGTACCGGATTTTCGCCGCTGCCGTCGGCGATGCCCCCGGCCACGGCCAACTCCAGCGGCCGCCGCGAAATATTGAGCAGATCGTCAAGACCGTTGATGGAGACGAAGGAACGCACTTCGTCTCTCACGGCCTGCATGATCGCCACTTCGGAATTCTCGTTGCGGTAGTGGTATTCGTAGGCGTCGTTCACGCGATATTGCACGTTCAGATCGATCGTGAGCAGGTTGAGATCGCCTGAGAGAAACTCGAGCGGCGCCGCGCTGCGAAGCGATTTCACTTCGCGCACCGGCCAGACATCGATCGCACCGATGGGCCACGGCGCGACATATCGCAATCCGGGTTCCAGGTCGCGCGCGACTACGCGGCCGAAAACACGGCCATAGCCAACCGAATCGGGCGGCACCGCACGGAATCCGCTGGCCATGAAAACCACCAGCAGCGTCAACCAGAGTCCCGCGCCGAGCGGAGAGCGGAAACTGACCAGACCGGCCAGCGGCCGACCGGCGGTAAGCTTGTTGTACATTTCCCGCCACGGCCTGGACAGGGGGCGCAGATTGGACATCAAATCCTGGTAACCGCTTTTCAGCGCGCCGGCGCGGAATCGCCAGACAATCAGCGCCAGCAGAATGATCGCGCCTCCGTATTCGATCGCCAGCAACGCCGGAGAATGGGCGGCGTTCAGATTGACCGTCAACGTGATGCCGCCGGCGATCAGCAACATGTCTATGACGATTCCCAGCACGACGGTCACCGCGATCACGCTGGACACGTACACCGAGGCGAAACGGGTTCCGAACTGGTTCATGATGATGGCGATCGTACCGGTGTTGGTGGCCGGACCGGTCATCAGAAAAATCAGCGCGGCGCCGGGCGAAAATCCCTTGGCGACCAGGGCGGCCGCGATCGGCGTGCTGGCGGACGCGCAGATATAGAGTGGAATCCCCACCAACACCATGACCGGATAGGAAATCCAGCGCGCATACTCGTTGTTCATCAGGTCGGTGGGAATCAGCAGGTACAAGACTCCGCCGAGCGCCACGCCCACGAGCAGGGCGAACAGGATATCGTCCGCCACTTCCACGAAACCATAGCGGAAAGCGTGCCGGACGATCTTCGGGAAACCGGGTGTCTGGCTGTTATCTCCGGGCGTTTCCGGCGCCGCGTCCCCGGCTAACGGACGATAGAATTCAGGCTTGACCCAGAGCGCGATTCGACGCCGGCCGATGCCGTCGGCGATGCCTTGCAGCCAGGCGATGAACGAGGACTTCAGTTGCTTCGGCGTTACGTAGCAATCGTCGGAGCCGGGAAACAGCGGGGTATGCGAGTGGTCGTGCCCCTCGTGGCCGCAATCGTGGTCGTGGTCGTGATGATGGTCGTCGTGGTCATGGTCGTGTTCCGCGCCGGCAGTCTTGCCCTGATCTTCGCGAATCAGGCCGATACAGAATATTCCCGCGGCTACGGCGGTGATGAAACTGACGACCGGGCGCACCACGGCGGGCACGAACCCGAAGAAGGCCGACGTCACCAGGATGGAGTCCGCGCCGGTCTCGGGCGCCGTTATGAGCATGGACATGCACGATGAACGCGACGCGCCCTTGCGGCGCATTTCGGCCACGACAGGCACGACCGAACAACTGCACAGGGGCATCGGCACGCCTACCGCGGCGCTGACCGACACCGATTTTATGCTTTCCTGCCGGAACCAGCGGAGAATTGCGTCCTTGGAAATGAGGATGTGTATGAATCCAGCCAACAGCAGCCCGAGCAAAAGCATGGGCGACAACAGCAGGAAAGACGTCCACAGGAAGTCGGCGAACTCGGTCAGCAAGGACCAGACCCTGGATTCCATCCGCTTAAAAATCCTCAATGTTTGACTCCGCAGCAAAGCACAAAGCCATGCACAAGTCAAAAACTATTGATAGACTGAACCGGACATAATTGGAGTGTCGCTTTTGATTTTTCAGACAGCAACGAGCAGGCGCCGCGGCGCCGCGGCCGTCTGTGCGGTCGCACTGCTGGCGCCGGCCGCGGCGGCGCCGCAAGCGCCGGGTTTCGAGCCGTTGCCGCCCGCCGATGCCCCGCGTCTGCTTGACCTGGCGCGGCGAACCGTAAGCATGCATCCCCAGGTGCTGGCCGCCGAGGCGGCGGTCGACGAAAGGCGGGCTCTGCTGAACGCCGCCGAACGTCCGGTCTACAACCCCGAACTGGCGCTGGATTGGGAAGACAAGGTATTCGACACGCGCCTGGTCGGCGTCAGCCAGACCTTCGATTTCACTGGCCTGCGCGATGGACGAACGGCGGTCGCACGCCGGGAGCGCGAAAGCGCGGAGGCAAGACTCACCGCGATGCGGCGCGGCATCGCCGACGAACTGCTGGGGCTGCTGGGCGAGTACTGGACCGCGGCCGCACAGGATGAACTGGCCGAGATCCGCATCGATCTGATGCGTTCTTTCGCCGACCTCACTATGCAGCGCAGCCTGGCCGGCGATGTGACGCAGGTGGAATTGAACAGCGCGAATCTTGCCTACGCCCAGGCGGAAATCGCACATGCGACCGCGGAATCGGCCCGTGCGGGGGCGGATCAGTCGCTGCGGGCTGTCGTTCCGGTGCCGGTTTCGGCCGAGTGGCCGTCGTTGCCGCTGGAGTTGCCGCCGGTATCCATCGACGACGCGCGGCTGGAGCGGCTGATCGACGCGCTGCCGGAATTACGGGCTCTCCGGCTCGACGCAACGGCCGCGCAGGCGACCGTCGATCTGCGCAATCGCGAACGCCGGCCCAATCCGACCTTCGCATTCGAAGCGGGCGAGGAAGACCATGAATATCGCGTCGGACTCTCGGTCAGTCTTCCACTGCACGTGCGCAATAATTTCTCCAACGAGGTCGCCGCCGCGATAGCCCGGCACTCACAGGCAGAGATGGATGCCGAAAACGCCGAAGTTCGGGCGCGCAGACGCATTCTCGGCGCCGGCGAACGTTACCGGCACACGCGCGAGGCCTGGGAGTCCTGGCTGCAAACCGGAACGTCCAGCCTTGAACGGCAATCCGAATTACTGGAACAATTGATGCTGGCGGGAGAATTGAGCACGACTGAATACCTGGTGCAACTGAACCAGACCCTTGACGTGGCCATGAACGCGCTGGAACTTCGGCGCGAATTATGGATGTCCTGGTTCGAGTGGCTCGCCGCCTCGGGGGAGGTGGAAGCCTGGCTTGATATCAGAATGTAACCGGAATATGCCGAGATGAGTAACCGTATCCTGATTGACCGCGCAGCCACCGGCTTGAGGTGGTTCTGTCTGGCGTTGCTCGTATGGGCCTTGCATGGCTGCGATTCGCCGCAACCCGCCGGAGTGGTCCAGATCCCGGCGCCGGACGACCACGCCGAGGCGGACGACCACGAGGAAGATCATGCCGAGGAAGATCACGCGGAGGAAGAGGTCAGCGTCGTGATCTTGTCCGCCGCCCAGCAGGAGGCAGCCGGGATTGTGAGCGAAATACTGAGCCCGCGCATGCTGGAAGTAGCGGTGCGCGCCCCGGGGGAGGTGCGCCTGAATGCCTATGCCACCTACCAGGTGACGCCGCGCATCCGCGCCCAGGTCGTGGAACGGCATGTCGAACTCGGCGAGAACGTGACCGAGGGACAGCCGCTGGTGACCTTGTCGAGCGTCGAAATGGCGGAGGCGCAGGGCACTCTCGTGGTATCCGAGCGCGAATGGGCTCGCGTGCGGGAACTTGGCCGCGAGGTCGTTTCCGACCGCCGCTATATCGAAGCGCAAGTCGACGCGCAGCAGGCACGGGCGCGAGTGTCCGCGTTCGGCATGGCGGACGACCAGATCGAAGCCTTGATTAGCAGCGGCGACGCGAGCCTGGCCCATGGCGAATTCACCTTGCCGGCGACCTTCTCCGGCACCATCGTGCGCGACGAGTTCATCATCGGAGAATCGATCGAGCCCGGCCGCGTCCTGTTCGAGGTCACCGACGAATCCACGCTCTGGGTCGAAGCAAGGCTGCCGGCACAGCAGGCGGCGGGAGTCCATGTCGGCAGTCCCGCCCGAGTGAACGCGGCGGGGGACTGGATCGACGGCTACGTGATCCAGGACTTTCACGCACTCGACGAGAGCACGCGCACGCTGCCCGTGCGCATACAGATTCCCAACGAAGGCGACGAACTTCACCCGGGCATGTTCGTCGACAGTTACATCATGGAGGAAGATCCTGAAATGTCCCTGGCCGTCCCTGAATCGGCGGTGTTTCGCGACGCGGAAGGGGATTGGCGGGTCTTTCTGGTCAATGACGAAGGCGGTTTCGAACCCGCCGAAGTAATCCTCGAACGCACCGAGGCGGGCTACGCGGTGATCGGCGGCATTGCTCCCGGCGCGAGAGTCGTGGTTGAAGGCGGTTTCTATCTGCAATCCGAATACGCGAAGACCGGATTCAATATTCACAATCATTGAGGACGCGGAAGGGCGGCAATGTTGAATCGCGTCATTGACTGGGCGGTTGGCAATCGGCTGCTGGTTCTGCTCGCCTTCCTCGGCCTCGGCGCGGGCGCCGCCAATCTGCTGCCGCAACTCAACCTCGACGCGTTTCCCGACGTCACCAACGTGCAGGTGACAATCAATACCGAAGCCCCCGGCCTGGCCGCGGAAGAGGTCGAGCAACTCATCACCTTTCCCGTCGAGGCGGTCATGTTCTCGCTGCCGGACGTCGACGAAGTGCGCTCGATCTCGGCGACCGGCCTGTCCGTAATCACCGTGGTGTTCGAAGAAGGCACCGATATCTACTTCGCCAGGCAACTCGTATTCGAACGGTTGCAGGAAGCCCGCGGCCAGATTCCCGAAGGCGTCGGCGTACCGGAAATGGGTCCGAACACTTCCGGTCTCGGGCAGATCTTCAAATACTACCTGCGGGCCGAAGACCCGGTGCAATTTGATGCGATGACGCTCCGCAGCCTGAACGACTGGGTCGTCAAGTTGCTGCTGATGCCCGTCGAGGGGGTGACGAACGTGCTCTCGTTCGGCGGCGACGTGCGCCAGTACCAGGTCAACCTGGATCCGCAGCGCCTGCTCGCGCATCAGCTCACGCCACAGGAAGTCACGGCAACCATCGAGGCGAACAACCGTAACGCCGGCGGGTGGTACATGGACCGGGGCGCCGAACAACTGGTGATCCGGGGGGTGGGTTGGGTGCGCAGCGGCGAACCGGGCCTGATCGATATCGCCAATATCCCGTTAAGAGAGGAAGACGGCGTTACCGTACGCGTCCAGGATGTGGGCGATGTTTCTTTCGGGGCGGAAATTCGCCAGGGCGCGGTGACCATGACCGGACGTGGAGCGGACGGCCGCGGCCAATATCTCGGCGAAGTGGTTTCCGGAATCGTGCTGAAGCGCATCGGGGCAAATACGCGCGCGACGATCGACGGCATCAACGAGCGCCTGCCCATTATCCGGCAGGCCCTGCCGGAGGGCGTGAGCTTCGAGGTGTTTTACGACCAGTCGGAACTCGTGAACAGCGCGGTACAGACCGTCACCCGCGCGCTGCTGCAGGCCTTCGTGCTGATTGCCGTGATTCTTACGCTGTTCCTGCTGAACCTGCGGGCGATGCTGCTGGTGCTCATTTCGGTGCCCGTATCGATCGTCCTGGCGCTCATGGGAATGGCGTACTGGAACATTTCGGCCAACCTGATGTCCCTGGGCGGACTGGCCATCGCCATCGGCATGATGGTGGACGGTTCGGTGGTCATGGTCGAGAACATCGTTCGCCGCTTGCACGAACCCGCAACAACGGCGGGCGGCGGCAGCCCGCTGGAACGCGTGCGGCTCGCCGCCGGCGAAGTGGGCCGTCCGGTATTCTTCGCGGTGCTGATCGTCATCATAGTCTTCGCGCCGCTGCTCACCTTGCAAGGCGTGGAAGGCAAACTGTTCCGGCCCATGGCGCTTTCCATCGTCTTCGCCATGCTCTCCGCGCTGGCGGTGGCGTTGCTGGCCGTGCCGGCGCTGGCCGCCTATATGTACAGGCGTCCGCAGCGCCAGCGCCGCAATACCTTGCTGCAACGGCTCGAACTGGCTTACGGGAGAACGCTGCTCTGGGCGCTGGCACGCCGTCCGCTGATCGTCGCGGGCGCCGCCTCGCTGCTCCTCGGCGCGGTGGCGCTGACGCCGCGGCTCGGCACCGAGTTCGTCCCCGAACTCGAAGAAGGCACGCTCAATATCAGGGTGACCCTGGCGCCTTCGTCGAACATGGACACGGCGCTGACGGTCGCCGAAATGCTGGAAGCCCGCCTGATGACATTTCCGGAAGTGCTTTACGCCGCCAGCCATATCGGCCGCCCGGAACTCGGAGGAGACCCGGAACCCATCTCCAACATCGAGATTTTCGTGGGTTTGAAACCCGTGCGGGAGTGGACGTCGGCGCCGGATCGATATGCTCTGCAGGCGCTGATGGAGAGCGAGATGTCGATCGTGCCGGGAGTGCTGTTTTCGTTCTCGCAGCCGATCGCGACCAGGGTGGACGAGCTCCTGTCCGGCGTACGGGCCCAGCTTGCCATCAAGCTGTTCGGTCCCGAACTCGACGTTCTCGCCGAGAAAGGGGCGGAAATCGAGGCGCTGGCCGCCACGGTAGACGGCACCCGGGATGTCGCCATGGAACAGATTGCCGGCGAAGCGCAATTGGCGGTGCGTCCGGATCGCGACGCGTTGTCGCGTTACGGCATTCCGGTCGACGATGTGATGTCGACCGTCGCCGACGCCATTGGCGGCCGCGCCGCGGGACAGGTCATCCGCGGCAATGAGCGCTACGACATCTACGTGCGGCTGGACGAAGCGCATCGCGGCGATACTGCCGGCATCCGCCAACTCGTGTTACAGGCGCCCAACGGCGCCTGGGTGCGGCTCGGCGATGTAGCTCAGGTGGAAATCGAGTCCGGACCGCCGCAGATTCGCCGAGACGACGTGCAAAGACGGGTCGTGATCCAGGCGAATGTCGCCGGGCGCGACATGGGCGGTCTGGTCGCGGAGTTACGGCAGCGGATCGAAGAAGAGATCGAACTGCCCGCGGGCTACAGTGTTGTGTTCGGCGGTCAATTCGAGAATCAGCAGCGGGCGCAGGCGCGGCTGGCGATAGTCGTGCCCGCCGCGCTGGGCCTGATATTCGTGCTGTTGTACCTCGCCTTCCATTCGGTCGGCCAGGCGTTGCTCATCATGCTGAACGTTCCCCTCGCCCTGATCGGAGGCATCGCGGCGCTCTATTTCTCCGGCCAATATCTCTCCGTGCCCGGCTCAATCGGATTTATCGCCCTGCTCGGCGTGGCGGTTCTCAACGGAGTAGTCATGGTCAATGCCGTAAACGACCGCGTCAGGCAAGGATCGAGAATGGAGCAGGCGATTTTCTTCGGCGCGACGTCGAGATTGCGACCCGTTCTCATGACCGCCGCCACCACCGCGCTGGGCCTTATCCCGATGCTGCTTTCCCAGGGCGTAGGCGCGGAAATACAGCGCCCGCTGGCCACCGTGGTCGTCGGCGGGCTGGTTTCCTCGACGCTGCTGACGCTGCTTATCCTGCCGGTGCTGTATCCGGCATTTACCCGTTGGGAATCCGCGAAAACCGCATCGGAAGTCGCGCCCTGAGCGGCGGCCGGGAAATCAGGTTCGGGGATCGGGTTTCAGGTCCCGCTTGAAGCGCTTGAAATTGCGCACATATATGTCGGCGCTTTCGAGCAGCATGGCCTTTTCTTCGTCGGTCAATTGCCGCACGACTCGAGCCGGCGAACCGAGCACGAGCGAACCGTCGGGAATCTGTTTGCCTTCGGTGACCAGGCTGTTGGCGCCGACCAGGCAGTCGCGGCCGATCTTCGCGCCGTTGAGCACTACCGAGTTGATGCCGATCAGGGAATTGTCGCCGATGGTGCAGCCATGCAGCATCACCTTGTGCCCCACGGTGACGTTGCGGCCGATGGTCAGCGGAATGCCCGGGTCGGTATGCAATACGGACAGATCCTGCACGTTTGAATTCTCGCCGACCGTGATCAGGTCGTTATCGCCGCGCAATACGGCGTGATACCAGACGCTGGCGTTGTTCTCCAGCCGCACCCGGCCGACGACGATGGCATTTTCCGCGACGAACCAGTCATCGCCGGCGAGTTCGACTTCGGCTTCACCGAGTTTGTATAGCATGTGAGGGCTCCCTTGGGTTCGTTTGCGGCGCTAAACCCAGATGCCGAGCAGCGCCATGCTGCCGAGACCGACCAGCACGAGCAGAAACTTGAGCGGCCGGTCCCTGTCCCGTGCGGGCATGTCGACATCGTCGCTTCCCCCCAGCGCGCTGCTGACGAAACGCGCCATGCGGTCTTCGATGCGGCTCATCTCTCCGCCGATCACGTCCACGATAGCGACATAGATGAATGTTCCCGCCGCCAGGGCATTGAATACGCCTTCCACGAGTTCGGCGCCCGGCCCTTGCATCAGGCTGGAAACCGTGGTGCCGAACAGGATTCCGAGCGGCGTCATCAACACGAAGACAGTCAGCACCAGACGCAGGTTCGAAGAATTCATGCCGGCGGCATGGGCGCTGACCATGAGGGCGAAGGAGGCCGATCCCTTGTGCAGCAATATTCCGGTCATCACAAGCAGCGAGGCGGCGACTTCCGGCTCCAGGCCAAGCGCGATTCCGGTAATCGCCGAATGGATCGAAAGCGCCGTTAGCATTACCAGGGGATACACGGGCCGGCGCTGTCCGTCGGATTCTCCCGCACCTCCGAGCCCCACCGATTCGAAATAGACCCGGTCGATCCATAACAGAATCGCGATGCCGCCCGCGGCCAACAGCGGGCCCAGCGGGTAGCCGGTAAATCCGGCCAGCATTTCCTCGGCTTCGGGCAACAGATGGGTAAAACCGACCCCGAGGAAAATTCCCCCGGCCAGCGCATTGGCAAGCGAAAAGAACCGTCTGCCCGCTTGCAGGCGCGCCGCCAGCAAGGGAATGACGCCGCCGAGAATGCCGACCGCCAGGATGGAAAGCGCGGCGAATATCTTGAGTGCAAGCAGGGAATTCATATTGAGGCAAACATACTGCATATTTACCTTCGGCCCAAATGAGAAGCTCCGCCTGACGGCGGGGCTTCTCTCATGCCGCCGGCCATTCCCTGGCGTCCGTCTGGATCAATATTCGAATCGAACTCCGGCCGTCACGCCGCGGCCCGGCTCGGGGGCAAAATCCTTCAGGAAGGAGACGTGACTGCGGATTTCCTCGTCGAGCAGATTTTCGCCGCGCAGAAACACTTCCAGGCTTCTGTCGCCGCCTACGTCCCAGTGATAGTCGGCATAGAACGACAGTGAGGTATACCCGTCGGTAGGCACCTCGAGTTCGGCCACGTCTTCCTGCTCCTGAACACGCGTAACATGCAGGTGAACGCTCCAGTCATCGCCGAACCAGCGAAGTTCGGCGCCGACCTTCGAAGCCGGAATGCGCGGCACATAGCCGCCGGAATCGAATTCGGCGTTCACCATATCACCGAAAAATCCCAGGGCCAGGGACGAATTCTCGCCTTCCATCACATTGAAGGAAACCTCGCCTTCGATGCCGCTGAAACGGGCGTCGCGCGCCAGGTAGGTCGCAAGTTGCTGCGATTCGAACGCCTCGCCGGTCAGGTCGAGAAAGATGAAGTTGTCGATCTGGTTGTAATAGGCGCTGAACTCGCCGGTAATGCCGCCGCCGTACCGTCGATAACCGAACTCCAGATTGTTCGAAGTTTCTTCCTCGAGCAGCGGATTGCCGATTTCCAGCAGGTTCGTGGAAGCGTGCAGCACGAGTTCTTCCGGATCGCCGTGAGCCGCGCAAGTGGCTGCGGAAACGTTGGAATACAACTCTTCCACCGTCGGCGCCCGTTGCGAGCGGGAAGCGCCGAACAGGAGATTGGCGTTATCGCCCAGATCGTAAAGCAGGCTGCCGCTGACGCTCGTCGTGTTGCCGCTGTACTCGCAACGTCCGTCCGGGTCGACGCCGCTGCCTTCGAAACGAATGCCGATTTCGCCGGTCCAGTCGCCGCTGTCGTATCGTTCGATGCCGAAAAAGCCCAGCGAGTTGAGGTCGGAATGCGGAATGAAGGCTTCTTCTCCGATGGCGCTGAATTGGGTATTGGAAAATTGCATGCCCCAAACTCCGGTCCAGTTGCCGACAGGAACATGGGTCAAGGTGACGCGACCCTCGCTGCCTTCGTTGAAATAGCCGGTGCCGGTCTCGCGTCCGCCGTCCGCGAAGACTTCGACCTCGTCGTGCAGATAATCGGTAAAACCGACATTGGCGCGAATGTTCTCGATAAAGCCATCGTCAAGCCGCAATTCGCCCTTGAAGTCGTAGCGCGTTTTCTCCATGAGGACCCGAACGAATTCCACTTCTTCTTCCTCGTGGCCGGGTTCTTCCTCTTCTTCTTCGTGATGTTCTTCTTCCTCGCCTTCTTCCCCGTGCTCCTCCTCGTCATGCGCGTGGGTATGAACGCCTAGCGGAAGGCCGTAGTTTTTTTCGACTTCGCTGATGGAAACGCCGAAAAATCCATTGTCGCCAATGAACGAAAAGCCGAAGTTGCCGCCATTGGAGTCGGCGTCGGAGTTACCGATGAAACCATGCGTATTGGTAAAGCCGTGATCGATTTCCTCCTCGTGATCTTCGCCCTCCTCCTCTTCGTGATGTTCTTCGGCGAGATGTTCTTCAACCAGTTCCTCAAGCGCCTCGACGGATTCCACATCTATGGCGTAGCCGCCGATCTCGACATTGTCGTTGCTGCTGGTGAAAGCGTCGAGGTGAAAGGCGACGTTACCCGCCGAGCCGTCCAACCGGATCAGGGTATCGTTCTGGGCGCTGACTGTGTTGTGGCTTTGCTGGACGACGAAAGTCGGCTCTTCCGGCAGGCTTTCGGGAATCCGGTTGTCGATGACGTTCACCACGCCGCCGATGGCGCCGCTGCCATACAGCAGCGCCGAAGGCCCCCGAACGACTTCGAGCCGTTCGGCCAGCCGTGAGTTCACCGCATGAGCATGGTCGGGACTGACGCTGGAAGCGTCGGTAATGCCGACCCCGTTTTGCAGGATCTTGACGCGGTTGCCCGATTGACCGCGGATCACCGGTTGTCCGACACCGGTGCCGAAAGACGAATTGGCTACGCCGATTTCATTCTTGAGCGTATCGCCAAGGCTGTTGCCGATTTTCTCCCGCAGCGCCTCACCGGACAGGATACCTACCGGCAGCGCCGTTTCGGCCTCCGATTCCTGAAATGGCGCGGTTACCACGATTTCTTCGATCTGGTCTTCCAGATGGTCGGCCTCTTCCTGCGCGAGCGCACCGCCGGTATAACCGACGGCCACCGCCAGACCGATGGCGGTTGATAATTTCTTGCGTTGACTGTTCATTGCATTCCCCAGGTGGGTTGACTGATAAATCGGAAATCGCCGCCCCGAATCGGCCGCCGGCGCCTGCTTTGCAAGCGGCGCGCGGCGGGATGCCGGGACGAAATTCCGGGAACTGTTTATCAGGCCCGGGGAGGCGCTCTCGAACGAAGGTCCAGCAGTGGCAGGAACGGCAATTCGGCCGCAGGGTCGAGCCATTCAAGCCGAATGGGGGGGACAGGATTGTCGACATGGCCTGTCGCGATGACGTCGGTGCTTGAGCCGATCTTGAGGCAGATATCGCAGTCGTAGCGAACCTGCAGGTCGCTTTCGTGGCTGTGCACGAGCGCCGCGCTTTGCACGAACAACAGCAACAAGCAAATGACGGCGGTCAGCGGTAGTGACCGGAATCGGTCTCTGCCCGCGACACTCAACTTGTTTTTCTGATGCTCCATGCCAACCGCCCGGCGCGCCCGCCAAATCGACAGTTCATTATCAGACCAAGGCAAAAAGCGGTCAAGCGGCACTGCGGCTGAGGACAATAAATCTTATACTCTCGCATTGATGGGAAATCCATGCCGCCGAGGGGGAGTCATGCAATTCGAGGGGATCTACACGCCGATCATCACGCCGTTCAGGGACGATCTGTCGATCGATTTCGATGCTTATGGGCGAATCATAGACTGGCAGGCTGATAATGGCGTTCACGCCATAATCGTCGGCGGTTCGACCGGCGAATTCTTTTCCCTGACGCAGGAAGAGCGGATCGAGCAGTTCAAATTTGCCGTGGAGCGCGTCGCGGGACGGCTGCCCGTGGTCGCCGGCGTCAATGACCTGCTCGTCGAACGCTGCTACGAGTTGGCGGCGGCGGCGCGGGACGCCGGCGCCGATGCGCTGCTCGTCGCGGCGCCGCCTTATGGACTGCCCGGCCAGGAAGAACTCGCCGGGCATTGCCTGCAGATCGACCGTGTCGCCGGATTGCCGATCATCCTCTACAACTATCCCGGCCGGACCGGCGTCAACATGGAGCGGGAGTTTCTCGACCGCATCGCCGGAAGCGCCAACTTC
>CAZUSL010000153.1:0-3782 GCA_964622925.1 uncultured Pseudohongiella sp. | reverse complement strand
GCTTTGGAGAAAAGGGGACATTTCTGCTTTGCTTTGACAACCGCCTGAAAAAGTTAGACATTTCAGCCGGTTCACATTACTCTTTTCCGTTGATCCAGTTAACCCAGCGAGAAACGCCATGACACTCAGGATTGCCAGGTATCTCTCACTCGCCGCCCTGCCCGCATTCGCATTGAGCGCGGCGGCCCAGGACGCTCCGACTTTCTATCAGGATGCGTTGCCCGTTTTCCAGAAGAACTGCGTTGCCTGCCATCAGCCGGACGGTCCCAGCGTCGGCGGCATTTATGCGCCGATGTCACTGATGGATTACGAGGCGGCCAGGCTTTGGGCGCCGCTCATCAGGAACGCGCTGGAAACAGGCTACATGCCGCCCTGGGGCGCCCACGAGCGCCATCGCGGCGAATTCAAGGGCGAGCGGTACATCGACAAGGCCGAGAAGGAGCTGCTGATCGCCTGGGTTGACGGCGGCGCGCTGGAGGGCGACCCCGACAAGGCCGCCAACGCTGAAGGCCTGGTCGCTTCGAGTGTCGGCACCACCTTGCCTGAGTCGGGCTGGTGGATCGGCGATCCGGATCTGGTCGTGAAATTCGATGAACCGGTCTACGTGCCCGACGAAGTCGAAGACTGGCAGCCGACGGTGCGGATGAATTACGAAGAAGGCGCGCACCAGGAGCCACGCTGGATCTCCATGGCCGAACTGCGGCCGGGCGGACCCTGGGTGCATCACATCGTTTCCAGCCACATGGGCGTCGGCGTTCCCGGGCGCGGCCCCTTCACCTACCCGGAAGGCTGGGGCGTGCTGCTCGCGGAAGACCCGTTCATCACCGTGAACATGCATTACCACAAGGACCCGGCGCCGGGCTCGGCGGTCTATGACGACACCCAGGCGGCGTTCAAGTTCTACGAAGACGGCGCCGTGATCGATCACGTGGTCGAGACCAACCTGCTGCCGCATCGCAACTGGACCATTCCCGCGGGCGACCCGAACTTCGAAGTGAACAACACCTTCGAGATCGAGGAAGACATCTACCTGCTTTCCATGGGCCCGCACATGCACTATCGCGGCAAGGCCATGCGCTACGAGCTGGAATATCCCGACGGCGAGATGGGAACCCTGCTCTGGGTGCCGAACTACGACTTCAACTGGCAGTTCCTCTACGAATACGAGGAGCCGAGATTCATCCCGGCGGGCTCCACCTTGCACATGTCCTGGTGGTTCAACAACTCGGAAAGCAATCGTTACAACCCCGATCCGACAGCCGATGTGGTATACGGCCCGGCAACCACCGACGAGATGGCCAACGCACGCATCTATTACGCGCCCGTCAAGCAGCGCGGCATCGTAGTCGGCCGCGACCTGCCCCAGGACGTGCTCGAAACCGCTCGGGCGACGGAACAGCGCCGCCGGGAACAGACCGAACTGCTCGATCCGAGCTCGGACGATTTCTCCTGGCTCACGGAAGATAGCCAATAACAGGGGGCATTCGTCTGAAGGCGGAGGAGGCAGGAAATGAAGACTGATCTCTGGAAACTGACGGCGGCGGCCTGCCTTGCGAGTTTCGCCAGCGGCGCCCTATTCGCGCAATCGGACGACGGCTGGGTCAACGGCCGCACGCCCGACGGGCAGCCCGACCTGCAAGGCGTCTGGACGAACGACACGATCACGCCGATCGAACGCCCGGCGTCATTGGCCGACCGCGATTTCCTCACGCCCGAGGAAATCGAGGCCATGGAGACCGGCATCGCCCAGCGCAGGACCGAAGCCGACAACAATATCGTCGTCCGCGCCGGCGGCAATGTCGGCGGTTACAACCAGGTCTGGCTCGACTCGGGCGACACCGTGCTTTCTACCGGCCAGACCTCGATGATCGTCGACCCGCCCAACGGACGCGCGCCGATTATTGAAAGCGCCCTCGCCGAGCGCGACTTCTATTTCGCCAACGTCGAGAACCATTACATCTACCACACCGTCTGGGATCGCTGCATCACCCGCGGCGTCCCCGGTTCGATGCTCCCGGCGGGCTACAACAACGCCTATCGCATCATCCAGACGCCCGACACGATCACCATCGTCTACGAGATGATTCACGACGTTCGCGTCATTCCGCTGAGCAAGACCGAACATATCGATCCGAAGGTACGACTGTGGATGGGCGATTCGGTGGCGCATTGGGAAGGCGAAACCCTGGTGATCGAGACGAAAAACTTCAACGACCGCGGCATGATCGCCAACAGCAGCGCCGGCGGCCGCCTCAAGGGCGTGCCGGCTTCGGATCAGTTGCACGTGGTCGAGCGTTTCACCCGCGTCAGCGAGGGAACGATCATCTGGGAAGCCACGATGACCGACCCGGAGGCCTTTTCCTCGCCGGTGACAATCTCTATGCCGCTGACGCTGGAAAACGACTACCAGATGTACGAATACGCCTGCCATGAAGGCAATTACGCGATTCCCAACATCCTCAGCGCCGGCCGCGCCCGCGAACGCATGCAGGCCAGCAACGACTGACTCACCCCACGGCGATCAGTTCCGGATGCTTGATCCTTGAGCGGACTTCTTCCACCGGGTGCTTGCAGACGCCGGCCTGGTGGATGAGCTTGCTTTCGCAATCGTCGCAGCGCACACATTCCTTGAAATCGATCTTCGGGCCGTGGATGGCGCCGGTGGGGCAGGAGTGCTCGCAAACCTTGCAATAGATGCATTGCCGCACGCGCTTGATGCGAAAAGGCGAGATCAGCGAGACCACGCCGAGGGCGGCGCCCAGCGGGCAGGCGTAGCGGCAATAGAAGCGGCTGATGAAGACTGAGCCCGCCAGGAAGCCGAACAGGATCACCCAGAGCCAGACCGACTGGCTGAAATAGAAGATCGTGCCGAACGGCTCGAAATACTGGAACAGGCTCAGGTCGGCCCAGGCCACCGCCATCAGCAGCAGAAAGCCCAATACGCCGTACTTGATGTAGATCACGGCATTGTGGATGGCGCGCGGCAATTCCTTCTGGAAATGCCGCGGCAGGAAGCGGCTGATGAAGTCCTGCAAGGCGCCGAAGGGGCATAGCGAAGAGCAGAACACCCTGCCCCAGAACAGCGTCGTCGCCACCGTGAAGACGACGATGATCAGGGTCGGCAGGTCGGTCAGGAACATCGACGGGCCCTGCTTGACGAAATTGGTGATGTGCGAAACCGAAAGGAAGCCGCCGTCGATCCAGCCGAGCCAGACCAGGGTGAAGGCGAGCGTGGTCCAGCGCAGGGTCGAATTCTTTGTCGCGAAGCTGAAGCTCACAAGAGCAAGCAGAAAGAGTAATGCGCTGGTCTGCATCGGCGGCGCGGTCTGTATTAGATAAGCGATCCGGCTCGTATCCGTCGTCAGCGCGATGTCGTCCTCGTCGAATACGCTGAATTCCGGCGGCAACTCCGTGCCCTGCGCCAGCGCCAGCGGCAACGAAGGCACCTGGTATTCAAGGCTTGCCACGTAGCCGAACTGCGCCAACTGGTCGCTGAGGTCGTAATGCACCGTGAACGGCTGGGAAATGTCGATGCTATCGTCGAGCACCATGGCGCCTGCGAAACGCACCCGGTCGGCGATCTTGCCGTTGTCGGCGCTGCCGACGTAAACGAAGCGCCGCCGTTCGAGTCGCATGAACTCTCCGTTCTGTTCCACCGCCAGCCGCTCCTGCCTGAACGGCATGCTTGAATTTCCGTCAATGCCCACGAGCACGAGATTGCCGTCGCGCACCCGGGCGCTGGCTTCGCGTTCGGCGCGTGAGTAGTCGTCGGCACCGACGAG
>CAZUSL010000152.1:0-8740 GCA_964622925.1 uncultured Pseudohongiella sp. | reverse complement strand
GTGATCGAGGAAGCCCCGATTTCGGCGGTTTCCCGCACATGTCCGCCGAGCATGTTGAAGGCGCAGCCGAAGCTGACCCTGGTGCGCGTGCTCGGCTCGAAGAACATGTTGCCGAGGATGGCGCCGTCGAGCGCCTTGCTGACTTGTCTTCGCTGCGCGAAAGGCTCCATACTGTCGGCCACGTCGAAAATCCGCTCGACATCCGGCCGCTGGAACTGTTGTACGCTGATGATATGGGCGCCGCGAAAATCCATGGAAGTCTTCCGGAAAGGTGGCCGGCAGGCTGTTTCCGGCTGTCCGCATACTACAACATATCACCGAACATGAGCACTACAGATACCGCGGCGCGATGACGGAAAAATCGATCTACTGGTACGACTTCGAAACCTTCGGCAGCGATCCCCGCCGCTGCCGCGCGTCGCAGTTCGCGGGTTTGCGCACCGACGAAAATCTCGAGCCCATCGGTGAACCGCTGGTACTCTATTGCAAGCCGGCGGGCGACTTCCTGCCGGACCCCGTGTCCTGCTTGATCACCGGCATCACGCCGCAAAAAGCGCTCGAGGCCGGCGTGAGCGAGGCCGAGTTCATCACTCGCATCAAGCAGGAATTCAGCCGGCCGGGTACCTGCATCGCCGGTTACAACAACATCCGTTTCGACGACGAACTCACCAGGCAGTTGCTTTACCGCAACTTTTTCGATCCATACGAGCACGAATGGCGCGACGGCAACTCGCGCTGGGACATCATCGACATGACGCGGCTATGCGCAGCCACGCGCCCGGAGGGCGTCAACTGGCCGCAATCGGATGAAGGAGTGACCACTTTCAGGTTGTCCGAACTGAGCCGGGCCAACGGCCTCGAACACGAACACGCCCACGACGCGCTTTCCGACGTGCGGGCCACGATCGCGCTGGCCGGGCTGATCAGGGATCGCCAGCCGCGGCTTTACGATTATGTTTTCCAGTTGCGCCGCAAAGACAGGGTCGGCGCCCAGATCGATCTGTTCACGCGCAAGCCGATCCTGCATGTTTCGGGCAGGTATCCGGCCCGGCACGGCTGCCTGGGACTCGTGATTCCCGCCGGCGCGCATCCGGTGAACAAGAACGGCGTCGTCGTCTACGACCTGCGCGTCGATCCAAGGCAATGGGCCGGGCTTTCGGCGGAGCAACTCGCGGCGCACTTGTTCACCCCGCGCGATGAACTCGAAGGCGAGCGTCTCCCGCTCAAGATCGTCAGTATGAATCGCTGTCCGGTGGTGACCTCACCGGCTGCGCTGGCGCCGGAGCGGGCGGGCCTGTTCGGCATCGATCACGAGGTCTGCCGCGACCATTGGGAGTACCTGGTTCGCAATCCCGAATTGCTGCAGCGGTTTTGCGATCTTTTTCAGGCAGACGGAGGCAGGCAGGAAAGCGACCCCGATTTCATGATTTACAGCGGCTTTTTCGGCGATGACGACCGCTCGCACATGGAAACCCTGCGCGGGATCGCTCCCGCGGATCTCGGCCGGGTCGACCTGCCATTCAGGGATCGACGTCTGCCCGAGATGCAATTCCGCTATCGGGCGCGCAATTTCCCGGAAACCCTGAAAGGGGAGGAAGACGCCAGATGGCGGGAGTTCTGCCGCTCGCGGCTGGAAGACCCGGCCGCTGTTGCGGGATTCGAGCAGTCGCTGGAAAAAGTCCGCGAAAGCGACGAACCGGGGAGCGACCGGATCGTCGCCGATCTTACCGATTACGTTGCGGGCATTCGCGCCGCTGTTGCATAGCCTTGGACAAGTTCTCCCATATCAGGCCTTACCGCGATCACGAGATCAGGCCGGTACTCGAACAATTGCTGGAGGACCGGGAATTCATCGACAGCATGGCGGCTTTCGCCAGTCGCAGGCTTGCGCGCTGGATGCCCGGATTGCTGCGCAATCTGACCAGGCGCCGCCTGCGGCGCTGGATCGAATCGGTGCATGACGTGCAAAGCATGCAAGAGGTGGTCGAGTTCTACATGAACCGGTCGATCCGCACCACGACCTGGGGCTTGAGCCAGGAGGGGCTGGAGAAGTACCGGCCCGGCAAGGCCCATGTTTTCGTCAGCAATCACCGTGACATCGTCATGGACCCGGCCTTCACCAACCTGCTGTTGCATCGCGCCGGGTTTTCCACCTTGCAGATCGGCGTCGGCGACAACCTGCTCAAGAAGCCGTTCGTTGCCGACCTGATGCGCCTGAACAAGAGTTTCATCGTGCATCGATCGCTGAAAGGCCGCGAATTGCTGCTGGCTCTCCAGTTGCTTTCGGAATATATCCACCATTGCGTCGAGGATTCGGAAAATGTCTGGATCGCGCAGCGGGAAGGACGCGCCAAGGACGGAATCGACCGCACCGACCCCGCGCTGGTGAAAATGCTGGCCATGGGCAAACGAAAACTGCCGTTGTGCGAAAGTCTGGCCGGCCTGCATATCGTGCCGGTGGCCATTTCCTACGAGTTCGATCCCTGCGACGAGTTCAAGGCCCGGGAGTTGCACGAGGTGCGGACCACCGGAAGTTTCACCCGAACCGCGGCGGGTGACCTGCGCCATATCGCCGCCGGCATGACCGGGTTCAAGGGCAGGGTGCATGTGGCCTTCGGCGAGGAGTTGCGTTGCGAAAACGAAGATGCGGAGGCGGTGGCCGCGGCCGTCGACCGCCAGATCATCCGGAATTATCGTTTGTACGAGACGAATTACCGGGCGCTGGAGATTTTGCTCGATGAAGGTGAGCTGAATTCGCCGGCGCTGAGACAAGCCGCCGCCGGGCGCGATGTCGATATCCGCTCCCGCGACCTGTTCGACCGGCGGCTCGCCCGGGTGGAAGGCGAGTTGCGCAAGCTCTACCTGTTCGGCTATGCGAATCCGGTGATCAGCCGGTACGAGTGCGAGGTGGGCGTGAACTGATCCGCTGACGCAATTTCCGCAGGCGTTGCCAAAGCGCCTTGCGCGCATCCGGCGTCAGGGGGCCGGCGCAGGTCAGCGCAAGCTCGGCTTCGCGCAAGTTTGCCGCGAGTTGCCTGTTATCGGGTCCCCGCTTGCCGAATCCGCTGGCGAGTTGCTGCAATTGCATTTCCATACGCAGCGCATGGTCCTCTTGCGGAGAATTCAGTCCCGCGTGAATCTCGAGTTGCACGCAGTCGCGGCGTTGCCGCCGTTCGCAATCCGCCGCCCGGGATTCGAGATCGGACAGGGTTTCCGTCTCGAGCAGTTCCTTCAGACGCGCGTCGAGTTCGTCGGCGCGATTTTCGTCCGCCGCCGGCAATTGCCCCCAGTCGTCGATATTGATGGCCTGCCGGCGTTCGATAAATTCAGCGGAATCCGCGGCGCCGAACAGGCCGGCTTCCAGTTTTTCCAGATAGTCGATTCGCGGCGCCATCCGCTCGAGCAGTTCGTCGTGATTCCGTTCCGCCGGCGGGCGGGCGCGTTCGCGCATTTTTGCCTGCTGTTCGGCGTTCTTTCGGCCCTGGGCCTTGAAGATCGCCTCGCAAGCGGCGCCGAACTCCTCCCGGAAGCGCTTTTCGTCACGAAACTCCGCGGGCCCGATCCGTTTCCATTCGGTTTGCAGTTTGCGCGCTTCCGTAGCGGCGGCCGAGCAATCCTCCTGCGCGGCAAGTTCCTTTGCCCGCTCAACGCAGGCTTGCTTGCGCACGGTGTTTTCCGTCATTGCTTCCTTGCGCAGGTTGGTGAGCTTTTTCAATGCCGCGTAATAACGCTTCTGCAAGGGCTTGATCTTCGATTGCTCGACCGGCGCATGGTCTTTCCAGGAAGCGTTGCATTCGGAGACGAGCTGGTTGAGTTTGACGATGTGGACCGGCTTTCCCTCGATCTCCGTCAATCGCACTTCCAGTTTTTCGCACAATTCGGTGCGGATCTTCAGATTCCGCGCCATGCGCTGCTTTCGTTCCCGATAGTATTCCTTGCAAGGCGCATATGCCTGATCCGACAGTTTCTTGAACTCGCGCCAGAGTTTCTCGTTCTGTTCGGATCGTCCCAGGACTTTCCATTGTTCGTGCATCGTCTGGATGCGGCGGCCGAGATCGGGCGGGGGCAGTCCGGCTTCCGGCAATTTGCCCATTTCGGCGATGAGTTCCTTTTTCTTTTCCGTGGCCGCGTAGTTGCGCCATTTGCGCATTTCCAGCAACGGACCCTTGCAGACGCCGGCTTCCTTCTGCATGGTCACGCGCAATTTCCCGGTGCATTGCTGGATGTTGCCCTGGACCCGGTCCCAGAGCGAAAGCGCCTCTTTCGAGCGGCCGGCTTCCAGCGCCTCGTTCAGGGCTTCCAGTTGGCTTCGCAGGCGTTGCTGCAATTGCTGCTGGTACTGATGGTTCTTTTCCAGCAAGGCCTGCAGGGCCTGCCATTCCTCGCAAGTCGTCCCCGGTTTGCCCAGGCGCTCGAAGCTGCGCCGCAAGTCAATCAACTCCCGGCTTTGCTTGTGACTGATTCGGGCCAGTTTCTCCGCAAGTTCGACTGGAACAATTTCCTCTGCAGCAACCGGCTCCTGCTCCGAGCTTTCAACCGCCGTCATGGCCGCACCCGCAATCTGCATTGGCGAACGAACACCAGTGTACCAAATCATCAAGACGGCAACGTATCGAAGCCACCCTTGGTGCTATACTTTTCGCAGCTTTCCCAGCCTGGATGGCGCGCCGCGGTGGATTCCCTGAAAAAGCAGATCCAGTCGGATTACCGGCGGATTCTCGACGCCCGCGGCTTTCGGCCCAGACAGGGCCAGCGCCGCATGATCGCCGAAATCTTCAACACGCTTGCCGAGCCGGGAGAAGAAGGAAAAGGACCCGTTTGCGTAGTGGAGGCGGGCACCGGAACCGGCAAGACCCTGGCTTACCTGCTCGCCGGCCTGCCCCTGGCGATGGAAAGGGGCCTCAAGCTCGTTATCGCCACGGTTACCGTCGCCTTGCAGGAACAACTCGTCAACAAGGACATTCCCCAGATACTGGAAGATGCGGAGTTGCAATTCGACTACGCCCTGGCGAAAGGACGGGGCCGTTACCTGTGCCGGCTGAAACTGGAAAATCTCCTGCGCGGCGACGACAGCCGCGCAGCCTTGCGCGACCTGTTCGGCGAGGACGCGCCGGCGGATTACGGTACGGACCCGCAACTCTGGGAAGAGATGCGCGAGGAACTAGACGCAGGCCGCTGGCAGGGCGACCGGGACGACTGGAAGGAGCCGCTGGCGCAGGACCGCTGGCAGCCGCTGACGGTCAGGCGAGGCGAATGTCTGGGCTCGCGTTGCCGGCTGTTTAACAAATGCTGCTTTTATGACGCCCGCCGCGACCTCGATCAGGCCGACTGCATCGTGGCCAACCAGGACCTGGTGCTTACCGACCTCGCTCTCGGCGGCGGAGCGGTACTGCCGGCGCCGGAAGAATGCATCTATGTATTCGACGAAGCCCACCATTTGCCGGAAAAAAGCAACCGTCATTTCGCCCACTCGATCCGCATCCGGGCCGAAGCCGACTGGCTGGAGCGTTGCGAAACCATCGTGCGGCGAATGAGCGAACAGCAAGTGCTGGAGCCGGGCGCCGTGAAGGAACTCAATACACTGTTGCCGGAGTTGAGAAACCGGCTGCAGATGGCATGGCTGCTGCTGCAGGATATCAGGCAGCCGGACGGCGACAGTTATCGCGACCGCGTGACCCAGACCTTCGAACTCGGCGAGGCGCCGCCGGAATTGTGCGACTTGGCCGATCCACTGGCGAAACTTTTCGGGCAACTGGAAGACCGGCTGGACCGTGTGCGCGCGGACCTGCGCGAACGGTCTGGAGACGAAGGCGAGGAATCGGGCGGTGACGGCGATGGCAATGTCGAGACCGGGGCCGCCGAAATGTGGTTTCCGATCGCCGGCAACCTGTATGACCGGGCCATGGCGAATCGCGCCTTGTGGGAGAGCTATGCCGCCGGCAACGAGGCAGGCGCCGTGCCCCGGGCGCGCTGGCTCAGTTTCGACAAGGACGACGGGGAAGCCGATATCTCGATTTCCTCAAGCCCGGTGCTGGCGGCGGAGAACTTGCGGGAAAGCCTTTGGCGGCGTTGCGCCGGAGCGGTGCTGACTTCGGCCACGTTGTCGGCCCTGGGCGAGTTTTCGATGTTGAACATGCGCGCCGGACTGCCCGAACATGCCGCCTGTCTGAGCATTCCGAGCCCCTTTCCCTTCGCCGAGGCGGCGAGCCTGGAAGTGCCGAGAATGGGCTGCGAGCCGAGGGAAACGCAAAGACATACCGATGGCATCATCCACTCGCTGCCGCGCCTGCTGAATCCGAAGGCGGGCAGCCTCATGCTGTTTTCCAGCCGCGTCCAGATGCATGACGTGCTGGCGGCGCTGCCGGAAGAATGGCGCAAACGCGTACTTTGCCAGGACGACCATCAGAAGTTCGAACTTCTGCGCCGGCATTGCGCGCGCATCGACAAGGGCAAGGGCAGCGTGATCTTCGGCCTGGCAAGTTTCGCCGAGGGCGTCGACCTGCCTGGCAAATATTGCACGCATGTACTGATTGCGAAGATTCCCTTTCCGGTGCCGAGCGATCCGGTGGAACGGACGCTGGCGGACTGGTTCGACAAGGAACAGGGGAACTCGTTCATGAAATTGTCGCTGCCCCAGGCTGCCTTTCGCCTGAAGCAGGCCTGCGGCCGCCTGTTGCGCAATGAGACCGACAGCGGCCGTATTACGCTTTTCGACGAACGCATCGCGCGCAAGTTCTATGGCAAGGGACTACTGGAGTCGCTGCCTCCTTTCCGGCGCGAAATGTTGCAGGAAGACATTTCCCTGCCGGAGCGGGTCGACTCCTAGGACCTGGTGCGGCGCGTGAATACGATGCCGGCACCAATCCCGAGCAGGCCGAAAATCACGATCGAAAGCAGCATGTTGCCGACGAAGGGCCCAAGCCCGACGCCGACGATCAGGCCGGCGGTAATGCATAGCGCGAGCGTTCCCTGCTTCGCCTGTTTCTTTGACTTCTTCGACATGACAACCCTCGGTCAATTGACCTGCCGAATAGAATAAATCAAGCGGCCTGAAGAGGTAAATTGCTCCGGTTCCAATACCAGGGGATCAACCGCCGTGGCGCCGATCCGGTCGGCGGCTTCCATGCCTTCCACCACATGGCCGATCGCGGTGTATTTCCCGTTCAGATGCGGCGCGTCGTCCAGGACGACGAAAAACTCCGGGCCATTGTCGTCGGGGCCGCGATTCGCCAGCGCCAGTACGCCGCGGCCCAGGCCCCGGCTTGGCCGTGCGGTCTGATAGCGATAACCGAGCCCGGCGTATGCGTCCTTGACGCTCATGTTGGTCAACGCGGACATGATCTCGTCCTGGCGCGCCGCCACTTCCGCGTTGCCGCTGATGCCGAGGCGCCGATACAGGGGTCGCAGCAGCGTTTCTTCGAGTTCTTCCTTGTTCTGTACGTCGAGCAGCGGATTGAATTCGCCATTGGCGTAAAGCACGGGTTCGCGGTCGAGGCCGAGGGCGTCGGCATTGATTTCATCGCGAACGGCGGCGTATTCCCTCTCGCCCCGATGCAGCGCGGGACTGCCGGCCTGGATCAGGAACCCCGGAATCACGCGATGGAATCGCATGCCGTCATAGTATCCCCGCGGGCCGGGGAACACGTCCGGGTTTTCCGATTCGGGCGGTTCCGCCAATGCAAGGAAATTCGCCACGTTCAACGGCGCCTCGCCGGGAAGCAGTTCGACGTACATCGGCCCGGATTCGGTATTGATGAGCACCAGGGGATTGGCCGGATTCTCCATCGCCGCCGCGGCCGAAACGGCGTCGGCCCTGGCCATGGCGGGACTCAACAAAAGCAATGAAAAAACGATAAGAATACGCATGGGGGAATTTGCGGCCTGCTTCTCCCGGATTGTAGAAATTGCCCGGGCCATGGGCAAGAATAACGCCCGGAGAATGCTCTTGTTGAAAACCGCAATCCTGTCTGGCGCGTTCGTATTGATGGCCGGCGGAGCCGCTGCGCCGGTTGTCGCCCAGGGATTCAACGCTTTCAATGTGCAATTTTTGCAAGGGTCGGGATACAAGCTGGTAAAAGATCGCGCCACGACATTTACCGGAGAGTGGGCCAACGCCTGGCGCTATGGCGAGAACTTCGCATTCGTCGACGTGGCGCGTCCGTTCAGCGGCGAACCGGGCACATACGCCGAATGGCTGCCCCGGCTGAGCTTGTCGAGTGTTTCCGGCAGGGAGATTTCCGCAGGCCCGGTGCGGGATGTGCTACTGGCCGGCAATATCAAGAGCGGAGACGGTTTCCGCAGCTATCTCGTCGGCGCGGGAGTCAGTCTTGACCTGCCCGGGTTCAATTTCTTCAACGTGAACGGCTTTCGCAGGAACGATTCGGGCGTGCCGGGCTCGACCTGGCAATTGAACATGTCCTGGAACAGCACTTTCACCACGGGCGCGATGCATTGGGAATTCGGCGGCTTTCTCAACTGGGCCGCGGCCGAGGGTACGCCCGGAACCGGCGCCTACAGCCACCCCAATCTGCTGACGCAGCCGCAACTGCTGTTTGACCTCGGCAGGCTGCTTGGCGGCGATCCGGACCGGATTTACGCCGGCGTCGAATGGCAGGTCTGGCGCAACAAGTTCGGTGTCGACGGTTTCGACGAGTCGGTATTGCAGGCGGCGATCAAGCTCAAGTTGTAAACGAAAGCTCAATCCCGGACCTGCGGCCTGACGCCGGACTGGTAGCGGCCC
>CAZUSL010000151.1:0-15610 GCA_964622925.1 uncultured Pseudohongiella sp. | reverse complement strand
CCGACGAGCAGTTCGCCGAGTCCGTCATGAGCCATGAAGGCGACTTCCAGGTGCAATATGGTGCCGTCGGCCATTTCGACGTCGAGTTCGCGCACGAGGCCGTCGGCCTTGAAGTCGTCCCAGCTTTTGCCTTCCAGGAACTGCAACGCGCGGCCGTCGGCGTTCGTTGAGCGCACGTAGTCGGTGTTCGGCAGGTGTTCGAGCGCAACCCTGCGCGCCGCGTTGCGGATGCCCCGGGCCACCGCCCAGGCGGTAATCGTGGCGCGGGAGATGCCGTCGACGTCGCGTCCGACGCGGAACCCCTCGCTGATTTCCATGCCCGAAAATTGCTGCGGAAAGCCCTCGGTGTTGATGAAATCGCCGCGGATGCTCTTGTAGGACTCGGTGTAATGGACGATTTCGAGTCCGGTGACCGTGCCTTCGGTGTCCATGCCGACGAGCATGTCGATGGGCGCGCTATAGCCGATTTCCTCGGGCGGCAGATCCGGCGTGAAAAAGACGTAACCGGCGAGTTCGGCCTCGGGCTCGGAACCCATATAGCCCGCGTAAATCGGCAGGGTACTTTCCGCCGGTTCGAAACTGCTCGCTTCGGGAAGCACCCGGCGCATCAGTTCGGTTTCGATGTCGGCCAGGGTATTCGGCTGGGCGACCGCGCCCGAAGCAAGAGCCAGCAGCGCGGCAACGAGCGCAATTTGCCCGCGCCATGCCGCCGTCACGCCGTGAGTCCCTCGCAAGTTTCTTCGATGAGCGCGTCTACCACGGCCACAAGTGACTCTTCCTCGCTGTCGCCTTCGAGCCGCCGCAGCCGGTACAGGTCGATCTGCCGGTCGGCGCTGGAACCGTTCCTGATGATTTCGTGGACATGGTTCAATTCGGCTTCGCAATCCAGCGCCGCGGCGTCTTCGGCGAGTTCACCCGTCAGCCATTCGGCGATATCGCCGATATCCATGCGATCCTTGCCCAGCGGAGCGCCGAGAATCGCGAACACGCCATAACGCTGCGCCAGCCAGCGGTTTTCGGCGATGATCTCGGTCGGCGGCTCGGGCGGCAGCGACTCCCTGTTGCGCATCAGCCAACGCACCAGGCAGGCGTACAGCGCGACCAGGGTCATGGTTTCCTCGATGCGGGTGCCAACGTCGCAGATGCGCATCTCGATCGTTGGGTACTTCTGCGACGGGCGTATATCCCACCAGAGTTCGCTGCCGTCGCGAACGAAATCCATATTCCGATAGTCTTCCAGCAACTTGTCGTAGTCGGCCCAGGAATAGAGTGCTCCCGGCACGCTGGTGCGCGGCAGGGCGCCCAGCAGATT
The DNA here is from genome assembly GCA_964622925.1 of uncultured Pseudohongiella sp. Classification (GTDB taxonomy): domain Bacteria; phylum Pseudomonadota; class Gammaproteobacteria; order Pseudomonadales; family Pseudohongiellaceae; genus UBA9145. The sequence continues at coordinate 14,298 of CAZUSL010000151.1, read as the reverse complement.
CAGCCGGTAAGACTTGAAGCCGGTCATCCGCCCTTCGGTGAACGGCGAAGACGTGGAAAGCGCGTGCAACAGCGGCAGATAGCGCCGCAGCGCCGTCATCACGCGAATGCGGTCGTCGGCGTCGCCGAAACCGGCGTGAACGTGGAGGCCGCCGTTCACGGAGCGGCGCATGCTTTCCTGGAAGATCACCGCGAAGTGACGGTAGCGGTCTCCCTCCGTGGGCATTTGCTCTTGCCAGCGCCCGAAAGGATGCGTCGACACGGCAATCACTTTCGCGCCGTGTTGCCCGGCCGCGTCCGCCACCAGCTTGCGCGTCTCGTGCAGCGCTTGGCGTACTTCACCTACCGAGTTGCATACTCGCGTATTGGCTTCGATCTGCGAACGAAGAAACTCGTGAACCACCTGGTGGGGGCCCGCGTTTCGCTTGCATAGCTCGAAGATTTCCGGGGCCGGATCCGCCAGCAGATCGCGGCTGGCGGCGTCCACAAGAAAAAATTCCTCCTCGACGCCGAGGGTGATTTCAAGATTGTCCATATCCATTCCTTGATGTCGGATCAGGCTCGTGACGGAGCTTGCAGAATACCGGTTTCGTTCTCGGACTTGCCGATCACGACGGCGCCGCAGGAATCCGAGAATATGTTGATAGAAGTCCTGAACATGTCGAGTACGCGGTCGGTCACGAGCAGTAGCCCGATCGCTTCGATCGGCAGGCCGATTGCGGTCAGAATCACCGCGATCGCCACGAGGCTGGCGGCGGGAATGCCGGCGACGCCGATTGAGGTCAGCAGCGCGATCAGCACAACGGTGAACTGCGTGCCGAAGGTCATGTCGAGCCCGTAGGCCTGGGCGATGAAGATCGCGGCGACGCATTCGTAAAGCGCCGTGCCGTCCATGTTGATCGTGGCGCCCAGCGGCAGGCAGAAACTCGTCACGCGGTCCGAAACCCCCGCATTTTCCCTGGTGCAGCGTACGGTCAGCGGCAAGGTGCCGGATGACGATGCCGTGGAAAAGGCGGTCAGAATCGCCGGCGCCATCGCCTGGAAGTGCAGGAAGGGATTGACCTTGGCCAGGTATTTGAGCATCAGCGGCAAGGTCACGAAAACGTGGAACGACAGCGCGAGCACTACCGTGATGAAGAATCTGAGCAAGGGCTCGAAGGCGCCGAAACCGGTCGAGGCCACGGTTTCCGCCACCAGGCCGAATACGCCGATGGGTGCGAAGCTCATGATCCACATGGTGATCTTCATCATGGTTTCGTAAACGCCGGTCCAGAAGCTGAGCATGGTTTCTCTTGGGCCTTCCGGAATGCGCGACATGAAGAAGCCGAAGACCAGGCTGAAGAAAATCAGCCCGAGCATTTCGCCTTGCGCCGCCGCGTTGACGATATTGGTCGGCACCATGCGCAGGAAGATGTTGACGATGTCGCCGCCGCCGCGGCCTTCGACGGCCGCCATGGTCGAGGCGAGTTCGCCGCCGTCGACGGTCAGGTTGAGCGCGTCGCCTGCGGGTTGGCCGTTGATTATTCCCGGCGCCATCAGGTTGACAAAGAAAAGTCCCACGAGAATCGACAATGTGCTCGTGGTGGCGTAGTAGAGAAAGGTTTTTCCGCCGAGCCGGCCGAGGTCCGAACCGCTGCCGAGCTTGGCGATGCTGACGATGATCGAAGACATGATCAACGGCACGACAATCATGAGCAGGCCGTTGAGGAACAATGTGCCGAGGAAGTCGTAGATCCCGTAGAAGGTAATCCCGAGAAAACCCGTTTCCGTGCCGGTGATCGCTCCCATGATCACCGCCAGCGCGATTGCGATCAGAATCTGCCAGTGAAGTTTCAACTTGCGCATTCTTTTCTCCTTGAAGTTCGCCGCCGATGAAGCCGGCCAAACGCCGCAACTGGATTCGTCCCGGCAGATTCCAGCGATGATACTTGAGACCCGGTGACATGCACACCCCCGACCTGTTGGTGGTTTCGAACCGTCGCCGCCGGGTGGCGACTCACGCAGTGCAGGCCCAACATCGCTTAGTCTTTGACTTGATTGGTGGTGGCTGTTTATGCTGCCGCCATGCACAGATTGTCCTGTTTACCCTTGACCCTGGCTCTGCTGACGCCACTGGCGGTGGCCCAGACCGGGCCGCTCGAGCCGGTCACCGACGCCATGCTGGCGGATCCGCCGCCCGGCTCGTGGCTCAACTGGCGCGGAGACCAGGGAAGCTGGGGCTATAGCGAACTCGACCAGATCGACACCGCCAATGTGCATCAACTGCAATTGGTCTGGTCCTGGTCTTTTGACGATACCGGCGGCGGCCAGGCGGCGCCGCTCGTGCATGACGGCGTCCTGTTCCTGCCGGCGCCGCGGGGCGTAATCCAGGCGCTCGATGCGGTTTCGGGCGATCTGTTGTGGGAATATCGGCCCGGCATCACCCCCGCGCTGGAAGGCTCGGGCGCTGTGCCGCTCGGTCCGGAGCAACTTGGCGACGCGGTACTGCCCGCTACCGCCTGGGCCGGCGTGGGCCGCGGCGTGCAAAAGAATATCGCCATCTATGGAGACCGGATTTTCGCCGCGACCGAAAACGCCAGCGTACTCGCGCTGGATGCCCGGACCGGCCTGCTGGCATGGGAATCTCCGGTGGTCGACCCGGCCATGGGCTATAACTATGTCGCCGGCCCGATCATCGCCGACGGCGTCGTCGTCACGGGCATGAGCGGTTGCGAGCGTTTCAAGGAAGGCGCCTGCTACATCACCGGCCACGATCCCGACACCGGCGAGGAACTCTGGCGCACGAGCACTGTCGCCCTGCCCGGCGAACCGGGAGGCGACTCATGGGGCGATCTGCCGCTGGAGTTCCGCGCCGGCGGCGATAGCTGGATCTCCGGCAGTTACGATCCCGCCACCGGCCTGGTCTACATCGGCACCGCCCAGGCCAAGCCCTGGGCGCGTGTCGTGCGCGGCACCGACGGCGACGCGCTTTACACCAACAGCACGCTGGCGCTCGATCCGCATAGCGGCGAGATCGTCTGGTACTACCAGCATCTGCCGGGCGAAACCCATGACATGGACGAAGTCTTCGAAGCGGTGCTGATCGATGTGGACGGCCGCCAGTCGCTGTTCAAGATGGGCAAGCTCGGCATTCTCTGGCAGCTCGATCGGATGACGGGCGAATTCATCGCCGGCACCGACATCGGCTACCAGACCATCGTCGATCTCGATCCGGTCACCGGCAGCGTGCGCTATCGCGACGGCATGATCCCGCGCATCGGCCAGGAACTCGACATGTGCCCGAGCACGTCGGGCTTCAAGAGCTGGCGCGCCATGTCCTATTCGCCGCAGACTCAGGCGCTGTACATCCCCATCACCCTGAACTGCGAGCTGGCGACCTTCGGTCCCGTTGAATTCGAAATCGGCGGCGGCGGCACCGGTCCCGTGCGCCGGATCAACTATCCGCATCCGGATTCCGAGGGCAATCTCGGCGAATTGCTCGTGCTCGGGGTGCCCGACGGCGAAGTCCGCTGGCGCTATCGCTCGCGGGCGCCCGTCAATACCGCCGCTCTGGCGACCGCGGGCGGCCTGATTTTCATCGGCGACTACGACCGTCGCATGTTCGCCTTCGATGCCGGGAACGGCGAAATCCTCTGGCAGACCCGGGTCAACACTTCGGCCCAGGGCTTTCCGATCACTTACATGATCGACGAGCGCCAATACATCGCCTTGCCCGCCGGAGTCGGCGGGGCGAGCTGGTCGAACATGCTGCCGCGGGAACTCGCGCCCGAATTGCGCCGCCCGGCGCGCGGCAATGCGATTCACGTTTTCGCCTTGCCGGAGAACTGAGGCCTTGCGATTCGCCCTGGCAACGACGTGCTGGGCCGCGCTGGGGGCGGCTTCGGCAGCATCGGCCGCCGGCCTCGGCGACGGCTTGTACAGTTCCGAACAGGCTGCCCGCGGCGCGGAAGCCTATCGCGCCACCTGTTCCTCCTGTCACGCGCTCGATCTGCGCGGCAACAGCAATTCTCCCGGCTTGCGCGGCATCGGATTCCTGTTCGTCTGGGAGGGCCGCAGCCTGGGCGAGTTTTACACCCAGATGCGCACGACGATGCCGCAGGAAAGTCCCGGCTCGCTGACGGAAGGCCAGTATCTCGACATCCTCGCCTACATCCTCGAGCAGAATGACTATCCCGCGGGGGGCGCCGACCTTGCCAATGCCTCGGGCGAGTTGGACACTGTCGTTTTCAGTGCGTTTTGAGAGGGCCAGCCATGGACTCATTTCGATTCCTTCAACTGCAGATACTGCGGGTTTTCGCGTTTTTAAGTTGCCTGGCGCTGTTCGCGCAAGCACCTGCCAAGGCCCAGGACCCGGGCGAACGACCGCGAGCACGGGAAGCCGGCGTCATCGTCGGCGTTTTCGAGCCCGGCCCATTGAACGCCATCACCGACGTGGAAGGCGTGCGCGTCGGCCAGAGCACGGTGATTCGCGGCGACGACATCCGCACCGGCGTCACGGCGATCATCCCCGCGCCGGGCAACCTCTACACCCACCCGATTCCCGCATGGATTCACGTCGGCAACGGCTACGGCAAGCTGATCGGCGAAACCCAGGTGCGCGAGTTCGGCGAAATCGAGACTCCAATATTGCTCGTCTGCACCTTGTGCGTCTGGAGCGCCGCCAACGCGCTCAAGGAATGGAATTACGAACAGCCGGGCATGGGAGAACACACCTTGAATCCCATTGTCGGCGAAACCAATGACAGCCGCGTCAACGACATGTGGGCCGATCCGGTCGGGCGCGACGAAGTTTTCGAGGCGCTCGACAACGCCGCCTCCGGGCCGGTCGCCGAGGGCTCGGTCGGCGCGGGAACCGGCACCCAGGCCTTCGGCTGGAAAGGCGGCATCGGCACGAGTTCGCGCGTATTGCCCGCCGACCTCGGCGGCTACACCATCGGCGTGCTCGTACAGACCAACTATGGCGGCATACTCGAAATCAACGGCGCCCCCGTGGGCCGCGAACTCGGAAACTATTCCTTCCGGGCCTCGATCGAAGGCGAAGACCAGGACCGCGAAGACGGCTCGATCATGATGGTCGTGGCGACCGACGCCCCGCTCGACAGCCGGGGTCTGCAACGGCTTTCGATGCGCGCAATGATGGGCCTTGCGCGTACCGGCTCGTTCGCAAGCAACGGCTCGGGCGACTACGTGATCGCTTTTTCGGCCAATCCCAGCGTGCGCCGACCGCGCAGCAGCAATGCGCCGGTGCCGACCGAAGTGCTGGTAAACGAGGCCATGTCGCCCTTGTTCGCGGCCACCGCCGAAGCCACCGAGGAAGCGATTTACAACGCCATCTTCAAGGCCACTACGGTCAGCAGCGCCCGCGGGGAATTGCGGGCGATTCCCCTCGAAGAAGTGCTCGAAATCCTGCGCGAATACAACGCCATCAACGATCCATTGTAGGGGTGAAGCATGGCCGAATTCAGACTCGTAATCGCCGTTTTCCTGATTTGTTCGCTTGCGGCCTGCCGTCCCGCGCCTGACCACGATGCCGCGGGCAACTGGCTGCATCACGGAGCCGATCATTCTTCGAGCAAGTACGCGCCGCACGGCCAGATCGACCGGAGCAATTTCTCCGAGCTGGAAATCGCCTGGACCTGGACCTCGGCCGATTCGCGCATCGACGAGGAATTGCGCTATTTCACCGGCGACTACCGCGCCACGCCGATCTTCGTCGACGGCGTGCTCTATACCGCCACCAATCATTCCCAGGTCGTGGCGCTCGATCCGGCCAGCGGCGAGGAACTATGGCTGTTTGATCCGGAAAGCTATCGCGCCGGGCCGCCCAATTTCTCCCCGGTACAGACCCGCGGCATCGAATATTGGACCGACGGTGAAATCGAACGCATTTTCATTGCCACATTAGGAAAGCAATTGGTTTCCATAGATATCGAAACCGGCCGTCCTGACCCGAATTTCGGCGATGACGGCTTCGTCGATCTGCGCGGTGAACTGGGCCGGCTCGAATTTGAGATGAACAACATCACCCATGGCGCGCCGCCGATCGCCGTCGGCAGCAGCGTGATCGTCGGCTCGAAAATCTACGACTACATCATGTCCAACCGCAGCCCGCCGGGCCATGTGCGCGCCTACGACGCCTACAGCGGCGAATTCAAATGGCGGTTCAACACGATTCCCCAGCCCGGCGAACCCTTTAACGAGACCTGGGAAAACGGCTCCTGGGCGACCACGGGCAACACCAATGTCTGGTCCTTCATGTCCGCCGACGACGAGGCGGGAATCGTCTACCTGCCCGTTTCCACGCCGACCAACGACTATTGGGGCGGCATGCGCCATGGCGAGAATGTCTTCGCCGAAAGCCTGGTCGCGCTCGACGCCGATACCGGCGAACGAATCTGGCATTTCCAGACCGTGCACCACGGCATCTGGGACTACGACATCGCCTCGGCGCCCAACCTGGTCGACATCGTCGTCGACGGCACGCCGATCAAGGCCGTCGCGCAGGTATCGAAGACAGGCTTTACCTACGTGTTCGACCGTCTCACGGGAGAACCGGTGTGGCCCATCGAGGAGCGGCCCGTGCCGCCTAGCACGGTCCCCGGCGAGAGATTGCATCCGACCCAGCCCATTCCGACCTGGCCCCTGCCCTTCGAGCAGATCGGCATCACCGAAGACGACCTGATCGATTTCACGCCGGAATTACGCGCCGAAGCCGAACGGATCGCGAGCGAGTACGTCATCGGCCCGATCTTTACGCCAACCATCGTCGCCGGTCAGGACGGCAAGCGCTCGACCATCGTAGTTCCCGGCGCCGGCGGCGGCGCCAACTTTCCCGGCGCTTCGCTCGATCCGGAAACAAACGTGCTATACATCCCATCGGTAACCCGGCCCACCGGCATGTCCCTGGTCGAGCCCCCTCCAGGCACATCGGACTGGCCCTACGTGATCCGCTACGACCGAACCACCGGACCCCAAGGTCTCCCCTTGCTCAAGCCACCTTACCGGCGCATCACCGCCATCGACCTGAATACCGGTGAACACGTCTGGCAAATTCCTTTCGGCAAGGGTCCAACGGACCATCCAGCGATCGCCCACCTGAATCTCGGCCCATTGGGCAGCGTGTTCAACGACGTCGTCGCAGAAGGCGGCGTACTCATCACCGAAGCCCTGCTCATCTCCTATCTGGCGCAGAAGGACGAGACCGACCCGGAGGCCACAGGCTCGATCCTCGTCGCCCACGAAAAGCAAACAGGCGAATTGCTTGGCCAAATCATGGTTGACCAGCGCCTCCACGGCGCCCCGATGAGCTACGAACACGAGGGCCGGCAATACATCGCCGTAGCCGGCGGCGGCCGCAACGGAGATTTCGGCGAACTGGTGGTGTTTGCCTTGCCTTGAGTAGCGGCTAGCTGGCGTTGGTGGAGAGGAAGATCAGCAGGTTTTGTTCGATGGTTTCGGACAGGCCGGGGACGAAAAGGATGGAGCCGGCCACCAGCACGGTGACGGCCAGGCAAACCGCAAGATAGGTTCTGGTGGACATGGCTGCCTCCTAGACGTTCAGTCCGCGCGGAGCCAGTTCGAATACCCAGAGGTCGCCCGATTCCACGCTTTCGCGGCTGGAATTGCCGCCGTATTTTTCCCGCAGCGCGGCCGTGACGCCATCGAGCACTTCGCCCTCGCGGATGCGCACGATTTGACGCTCGTAGCGAACGCCGTCGATTCGCACGACGGCCATGCCGTCGCCTTCGTCCGCGTCCACCGCCCAATGTTTCCAGATGCGGCCGAGCGTTGTGCCCATGTAGCCGCTGACGACGTACAGCTTGCCTTCGCTTTCGAGTATGAAAATCAGGCGCGAACTCGGCGGGGCCGGGTTGGTCAACTCGAGTTCAACCAGGCGAATGTCCCGAGTGAAGTTCCAGTCGGGTTCAGGGCCGGTGTAAAGCTCGCCGGAGACGAGTTCGCCGCCCGGAAAGACGATGGAAGGGCCGTCCGCATTGCGATTCTCCATCCTCAGGGTGAAATAGGCCACCACCGGGATCAGCACCGCGATGCCGATCAATTGCAGGATCAGTCGCAACATCGCACGGCCCTCGCTCTATCCGTCGTGCCTTAGTAACCGGAAGACTGCGGCGCCGCGGCGGGCAGGGCCATGGCGGTCAGTTTCGAGCCGGTCTGCAGGATGATGTATTGGTGCCCGTCGTGGACCCAGGAACTCATGCCGTAGTTCGAGCGTGCCGGAACTTCGATCTCGGCCATGATTTCGCCGCTGTCCTTGTCGATCGAGTACAACATCGGCGTACCGTCGCTCGCCACATCGGTATAGACCAGCATGTTGGGCGTGATAACCATGGGCACCAGGTTGCCGGTGCCGGTGTTGCCGATATCCACGCCTTCCAGCGCAGGGCTGTTGGCGATGCGGGCCGGCGTCTCACCGGTGGGAATCTGCCACAGGTGCTCGCCGGTGTTCATGTCGATGGCGACGATGCGGCTGTACGGCGGCTTCCAGACCGGAATGCCCGAGCGCAGCCTCGGCGGGCGCGCGGTCGCGCCGCGCACGGCGTTGGCGTATTGCGCCAGGGTCGTGCCGGTCGGATTCGGGAACAGCAGATCGGCTTCCTCGCCGGGAATCAGGCGCAGCGCGAAACAGGCCTTGTGCGAGGAAATGTACAACACGCCGGAATTGGGGTCGGCAACCGGCGGCGAAGTGATATTCGCGCCCCCCGCCCCACCCGGACAATTCATGGCGGCGTACTTGCCCTCGGGATTGTCGGAGTGGATGGGAGGATTGAACAGTCCGCCCATCACGTAGTCATCCATCACTTCCAGCGCTTCGGCGCGAAGCTCAGGCGTGAAGTCAACAATATCGTCTTCGGTGAAGCCCTGCATATCGAATGGTTCGGGCCAGGTCACATGGGGCTGGGTCGGCGAGAGCACCTCGCCGGGCACGATCGAAGGCGGCACCGGGCGATCGACGATGGGCCAGACCGGTTCGCCGGTAAGGCGGTTGAAGGTGTATACCCAGGCCTGTTTTGTCACCTGGGCGACCGCGGGTATGGCCTGGCCGTCCACATTGATATCGAGCAGCAGCGGCGCCGTGGGCGTGTCGAAGTTCCAGATCTCGTGCTTCACGAACTGGAAATGCCAGGCGCGCTCGCCGGTGCGCGTATCGAGCGCGATGATGCTCGCAGCGTAGAGATTGTCGCCGGGGCGGAAACCGCCGTAGTAGTCGATGGTCGCGCTGTTGGTGGGAATGAACACCAGGTTGTTGGCCGGGTCGGCCGACAGCGGCGCCCAGGAGGACACGTCGCCGGTCCATTGCCAGGCGTCGTTTTCCCAGGTCTCGTGGCCGTATTCGCCGGGCCGCGGTATCACATTGAACTTCCACTTGAAGTCGCCGGTGGTCTTGTCGTAGGCGAGGATGTCGCCGGGCACGTTCTCGATGCGCGCCTGGAGATAGCCCTGTTCGGCGGAGTTGCCGATGACCACGGTGTCGTTGACGACGATGGGTGGCGAAGAGGCGGTGATATAGCCGGTTTCCAGCGGAATGCCTTCATAGGGGTCGTAGGGATGACCGAGGTCTGCGAGCAGGTCGACCACGCCGGTGTCGGGGAAGCCCTCGATCGGTACGGGATTGCCGAAGCCTTCCAGCGGATGGCCCGTCTTGGCGTCGAGCGCGGTCAGGAAGAAACCGGGCGAGACGATATAGATCACTCCACGGCCGTCGACTTCCGAATAGGCCACGCCCTTGCCGTAGTCGGCGCGCATGGAATATTCGGCGCGAGGCGTAACGGGCTCACGATAGGACCAGATCGTGTCGCCGGTCTTGGGGTCGATGGCGACCACGAATCGCTTGTTGCCCGCCACGGTATACAGGATGCCGTCGATCAGCGAGGGCGTTGAGCGCCCGCTGACCGCGTCGAAACTGGCGCCGTCCCACTCCCAGACGACTTCGAGTTCGCCGAAGTTCTCGGCGGTGATTTCATCCGCCGGGGTATAGCGGGTGTGAGCGTAGTCGCTGCCGAGTGTGTACCACTGCTCGGCGTTCGCGCTGTACAATTCGCCGTCGGCGGCTTGCACGGAGCCGGCAACGCACAGCGCCAGCGCCGGCAGCCACTTCTTCAAGTCAACCAAATGCATGAGATGTCCTCCAGAATCCGCGTGATATTCCCATATTTTCCGGTGTTATTCACCCCGTAGAGAGAAAGTGGCCAATACATGGCCGGAAATGAAGCTCAGGTATTGCACGCCATCGATCATGTAGGTGATCGGCGCCATGACGATCTGGCCGCCGAGGTTCCGTTTCCACAATAATTCCCCGCTGGCCGCGTCGAGGGCGTGGATATAGCCTTCACGGCCGCCGGTGAAGAGCAGGTCGGTCGCGGTGGTCAACATGCCGCTGTCGCTGACGTCGAATTGCTCGAACTCCCACACTTCCTCGCCGGTGCGGGGGTCGAGCGCCTTCAGCGAGGCATGGCCCACTTCGTCGGTCCAGTTGTTGATCGGATTGGTGCGGCCGATGCCGACTCCGGGAGCTCCCGGCGCAGGCGTGAGCACGTCGAAGCCGCCGCCGAGAAAGGCCCGCCCGGGCACGTATTCCGATTCCTCCGGCTCGTAAATCGTCGCGTAGTCCTCCCAGGCGCTGAAATAGAACAGCTCCGTGCGCGGACTCCATGACGGCGGATACCAGTTGGTGCCGCCCTGGTTGCCGGGCCAGGTGGGCATGCCTTCGGGCTGCGGCGTCGGAATGGGCCGGCCGTTTTCGTCGAGTCCGCTCGACCAGTTGACGCGCACGAAGGGATTGCCCAGCAGGTATTCGCCGTCGGTGCGGTCGAGCACGTAGAAATAGCCGTTGCGGTTCGCCCAGAGCATGAGCTTGCGCTGCTCGCCCTGCCATTCCATGTCCGCCAGCACCGGCACCTGCACGGCGTCGTAGTCGTAGCCATCGTTGGGCGTGAACTGGAAGTACCAGCGCAATTCGCCGGTGTCGGCGTCCAGCGCGATGACCGAATCCGAATAGAGGTTGTCTCCGGGGCGCTGGGCGGCGTTCCAGTCCGGACCGGGATTGCCCACGCCCCAATAGGTGAGATTTTCTTCGGGATCGAACGAGCCGGTGATCCAGACCGGTGCGCCGCCGTATTGCCAGTCGTCGCCCTCCCAGGTCTCGTGGCCCGGCTCGCCGGGGGCGGGAATGGTATAGGTTTTCCATGCGAGTTCGCCGGTCTCGGCGTAATAGGCCGCGACATAGCCGCGGATGCCGAATTCACCGCCGCCGACGCCGACGATGATCTTGTCCTTCACCGCCAGCGGCGCCATCGTTACCGAATACGCCAGGTTGACGTCGCCGACTTCCACATCCCAGAGCAATTCGCCGTTGATGCGGTCCACCGCCACGAGACGGGCGTCGAGCGTGCCCATGAAGACGCGGTCGTCGAGCACCGCCACGCCGCGGTTGTTGGCGCCGCAGCAGACGAGGGCGTTGTCCGCGGGGGTGTGGACGTATTTCCAGAACACGCGGCCCGTGACGGGGTCCACCGCCATGATGCTGTTCGGGCGTTCGGTCAGATACATGACGCCATCGGCGACGATGGGACTCGACTGCCACGCGCCGAAGACCTGGTTCTGCAACAGCCAGCGCAATTCCAGATCGCCGACGTTTTCCTGGTCGATCTGGGTCAGCCTGCTGTAGCGCTGGCTCATGTAACTGCCGTTATAGGTCAGCCAGCTTTCCGGTTCGTCTTCGGCCTGGAGTATCCGTTCGTAGGAAATCTGGGCGTAAGCCGGCGCCGCGAGCAGCGCCAGCAAAATCGTCCATGCGAATCTTTTCATAGCGCACCTCGCAAGGTCAGCAGGAAGGCCACCAGGTCGGCCACTTCCTCTTCGTTCATGTCCACGGGCGGCTTGCTCGGTTCGCGGCCGAGCTCGAAGCTGCTCAGGTCCGTCTTGGCGAAAGAGCGCAGGCGCTCCGCGGAATCGAGCACTTGCACGGTATGGGTGTCCTCGTTGAGGCGGCGGCCGGTGACCACTTCTTCGTCGAGAGTGACAAGCCTTACCGGGCGATTGATCGGCATCAGGGCCGCCGCCGGGTCGAGCAGGTTGAGTTGCAGCACGGCGGGCGTGCGGATGGCGCCGATGTCGCTGAGATCGGGCGCCGTGCGCGGGCCTTCGCCGTTCACCCGATGGCAGTCCGCACAACCGCCGCGGCCGTAGAAGAGTTCTTCGCCGCGCGCCGCGTCGCCGATTCTCACGGCGACGCCTTCGGGGTCGAAACCCGCCCGGATGAAAGCGATGATGCCCTCCATTTCGTTTTCGCCGAGCGCGGTCGCCGGCATCTGTCCCTCGCCCGAACCTTCGGCGATGACCCGGCGCAGATCCTCGTCCGACGCCACGCCGCGAAATATTCCCAGCCGCAGGTCTATGCCGTCGACGAGCGCACCCTGGGGCCCATGGCACAAGGCGCATTGACTGGTATAGATGCGCGATCCGAGTTCGATCGCTTCGGAAGTGTATTGGTGATCGCCCACGGCCTGGGGCCGCGCCAGCGGCGGCAAGGCCAGCATTGCAAGCAACATGACGCCTGCGCCGAATTTGGCTCGATTCATGACTTCGCTTTCCCCGGTCCAGCCTGAAAAACCGCGAGCATAGCGGCTTGCCCGCTTTCGGTCCATTCCCGCATGTCTGGAGATGCTTCGAAGGATTTTGTTATATTCTGGCGTCGAAGCTTGAGACCGAGGTTAGCGACCATGCACAGCGCGAAAATCAACCGGATCCTTTCCCATGCCCTGCTCCTGCTGGCGGCGAGCCTGCTGCTGTTGCCGGCGGCTTACGCCCAGGACAACAGCCAGGGGCGCTACCGGCCCGAAGGCCGCCAGATCGGCGTCGCCGCCGGGCGCGAATTCGGCGAGCGAATCTATGAAGTCCGCACTTACGAGACGAATCCCGGCATTGCCGAATTCGCCGACGTCATGGTGTTCTATCCGCTCACCTTGAGTTTCGACCGGCCCAATGGCGCAATCGCCTTCTCCCCCGGTTTCCGCGCGGCGGCGGACAACTACGAATGGTGGGGTCCGGCGCTGGCTTCACTGGGCTATAACGTTTTCATTCTCAATACCAACGAGCCGACCGACGACCTTGACGCGCGCGCCGACGCGCTGGCCGCGCTGGTGGATTTCATCAAGGCCGAGAACGCCAATCCCGACAGCCCGGTAGCAAACAAGATCGATGAAGAAAAGATCGCGCTGATGGGCCATTCCATGGGCGGCGGAGCCGCGCTGGCGGCTGCCGACCGGCTCGGCGACGCGGTCGGCGCGGTGATTCCGCTGGCGCTGTATTGCTGCAATCCCGGCGGTTCCTTCGAAGGCGACTATGGTTCCCTGTCCGCGGCGGCTCTCGTCATCGCAAGCGCCGAAGACACCGTGGCGCCACCGGAAGCCCACGCGCGGCTGCTATACGATTCGCTGGGAAGCGAGAACAAGATCTACATGGAATTCGCCGCCGGCGACCACATGTTCCCCGCCAACGGCGGCCCGGAACTCGCCACCATGGGCCGCTTCACCCTGGCCTTCCTGAAAGCCTACCTCGACGGAGTCGAAGGACTGGAGCAGCACGTCACCTCCCCCAGCGACGAATACGCCGACAGGTTTTCCACCTATCTCGCTCCTTGATCGCCGTTTCCCGGCCTCCCGCGGGAGGCCGGGGTCAGCAAAATATCAATTCACGCCAAGCGGCTCCATGATCGCCTGGTAGGTGAGTTGCCGGGAGAGCGCCCGCACATTCGGCAGCCCCTGCCCCCATTGCTGGATCATCCCCACCACGATCAGGTCTTCCACCGGATCGATCCAGAACCAGGTGCCGGCCGCGCCGCCCCAGTAGTATTCGCCCGCGGAAAACGACTCGGCTTCGACCGGGTCGGTTACCACCGCGAAATCGAGACCGAAGACCGTACCCGGCGCGCCGAGAATATTGTCGGGCATGCCGCGCGGCAACTGGTTGCGATGCATCAGGTCCACGGTCAGCGGCGACAGGATGCGCACACCGTTGAGTTCCCCGCCGTTGAGCATCATCTGGGTGAACTTCAGGTAGTCCATGGTGCTGGAAACAAGGCCGCCGCCACCGCTCTTGAGCACCGGGTCGACCATGTAGTCGTTGGCGGCGCCGAACATCTCCGAGGACGCGAGATTGCCTTCCTCGTCGTAGGTATAGATCTGGGCGAAACGCTCGGCTTTCTCGGCGGGCACGTAGAAATCGGTGTCGTTCATGCCCAGCGGCCCGAACAGGCGATCGTCGAGGAAATCGTCGAAGG
>CAZUSL010000150.1:0-20165 GCA_964622925.1 uncultured Pseudohongiella sp. | reverse complement strand
AGCCCGGATATTCGCGCCGCGTTCACGGGCGCCTTGCATTTCGGTTTGCGGCGGCGAGGGCCGCAGTTTGCGCAGGCCGCGGGGACAGAGCGGCGTTGCGCTCTCGGCCGCCAGCACCCTGGCGATTTCCAGCGCCTGATTGAAGCCTCGCCGGCGCAGCCTCGATGCATGCAAGGGCACAGGCAGCAACAAGTCCGGAACCTTGCCTTCGCGCCACCGCCGGGTCATGAACCTGGCCAGGATTCGGCTCAGGGCGTAACCGCTGGCAAAGTCCGCGTTGAACTTGTAGTCGACGATCAATTTGTCCACTGGCGGGCGGTACGCGAACGGCGCGTGGCAGGAGTCGAACTCGGGTGGATTCAGCCGGCAGCGGGAACAGAAGTCGGCGCCGGATTCGGTCAGTTCCTCGCCACAGCGCCCGCAGACTTTCCCCAGCCATGGCAGTTCCGCTTCGCAATCCCCGCAGAGGCTATAGGCTCCCCGCAACGTACGGCGGCAAACCAGACACAGGGTCGGCAGCAGATTCCGGACCCCGCATTCAGGAATCAAGCTCAAGCTTCCGGGAGAGTTGGGCCCTGGCCCTGAACAGCCGCGTCATGACGGTATTGCCGTTCAGATTCAGCCTGGCGGCGATTTCCTTACCCGTATAGCCACCGAAGACCTGCATCATCAATGGTTCGCGATAACGCTCGCCGAGTTCGGCGATGGCCCTGTGCAACAGGTGAGATTCGGCGCACCGGTCGGGTTCGGAGTCTCGTCCGGCCCTGACGACGACGTAGTCGATATCCTGCAAGTCAACTCGATACTGCTCGAAACGACGGCTGTTCTCGTTCCTGAGAATGGTGAACAGCCATGATCTGGCGGAATTGGCGTCGCGCAAGGTGTGATGGTAACGCCAGGCGCGGAGCAGGGCCTCCTGCGCCAGGTCTTCGGCCTGCGCCCGTGACCGGCATAACTTGAGTGCGAGGTATAAGACGTCGTCGTACAAATGGGCGAGCAAGGCGTCCCAGTCCAGCTCCCTGCTGTTTTCTATCGGCACTCCGGAGGAACTCCGTTCCCTGGACAATTGAATTGATCCTTGAAAAATCGATTACCGGAAAGCCGACAGCGGCCGGCGCCATGAATTCAGTTTGATTGGGAAGGAATGAAGTATGCCCGTTTTTCCCGTCAAATTCAATATATGAAGTTGATTTAATCGCCGCGGGTGTCGACCAATGGATCATTGAAGCGCGGCGGCAAGGGAAGTTAGCATATCGCCCCAATTCTTCTCCCCGGAAATCAGTCTATCATGTTGAAGATCGCCATTGCGGGCGCAGCGGGACGCATGGGTAAGACCCTGGTCAGGGCAGTCATCGAAGGCGGTCCGGACATTTGCCTGAGCGCGGCAACCGTCGAAGCCGGAGACCCGGCGCTCGGAACGGACGTGGGTCTGCTGGCTGTTGGCAGGGAAGCGGGCGTGGTCGCCGCGGATTCGCTCGCGCGATGCGAAGCGGACTTCGACGTGCTGATCGATTTCACCAGCCCCCCGGCGCTGGCCGGCCACGTGGGCCATTGCCGCGAACACGGCCGCTCGCTCGTGACAGGCACCACCGGGCTCGGTCCGGAACATCACAGGTTGCTCGCGGCCGCGGCGGAAAGCGTTGCCGTTCTGCATTCGCCGAACATGAGCGTGGGCGTCAACCTCAGTCTCGATCTGCTCGGACAAGCGGCCGCGACGCTCGGCGAGGACTTCGACGTCGAAATCGTCGAAGCCCATCATCGCCACAAGAAAGACGCGCCCTCCGGCACGGCGCTGGCGATGGGCCGGGCCGTCGCCGAAGCACTCGGCCGCGACCTCGACGCCTGCGCTGTGTACGGCCGCGAGGGAATCGGCGACGAGCGCTCGCGCAAAACCATCGGCTTCGCCACCATACGCGCCGGCGACATCGTCGGCGAGCACACGGTCATCTTCGCCGGATCGGGCGAACGACTCGAAATCAGCCACAAGGCCACCAGCCGCATGACCTTCGCCCAGGGCGCCCTCCGCGCCGCCCGCTGGATAGCCGGCAAACCCCCCGGCCTCTACACCATGCGCGACGTTTTAAAGTAGACAGGGGCGGCGAATCTTTCTAGAATGCCCTCTCAGTATGTGGAATGCTGAAACCTGTGCGGACAGCCTCTTCGGAGGCTGTTTCTGAATGCGGAACGGAGCAATCTCCATTCCGCTTTTTTGTGCCCGCATTCCGCGTTTCTGACTGGAGCGAAAGTTGGAAAAATCCGCGATTCTGGCCCTTGAAGACGGGAATCTGTTCGAGGGCGTCGCCATCGGCGCACAGGGATGCAGCAGTGGCGAAGTCGTTTTCAATACCGCGATGACGGGCTACCAGGAAATCCTGACCGATCCGTCCTATGCGCGTCAGATCGTTACCCTTACCTATCCCCACATCGGCAATACCGGCGCCAATTCCGAGGATGACGAGTCGGCCAGGGCCTGGGCCGCCGGGCTTGTCATCCGCGATCTGCCGCTGCTCGCGAGCAATTTCCGTTGCCAGCAGACGCTGGAGGATTTCCTCCGCGCCCAGGGCGTGGTCGCGATCGCCGATATCGATACGCGCCGGCTGACGCGCATCTTGCGCGAAAAGGGCTCGTTGAACGGCTGCCTGCTGTCGGGCCCCGAACTTGTTAAGGGTGGCATGAAGGCAGGCGCGGAGCGGGCGCTCGCCGAAGCCCGTGCCTTTCCCGGCCTGAAGGGAATGGACCTGGCCCGGGAAGTCAGCGTTGCGGAAAGTTTCGAATGGGACCAGGGGCACTGGCAGCTCGGCGCCGGTTACCGGCCCGCCGAAGAATGCCGCTTCCGCGTCGTCGCTTATGACTTCGGCGTAAAGCGAAACATCCTGCGTCTGCTGGCCTCGCGCGGTTGTGCGGTGACCGTGGTGCCGGCGATGACGCCGGCCGGGGAAGTGCTGGCCATGCAGCCCGACGGCGTCTTTCTTTCCAACGGGCCCGGCGACCCCGAGCCCTGCGATTACGCCATTGCCGCCGTCAGGGAGTTTCTCGAGACCGGCGTTCCGCTGTTCGGCATCTGTCTCGGACATCAGTTGCTCGGGCTCGCCGGCGGCGCGCGCACGGTGAAAATGACCCACGGGCATCATGGCGCCAATCATCCCGTGCGCAACCTGGATGACGGAACGGTGCTGATCACGAGCCAGAATCACGGTTTCGCGGTCGATGAGGAAAGCCTGCCGGAGCATCTGCGCTGCACGCACCGCTCGCTGTTCGACGGCAGCCTGCAAGGTATAGCCCATCGGGAAAAACCCGCATTCGGATTCCAGGGACATCCCGAGGCGAGTCCCGGCCCCCACGACGCCTCGCCCCTGTTCGACCATTTCATCGAGTTGATGAGCGGCCATGCCCAAGCGCACTGACATCGAGAGCATCCTGATCATCGGCGCCGGACCCATAATCATCGGGCAGGCCTGCGAGTTCGACTATTCCGGCGTACAGGCCTGCCGCGCGCTCAAGGAAGAGGGTTTTCGCGTCATTCTCGTGAATTCGAATCCCGCCACCATCATGACCGACCCGGCCATGGCGGACGCTACCTACATCGAACCGATCACCTGGTCCATCGTCGAGAAGATCATCGAGCGCGAACGCCCGGACGCGCTGTTGCCGACCATGGGCGGACAGACCTCGCTCAATTGCGCGCTCGATCTCAACCGCATGGGCGTATTGAAGAAATACGGCGTGGAACTGATCGGCGCCAGCCGGGAGGCCATCGACAAGGCGGAAGACCGGGAACTGTTCGACAAGGCGATGACGGCCATCGGTCTCGAGACTCCGCGCCACGGCATGGCCCACGACATGAAACAGGCGTTCGAGGCGCTCGAGCAGATCGGCTTCCCCTGCATTATCCGGCCCTCCTTCACGCTCGGCGGAACCGGCGGCGGCATTGCCTACAACCGCGAGGAATTCGAGGAAATCTGCTCGCGCGGCCTGGAACTGTCCCCCACCAACGAATTGCTGATCGACGAGTCGCTGATCGGCTGGAAGGAGTTCGAACTCGAAGTCGTGCGGGACCGCAACGACAATTGCATCATCGTCTGTCCCATCGAGAATCTTGACGCCATGGGCGTCCATACCGGGGATTCGATCACCGTCGCGCCGGCCCAGACGCTGACCGACAAGGAGTACCAGATCATGCGCAACGCGGCGATCGCCGTGCTGCGCGAGATCGGGGTGGAGACCGGCGGCTCGAACGTGCAATTCGCGGTGAATCCGGAAGACGGCCGGCTGGTCGTCATCGAAATGAATCCGCGCGTATCGCGTTCTTCGGCGCTCGCTTCAAAGGCGACCGGATTTCCCATTGCCCGGGTGGCGGCGAAACTGGCGGTCGGCTACACCCTCGACGAATTGCGCAACGAGATTACCGGCGGGGTCACACCGGCTTCCTTCGAGCCGAGCATCGACTACGTGGTGACCAAGATCCCGCGTTTCACTTTCGAGAAATTTCCCGAGGCCAACGACCGCATCACGACCCAGATGAAGTCGGTGGGCGAAGTCATGGCGATCGGCCGCACGTTCAAGGAGTCCCTGCAAAAGGCGCTGCGCGGGCTGGAAGTGGGAGTTTGCGGCCTTGAGCCGATACTCGACCACGGCGCCAACAACATCAAGGTCAAGTTGACCCGGGAGTTGACCGAGGCCGGAGCGCAAAGACTGTGGTACGTCGCAGAAGCCTTCCGCTACGGCTGGTCGCTCAGGAAAGTCGCCGGGCTTTCCGGCATCGATCCGTGGTTCCTCGTCCAGATCGAGGATCTGGTCAAACAGGAACAGGCGCTGGACGGCCGGAAACTTGAAGAACTTTCCGCGCGGGAACTGTTCCGTCTCAAGCGCGACGGATTCTCCGACCGCCGCCTGGCGCAATTGCTCGGCTTATGTGAAAACAGGGGTGAAGAGGAAGTCCAGGCGCGGCGCCACGAACTGAACGTGCGCCCGGTTTTCAAGCGAGTCGACACCTGCGCGGCCGAATTCGATTCCACCACGGCGTACATGTATTCCACCTACGAGGAGGAATGCGAGGCCAATCCCTCGTCGCGCCGGAAGATCATGGTGCTCGGCGGCGGGCCGAACCGCATCGGCCAGGGCATCGAGTTCGACTATTGCTGCGTCCATGCCGCGCTGGCGATGCGCGAAGACGGTTACGAGACCATCATGGTCAATTGCAATCCCGAAACCGTCTCCACGGATTACAACATTTCCGACCGGCTCTTCTTCGAGCCCCTCACCTTCGAGGACGTGGCCGAAATCATCGAACTCGAAAAACCCGAAGGCGTCATCGTGCAATTCGGCGGGCAGACACCGCTCAACCTCGTCAAACAACTCGAAGGCATCGGCGCGCCGATCATCGGCACGCCGCCCGACGCCATCGACCGCGCCGAGGATCGCGAACGCTTTCAGCAACTGATCCGCAAGCTGAAGCTGACGCAGCCGCCCAATCGCACTGTGCGCAGCGTCGAGGAGGCGCTGAAGGAGGCGCGCGACATTTCCTATCCGCTGGTGGTGCGGCCGTCCTGGGTGCTCGGCGGCAGGGCGATGGAAATCGTCTACAACGAAGCCGAACTGAAGCGCTACATGCGCGACGCTGTGAAGGTCTCCAACGAAAGCCCGGTCCTGCTCGACTATTTCCTCAGCGCGGCGATCGAGATCGACGTCGACGTGGTGAGCGACGGCGAGAAAGTCATCGTCGGCGCCATCATGCAGCATATCGAGCAGGCGGGCATCCACTCGGGCGATTCCGCCTGCTCGCTGCCGCCATACAATCTGCCCGACGACGTGCAGCAGAAAATTCGCGAACAGGTTTCCGCCCTGGCGCTGGAACTCGGCGTCGTGGGGCTGATGAACACACAGCTCGCCTACCAGGACGGCGAGGTCTACCTGATCGAGGTCAACCCGCGGGCGTCGCGCACGGTGCCTTTCGTTTCCAAGTGCATCGGCGCATCCCTGGCCAAGGTGGCGGCCCGCTGCATGATCGGCAAGAGCCTCGCCGAGCAGGGATTCACGAAGGAAATCATTCCCTCCACCTTCGCCGTGAAGGAAGCGATCTTTCCGTTCAACAAGTTTCCCGGCGTGGATCCGATCCTCGGCCCCGAGATGAAGTCCACCGGCGAAGTCATGGGCGTCGGCGCAACGTTCGCCGAAGCTTACGGCAAGGCGCAACTCGCAGCCGGCGCGGTCATCGAGAAATCGGGCACGGCCTTCATCAGCGTGCGGGATCCGGACAAGGTTTACGTCGAGGAAGTCGCCAACCGTTTGCTCGATCTCGGCTACAAACTGGCCGCGACCCGGGGCACCGCCAGGGTGCTGGAAAACGCCGGCATCCCGGTGAAGCGGGTCAACAAGGTCGCCGAAGGTAGACCCCATATCGTCGATATGCTAAAAAACGACGAAATCGAACTGGTTTTCAACACCACCGAGGGCAGACAGGCAATAGCGGATTCGTCCACGATCCGGAGTACGGCGCTCCGCCACGACGTCTTCTGTACGACGACGATCGCCGGAGCTTTCGCGGTCTGCGACGCCTTGCAGTTCGGTGACAACATGTCCGTCTACACGATTCAGCAGTTGCACGCCGAACTCGGCTGAAAATTCACCTGGCAGCACACACGGGGCTCACTCATGCGCACGCCAATGACAGTTTCGGGCGAAAAGAAGTTGCGGGAAGAACTGCAACGTCTCAAGACCGTCGTCCGTCCGTCGATCTCCGCCGCCATCGCGGAGGCGCGGGAGCATGGCGACCTGCGGGAAAACGCCGAGTATCACGCCGCCCGCGAGCAGCAGAGTTTCTGCGAGGGGCGCATCACCGAGATCGAACGCAAGCTGGCCGAATCCGAGGTTATCGACGTCACCCGGATCCAGCATTCGGGCAAGGTCATCTTCGGTTCCACCATTACGTTGTTCAACCTGAACACCGAGGAAAGCGTGACCTACCAGATCGTCGGCGAGGACGAAGCCGACGTGGCTTCCGGCAAGATCTCCGTGGTTTCGCCCATCGCCCGGGCGCTGATGGGCAAGTTCGAGGGCGATGAGATCGTGGTGGAAGCCCCGGCCGGCAGTATCGAATACGAAATCGATACCGTCAGACATCTGTAAGCTCGCTGCCGGCGTATTGGATTCGCGGGGCTGTGAGTAAGTCGAAGTCCGGCAGGCGTTGGTTGCAGGAGCATTTTTCCGACCCGCACGTGAAGCGCAGCAGGGAACAGGGCTATCGCTCCCGCGCCAGCGCCAAGTTGCTTGAGATTCAGCGCAGGGACCGCCTGATCCGGCCGGGAATGACCGTGGTCGATCTCGGCGCCGCGCCCGGCGGCTGGTCCCAGGTCGCGCGCGAGGCGGTCGGCGCCGGCGGCAAGGTGGTCGCCGTCGATCTGCTGCCCATGGCGCCGATCGCAGGCGTCGAATTCGTACAGGGAGATTTCAGTGAAGGGGAAGTGCTGGACCGGGTTCTGGAACGGCTCGGGGGCGCGGCGGCCGATCTTGTAATCTCGGACATGGCCCCCAATATGAGTGGTATGAAGGAAGTCGACCAGCCCCGCGCCATGGATCTCGCGGAGCTTGCGCTCGACCTCGCGCAACGTATACTCGCACCGCGCGGAAGCCTGCTGGTCAAGGTCTTCCAGGGCGCCGGCTGCGAACGGTTCCGGGCGGCCCTCAAGTCCGGATTCGCGGCCGTGAAGACCCGCAAACCGGATGCGTCCCGGGCGCGTTCGAGCGAAATGTACTTGCTCGCAAGCGGGTTTCACGGGCAGAATTGAGATTCCGCAGCACTTGACGGACAACGGCAGGGATGCGGGCCGGGTCTGACCCGGAGGAGGCACAGCCTTGAACGATATGGCAAAGAACCTGATCTTGTGGATGATCATCGCCGGCGTATTGCTGACGGTGTTCAACAACATCAATCAGGGAACAAGCGAAGAGACCGTCGTTTATTCGGAATTCATCCGCGAGGTGAACTCCGGACGCGTTGAAAGCGTGGAGTTCTCCGGCATCAATCTCACCGGCGTCCGTAGCGACAACTCGCGATTCCGCACCACCCTGCCATCGATCGGAGACGACCGCCTGCTCGACGACCTGCTCGAAAACGGCGTCGAAGTCGTCGGCCGCGAACCCGAGCGGCAAAGCATCTGGGCGCAATTGCTGGTAGCCGGATTCCCGGTGCTGATCATCATCGCGCTGTTCTTCTTTTTCATGCGGCAGATGCAGGGAGGCGGCGTAGGCGGCAAGGGCGGGCCGATGTCTTTCGGCAAGAGCAAGGCGAAACTGCTCGGCGAGGACCAGATCAAGGTGACCTTCGCCGATGTCGCCGGCGTGGACGAAGCCAAGGAAGACGTCAAGGAACTCGTCGACTTCCTGCGCGAGCCAGACAAATTCCAGCGCCTCGGCGGGCGCATTCCCCGCGGCGTGCTCATGGTGGGCCAGCCCGGCACCGGCAAGACCCTGCTGGCCAAGGCGATCGCCGGCGAAGCCAAGGTGCCCTTCTTCTCGATTTCCGGTTCGGACTTCGTCGAAATGTTCGTCGGCGTCGGCGCCTCCCGGGTGCGCGACATGTTCGACCAGGCCAAGAAACAATCGCCCTGCATCATCTTCATCGACGAGATCGACGCGGTGGGACGCCATCGCGGCGCCGGACTCGGCGGCGGTCATGACGAACGCGAGCAGACCCTGAACCAGTTGCTCGTCGAGATGGACGGATTCGAAGGCAATGACGGCATCATCGTAATGGCCGCGACCAACCGTCCCGACGTGCTCGACCCGGCCCTGCTGCGCCCCGGCCGCTTCGACCGCCAGGTCGTCGTCGGCCTGCCCGACATCCGCGGCCGGGAACAGATCCTCAAGGTGCACATGCGCAATGTGCCCATCGACGAACGCGTCGAGGCCTCGGTCATCGCCCGCGGCACGCCGGGCTTCTCCGGCGCCGACCTGGCCAATCTCGTGAACGAGGCGGCCCTGTTCGCCGCCCGCGCCGACCGCCGTCTCGTGACCATGGAAGAATTCGAGAAGGCCAAGGACAAGATCATGATGGGCGCCGAGCGCAAATCCATGGTCATGTCCGAAAAGGAACGCATCAATACCGCCTATCACGAAGCCGGCCACGCCATCGTCGGCAGGCTCATGCCCGAACACGATCCGGTCTACAAGGTCAGCATCATTCCCCGCGGCCGCGCCCTCGGCGTGACGATGTTCCTGCCCGAGGAAGACCGCTACAGTATCAGCAGGCGCGCGATTCTCAGCCAGATCTGCAGCCTATACGGCGGCCGCATCGCCGAGGAAATGACCCTCGGCAAGGAAGGCGTCACCACCGGCGCGTCCAACGACATCCAGCGCGCCACCGAAATGGCCCGCAACATGGTGACCAAGTGGGGGCTGACCGAAGAACTCGGACCGCTGCTCTATTCCGAGGACGAAGGCGAAGTCTTTCTCGGCCGCTCGGCGGCGCACCAGGCGAAGACGGTTTCGGTCGATACCGCCATCGCCATCGACCGCGAAGTGCGCAGGATTGTCGACGAATGCTATGCGAGGGCGAAGGAGATTCTGGAAGGGAATCGCGACATCCTCGAATTGATGAAAGACGCGCTGATGGAATACGAGACCATCGACACCGACCAGATCGACGACATCATGGCGCGCAAGAAGCCGCGGCCGCCGGCGGACTGGTCCGATGACGACGATGCGGACGAAAGCGCCGAACCCGCACCGAAGAAGACCCGGGGCAAGTCCGGGCAATCGGGCAAGATAGGCGATCCCGCAGCGGAGCATTGATCGTTCCCGACTACTTTCCTGAACCCGGGCCCAGCACGCTGCGTACAGCGCAAGGCAGCCTCGACCTGTCGCGCCCGGTATGCATGGGTGTCCTCAATCTGACCCCCGATTCCTTCTACGACGGCGCAAGCCTCGGCACAGCCCGCGACGGAAAGTTCAGGATAAATCTCGACAAGGCCCTGCGGCGGGCGGACAACATGCTTGCCGAAGGCGCCCGGCTGATCGATGTCGGCGGCGAATCGACCCGCCCCGGCGCACGGGAAGTGCCGCTCCAGGAAGAGTTGGACCGGGTGCTGCCCGTGGTGGAAGCATTGCTCGCAAACCTGGATGCGATCGTTTCCGTCGATACGAGTTCGCCCGAGGTAATGCAGGCTGCCGGCGCGGCCGGCGCCGGCATGATCAACGACGTGCGGGCCTTGCGCCGGCCCGGCGCGATCGAGACCGCGGCAGGGACGGGCACGGCCGTCTGCCTTATGCACATGCGCGGCGAACCGGACACGATGCAGCAAGAGCCGGAATACGAGGATGTGGTTGCCGAAGTCGCCGCCTTCCTGCGCGGGCGGGCGGACGCCGCCATCAAGGCGGGAATCGATCCACAACGCATCGTCATCGATCCCGGATTCGGCTTCGGCAAGAACACGCAACACAATTTCACACTGTTGCGGGAAATACGGCGATTCGCCGAATTCGGCTTTCCCGTACTCGCCGGGCTCTCGCGCAAATCGATGATCGCCGCGGCCACCGGCCGTACGCCCGAACAGCGGCTGCCGGGCTCCATCGCCGCCGTCATGCTCGCCTTGCACGGCGGCGCGCGCATCATCCGCAGCCACGATGTGGCTGCCACGGTGGATGCGATTGGAGTACACTCAATGCTTTTGGAAGAATCCTGATCTGGCGGATATGGACATGGGCGGCAACGGCAAACGCTATTTCGGAACCGACGGCATTCGCGGCAGGGTGGGCACCGCGCCGATCACTCCGGATTTCATGCTGAAACTCGGCTGGGCCGCGGGCAAGGTGTTCGGCGGCATCGGCAACGGCCGCAACAGGATCCTGATCGGCAAGGACACCCGCATATCGGGCTACATGTTCGAAGCGGCGCTGGAAGCGGGCGTAACCGCCGCCGGCGTCGACATCAGCCTGCTCGGACCCATGCCGACTCCCGCCATCGCCTATCTGACCCGCACCTTGCGCGCCCAGGCCGGTATCGTCATCAGCGCCTCGCACAACTCCTTCCACGACAACGGCATCAAGTTCTTTTCCGGGCAGGGCGCCAAATTGCCCGACTCGATCGAACTCGCGATCGAGGCCGAACTCGAAAAGGAGATGACCACGGTTCCCTCGGAAACCATCGGCAAGGCTTCCCGGGTCAGCGACGCCGCAGGACGCTATATCGAGTTCTGCAAGAGCACGATCGGCCCGAGCCTGAAACTGACCGGCCTGAAGATCGTCGTCGATTGCGCCCATGGATCGACTTACCACATCGCGCCGGACGTTTTCGAGGAACTCGGCGCGGAAGTCAGCGCCATCGGCGTATCTCCCAACGGGCTGAACATCAACAAGGAAGGCGGATCGACCATGCCGGAGAACCTGGTGCGCCAGGTGCTGGAGTCCGGCGCGGATCTCGGCATCGCCTTCGACGGCGACGGCGACCGTGTCATCATGGTCGACCATGGCGGCCGCATCGTCGACGGCGACGAGATTCTCTACGCGATCGCGCGCAACCGGCAACGCGAAGGTCTGGCGTTCGGCGGCGTAGTCGGCACGCAGATGAGCAACCTCGGACTCGAACTCGCGCTCGGGGATCTGAAAATCCCGTTTGCCCGCAGTCCCGTGGGCGACCGCTACGTCATGCAGGAACTGACCGAGCGCGGCTGGGGCCTCGGCGGCGAATCCTCGGGCCATATCATCATTACCGATCTCAATACGACCGGCGACGGCATCGTATCGGCCCTGCAGACGCTTGCCGCAATCGTCGGCTTCGATCAGTCGCTGGCCGAGTTGTGCCGCGGCATGCGGAAACTTCCGCAGTCGATGGTCAATGTCCAGGTCGCCAACGGCGCCGATCCGACCGCGAGCCCGGCGGTGCGGGACGCGGTATCGAAAGTCGAGCGCAAACTCGGCGGCAACGGGCGGGTGCTGTTGCGCCCATCGGGCACCGAACCCGTCGTTCGCGTCATGGTCGAAGGCGAGGACGCCGAGCGCGTCGAGGCGCTCGCCAACGAGTTGTCCGAACTCGTCGCCCAACAGGCCCATTAGGGACAGTGGCGCGTATCTCCTCGGGATTGCGCCCAACCAAGCTCTCGGCTAACATTAGCGCCCTTTTTTCACGGCCCAGGTCCAGTACTCCGTTAAGCAGGGAACATGCGCCGCAAACTCGTAGTCGCCAACTGGAAGATGCATGGCTCCCTGGCGCGAAACAGGCAATTGCTCAATGCCATCAAGCCAGCCCTGCAAGGTCTCGAGGGCCGGGTCGACATCGCCGTTTGCCCGGCGCATCTGCATCTGGGCGAGACGGTCGCGGCCCTGGCCGGCAGCAATATCCGGCCCGGAGCGCAGAATCTGTACGGGCTCGCGGAAGGCGCGATGACGGGAGAGACGTCCGCTTCGATGCTCGTGGACTGCGGCGCCGAGTTCGTCATTCTCGGACACTCGGAGCGCCGGGGCCACCTGGGAGAAACGGACGCCGAGGTCGCGGACAAGTTCGCCGCGGCGAGGGAAAGCGGGCTGATCCCCATACTTTGCGTCGGGGAGACGCAGGCCGAACGCGATGCCGGCGCAACCGGCGAAGTCGTGTCGCGTCAACTCGACGCCGTGACGGGGAAGACAGGAATGGAAGCCATGCGCGGCGCGGTGATCGCCTATGAGCCGGTCTGGGCGATCGGCAGCGGCACGCCGGCGACGCCGGAACAGGCCCAGGCGGTGCACGCGATGTTGCGCGAGCGGCTGGCGGGCCGGGACGAAGAGATTGCGGGCGGAGTCCGCATCCTTTACGGTGGCAGTATCAACGCCGCCAACGCGCAAGAGCTGTTTGCCCGGCCGGACATCGATGGTGGTCTGGTCGGAGGCGCTTCGCTGAAAGCGGAAGAATTCATAACCATCTGTACCAGCGCAGGTAGCTGATCATGGAAACACTGGTAGTCGTCCTTCATGTCGTCGTGGCCGCAGCCATCGTCGGCCTCGTGATGCTGCAGCAAGGCAAGGGCGCGGATGCCGGCGCCTCGTTCGGGGCCGGCGCGTCACAAACCGTATTCGGTTCGTCCGGCAGCGGCAGCTTCCTCGTGCGGGCGACCACGGTAGCGGCGGTGCTGTTCTACGGCACCAGCCTGGTGCTGGCGATCTACGCCCGCGGCCAGTCGCAACTCGCCGACCCGTCAGGCCTGCCGATCGCCAACCCGGAGTTGCTTGAGCAGTCCGTGCTCGAACAGTCCCTGGGCGCCGACGAGTTGCCGCAACTCGACGCGAACCTCGCCGACGACGCGCTGCCGCAGATCGACGAACCCGCCCCGGACGACGTGCCGCAGGTTCCGGGGAGCGACAACTGAGTTTCAAGTGCCGAAGTGGTGGAATTGGTAGACACGCTATCTTGAGGGGGTAGTGGCCCACGGCCGTGCCGGTTCAAGTCCGGCCTTCGGCACCAAATTTTGCAGCCATGGATCAGCAAGAACGCCAATGATTAGAAGACACGATCTGCCGAGGTGTTTCGCGCGGAATGTGCGTCCACGGGTATTCACTAAAAAATGGGGAGATTTAGTGAATGGATCCTGGCGAATCGGCGTTGACGACTGTTTCTTAACGCAACCATAATCCCAGCCCTCGAAAGTCCATATGCGGGGGATACACAAATCATGTCAAGCGAACGCATTGAAGAACTTCAGAAGCAGATTTTCGATCTCATCGGGGAACTCGAAGGCCTGCAGCGAAGCAACTCCGGGGACGAAGTTCCCAATTACAGCTTTTCCACCGAACACGGCGAAGTCTCCTTGCTCGAACTGTTCGGGGGGCGGGACAAGTTGCTGCTGATCCATAACATGGGGCAGGGCTGCCGCTATTGCACGATGTGGGCGGACGGCCTGAACGGCATTCTGTCGCATCTCGAATCGGCCATGGCGGTCGCGCTGGTATCGAAAGATGCGCCGGAATTGCAGCGGCGCATGGCGAACAGCCGCGGCTGGCGCTTCCGGCTCGCGTCCCATGGCGGCGGGGATTACATCAAGGAACAAACCGTAAGCGAAGGCAGCGACAACTACCCGGGCGTGGTTACCTACAAGCGCAATGGCGACAAGATCGTCCGCCTCAACTCCAGCATCTTCGGTCCCGGCGACCTCTATTGTTCGACCTGGAACCTGCTCGCCATGGCGGGCCTCGGTTTCGACGACTGGACGCCCCAGTACGCATACTGGACCCGGCCGGAAAAAATGGACGACGGCGGCAAGGACGTGCTGGGGTGAGGTCCGGCCCGCCGGGCGTCGAAATCTTGACGCCCAGCGGGCCAATCACTATACTTTCCCGCCTTGGCCAAGCCCATAATTTGATGCGGGGTGGAGCAGTCTGGCAGCTCGTCGGGCTCATAACCCGAAGGTCGTAGGTTCAAATCCTGCCCCCGCTACCAACTCTTTCCTGTTCGGCATGGACCGACGAACCCTGCTGAAATCGCTCGTTGCCGCCGCGCTTGGCGGCTGCGGGCCACGCCTGACTGAAACAAACCAATTACGCGTCGTGGTCGCCGGAGCGGGAATCGTCGGCGCGTCGATCGCATACCACCTCGCCAGGGCAGGGGCTTCCGTCACCGTCATCGACAAACAGGGTCCGGCAACGCACGCCAGCCGGGGAACCTTTGCCTGGATAAACGCAACCTGGGCCAAACAGCCGCGCCATTACCACGCGCTTTCCCAGGACGGAGTCGCGAATTGGAGGGATTTGCAGGAGTTGCTGCAGTTGCCCGTCCGGTGGGGCGGATCGCTGGAATGGTTCGATAGTGACGAACGGCAGGAACTGCTCGCTGCGCAAATCGCCGAACAGGTCGAGTGGGGCGAGCCCGCGCGTATGGTCGATGCGTCGGAGATCGCGGAACTCGAGCCGGGACTGAATATCGATCCCGGCGTGAGCGCCGCGTATTCACCGAACGACGGCGCCGTTGACCCGATCGTTGCCACGCAAAGCCTGCTCGGCGCGGCCGAACAATTGGGCGCAACGGTCAGCTATCCCTGTGAACTCCTGGACGCCTCGATGTCCGGCGGCCGGCTGACCTCGGTGGAGACCTCCATCGGATCCATAAGCGCTGACAGGCTCGTGCTCGCGACCGGTGCGGCGCCTGGTCCACTCGGGGCCGTCGCCGGTATCGACATTCCCCAAAGATCGACCCCGGGCATAATCGCACTCACAAGGCCAATGCCGCGGCTCGTGAATCGCATCGTCGTCGCACCCGGAATCCATATGCACCAGCGGGACGATGGAAGGGTCGTTCTCGGAGAGCAGGACGGTGCGCCGGAAAACGAGGCGCATGCGCTTCGACTGGAAGGGCGACCAAACGATTTTCCCGATGAAACCACTGCCCGCCAGCATGGTGACCGGATGCTGAACGTCGCGGCACGATTCGTGCCGGACATGGCGGGCGCGGAATTCGAGGCCGCCTATATCGGTTGGCGCCCGCTCCCGCTCGATGGCCATCCCGTATTGGGCGCAAGCCCTGCCAGGCCCGACGTCTACCTCGCCATCATGCACAGCGGAGTCTCACTGGCTCCCATCGTCGGGCAACTGGTTGCGCGCGAACTGATCGAGGACGCGGCCATCGAGAGACTGGAGCGATATCGGCCGACACGAACCTTCGAGCGCATCGAGCGCTACTAGCGCCTGATCGGCAGCAATTCCGGCGGACATTCGCTTGAGTTTCCACCGTGATCGGTAATACGATGCGGGGCAATAAAAACGGAAGCTCCGGAAGAAGGAACCATAATGCTCTCCCCGCATCCGCCCGCCAACCACGAACTGCTCTACGAGGCCGACGACCGGCCTTCGCTGCCGCTCACCCTGGGGCTGGGGATGCAGAACACGGCGCTGAATCTCGCCGGGGTGGTGCTTGCGCCCACGATTCTCATCACGACCGCGGGTGAGAGTGACGCCTATCTGAACTGGGCCGTGTTCGCGGCGCTGATCGTATGCGGCATTGCCACGATCGTGCAGGCAGTGCGTTTCGGCCGGCTGGGCGCAGGGTACATCCTGGTCATGGGCAGCACCTCGGCTTTTCTCGCCGTCAGCGTAAGCGCCCTGGAACAGGGCAGCCCCGCCTTGCTGGCGACGCTGATCATCGTGGCTTCTTTCGTGCAGTTCATCCTCGGTTCCAGAATGGCCGCCTTGCGGCGGGTATTCACGCCTACCGTGGCAGGCACGGTGCTCATGCTGATACCGGTGAGCATCGCGTCCATCGTATTCGCGCAACTGACGGACGTGCCGGCTGCCGCCGCGCCTGCCGCCGCGCCGGTCACCGCGTTCGTGACTCTTGCCGCATCCGTACTCGTGTCGCTGCGGCTTACCGGTATCTGGCGGCTCTGGGCGCCGGCTATCGGTCTCGTCTCGGGCAGCCTGGCAGGCGCCGCCTTTGGCATCTACGATGTGGACCGGGTAGCGGCAGCGCCCTGGATAGGCTTGCCGGATTTCAGCGCCTATCCCGGAATCGACCTGAGTTTCAATACCGCATTCTGGGCGCTGTTGCCGGGCTTCATCATCGTGACCCTCGTCGGCGCCATGGACACATTGGGGGACACCATCGCCATCCAGCGGGCCTCGTGGCGCAAGCCGCGCGCAATCGACTTCCGCTCGATCCAGGGCGCGATCAACGCGGACGGACTCGGCAACCTGTTGTCGGGAATCGCTGGAACCGTCCCCAACACGACTTACGGCAACAGTATCGCAGTCGTTGAAATAACCGGCGTGGCCGCGCGAAGAGTCGGCATATGCGTTGGCCTGCTGTTCATTCTGCTGGCCTGTCTGCCGAAAGTTCTGGCCGTCGTGATAGCCATGCCGAGGCCGGTGGCGGGCGCCTATCTGGCGGTAATCATTTCCCTGCTTTTCGTATTCGGGATAAAGATCCTGATCAACGACGGTCTCGATTACCGCAAGAGCCTGATCGTCGGCTTCGCCTTCTGGGTCGGGCTGTCGTTCCAGTTCGACATGATCTATCCCGAGTTGCTCCAGGGCGCATTGGGGGAGATTCTCGGCCATGGCATGACGGCCGGCGGCATTACGGTGATTCTCCTGTCGGGTTTTCTCGATCTGACGCGTTCGCGACCCCGGCGCCTGCGCGCAACGCTTTCCAGCGCGGCGTTACCGGAAATCGACGCCTTCCTCTGCGACTTTGCCAGGCGAGTGAAATTCGACGAAGGAACGACCACCCGGCTGCGCGCGGTCGGCGAGGAAACGCTGCACATCCTGCTCGGCAACAGCCAGGGTGAATCGGACCGTGACTTGCTGCTCGTGGCCAGGGCCGACGGCAAGGGGGCGGACCTGGAATTCATCGCCGGCGGCTCGGACATGAATCTGGAAGACCAGCTGGCCCTGTTGAGCGAGGGCGTCACCGATATTCCCAATGAGTCCGAGGCGCCCCTGCGCCTGCTGCGGCACTACGCCACCTCGGTGCGCCACCAGCAATACCATGGCACGGATATCGCCACGATCCGCCTCGAACCCCAGAGTGCGTAGTATTTTGCTTCGCTACTGTCATATCCGGGATCTTTTCGGTACAATTCACCGTTTTACGGACGCGGGCTCCCTCCGGAACGGATAGTAA
This sequence comes from uncultured Pseudohongiella sp., assembly GCA_964622925.1. Lineage (GTDB taxonomy): Bacteria > Pseudomonadota > Gammaproteobacteria > Pseudomonadales > Pseudohongiellaceae > UBA9145. Next base: position 2,590 of record CAZUSL010000150.1, on the reverse strand, counting down.
CGCGCTCATTTTGGAGAGATATGTGTACGTGGCTCCTGTAGCAGGTTGACAAGACCTTGCGCTGTTCGCAGAAGGCGTGAACGGCAACGAGGATTTTCAAAAGTGGGCCGCAGGCCCATTTTTTGTGCCCGGATTTTTTTGCCCGGTTTTAATGCCAGAGATTCAGGACTGTGAAACCGAGCGAGGTACGGATAGGCAAGGCGATAGCCCCGGCGGTCGAGGCGCTGGGCCTGGAGTTATGGGGCATCGAACAGCTTCGGCACGGGCGGCGCGTCACCTTGCGCGTTTTCATCGATTGCCTGTCCGGAGTGACGATCGACGATTGCGAGCGGGTAAGCCGCCAGGTAAGCGCGATTCTCGATGTGGAAGATCCGATCCAGGGTGAATACACGCTGGAAGTTTCTTCGCCCGGGATCGATCGGCCGCTGTTCACCTTGCCGCAGTTCGAACGTTATCTCGGCGCCGAGGCGAACGTTCGCCTGCGGGTCCCGGTTGACGGGCGGCGCAGGTTCAGGGGCGTGATAGAGAAAGTGATGGCGGACAAGGTGGCGTTGCTGGTGGAAGGCAGGACAGTCGAGATGTTGCATGCCGATATCGAGCGGGCCGGACTGGCGCCGCCGGCGAATGACAACGCCAGGATCGCGAAATCCCGCCCGGGCAAACGGCGGGATTCGAAGACCAAAGGTTCGAAAAGAGTAAAAGCGAGATGATGAACAGCAAGGAAATTCTGATGGTCGCCGACGCCGTCTCCAACGAGAAGGGGTTGGACAAGAGCGTCATTTTCGAGGCCATCGAATCCGCTCTGGCAACGGCCACCCGCAAGTTCCACGACCGGGACAACATCGATTGCCGGGTGGCGGTAGATCAGAAAACCGGCGAATACGAGACGTTCCGGGTCTGGACCGTGGTCGAGGAAGACGACGAAGAGTTCGAACAGGGCAGTCATATGACTCCGGAACAGGCGAAGGAGAAAGACCCCGGCCTGGAACTCGGCGGCACCTGGGAAGAAAAGATCGATAACGTGGCTTTCGGCCGCATCGCCGCCCAGACCGCGAAGCAGGTCATCGTGCAGAAGGTGCGCGAGGCGGAACGCGAGATCGTCATCGCAGAGTACAAGCACCGGGTCGGCGAACTCGTCAACGGCACCGTCAAGAAAGTTACCCGGGACGTCGTCATCGTCGATCTCGGCGGCAACGCCGAAGCCTGCCTGCCCCGCGACCAGATGATTCCCCGCGAGAGTTTCCGCATGGGCGACCGCTTGCGCGCCTTGCTCATGGATGTGCGCTCGGAACAGCGCGGCCCGCAACTTTTCCTGAGCCGCACCTCGCCGGAGATGCTCATCGCCCTGTTCAAGATCGAAGTGCCGGAAATCTCCGAACAGGTCATCGAGATTCGCGCCGCGGCGCGGGACCCGGGTTCGAGGGCGAAAATCGTCGTCAGCACCAATGACGGACGCATCGACCCGGTGGGCGCCTGTGTCGGCATGCGCGGTTCGCGCGTGCAGGTGGTGTCCAACGAACTCGCGAGCGAGCGCATCGACATCATTCCCTGGGACGACAATCCGGCCCAGCTCGTGATCAATTCCATGGCGCCGGCGGAAGTGGCCTCGGTCATCGTCGACGAGGAAAAGCACACCATGGACATCGCCGTGGAAGAGGAAAACCTGGCCCAGGCCATCGGCCGCAACGGTCAGAACGTGCGCCTTTCGAGCGAGTTGACCGGCTGGACGATCAATGTGATGAGCGTCGAGGACGCGGCGATCAAGCAACAGCAGGAATCGACCACCCTGGTCGAATTGTTCACCGAATCGATGGACGTCGACGACGAAATGGCCGAAGTGCTGGTGCAGGAAGGATTCACCTCGCTGGAAGAGATCGCCTACGTACCTCTCGAGGAAATTCTGGCCATCGACGGATTCGATGAGGAAATCGCCGATGAATTGCGCAACCGGGCCAAGGACGCGCTGGTTACCAGGGCGATCGCCTCCCAGGAAGACCTGTCGGCGGCCAACGTCAGCGAAGACTTGCTGACCATGGAGGGAATGGACGATGAACTGGCGTTGCAACTGGCGCGCAAGGGCATCCTGAGCATGGAGGAACTGGCGGAACAGTCCATAGACGAACTGATCGATATCGAGGGCCTGGACGAACAACGGGCCGGAGAGTTGATCATGACGGCGCGCGCGCCCTGGTTTGCCGAGGGCGAGGCCGCGGCTGGCGGGAGCGATTGAATGGCGGACGTAAGCATTCGTGAATTTGCCGGCACATTGAAAATGCCGGTGGAAAAACTGCTTTCGCAGATCAAGGAAGCGGGTCTGCCGCATACGGACGCGGACCATCTGATTTCCACCGACGACAAGACCAAGTTGCTGGCGCTGCTGAAAAAGGGACGCGGCGGCGAAGTGGAGGCCGCTCCCCGCAAGATCACCCTGAAACGAAAGAGTCTGGGCACCTTGCGCACTGCGGGCTCCCACGGCCGCGGCAAGACCGTTGCGGTGGAAGTGCGTCGCAAGCGCACCTACATAAAGCGCAGCGCCATCGAGCAGGAAGCCGCGGCCGTGGGAGCCCGCAGTGCGCAAGGTGCCCAGACT
>CAZUSL010000149.1:0-15983 GCA_964622925.1 uncultured Pseudohongiella sp. | reverse complement strand
GCCTACAGGGATGTATTTACGGCGTCCGCTGAACCCGCTGCCGCCCGAAGGCGACGGATCGAAGCCACTAGGCAGCCTGGGCTTCCGACGATTGGACCAGTTGCTTGAACTGCCGGGGTACGGAGACCATCTGGTGCTTGTCGAAATCGAACAGTACGACGCCCATCTTGGCCACGCAGACCACCGAATCGAGCGCGCTGTTGGTGACCCGCAGGCAGATGTCGACGCCGTAGCGGTTCACCTTGCCGATGCCGACATCAATGATCAGCACGTCGTTGGCGAAGGATTCTGAGCGGAAATCGACCGAGAGGTCGGTCACGACCATGCCGAGACCGAAGATGTCTTCCTCGGTGAAACCGAGACTTGCCAGGTATTGCAGCCGCGCCTCGTGAAGTATCTCGACCATCGACAGACTGTCGAGGTGTTTCGCGTAGTTCACGTCGCTGAGACCTACGCTTCTTTCCATTCTGAAGGTGAATTCTTCCGGAAGGCTGAGCTTGATACGAGGCATGACGGGTACTCCATAGCTTTAGCGGATATCGCTCTTCCATGAACTGCTTTTCATGATGCACTTCTTGAGACCGTGCACAACCGATTTGGTTCAATCCAGTTCGGTCCGGCGGTTGCCTGAACCGGTCAATCTACTTAGCATTACGCCCCTGCGTCAATACTGAACCGACTTTGGGAGGAAAAGGCTCATGCAATTCTCGGTCACGCCGGAATCGATCACGGAAATTCCAGCCGATTGTCTTGTGATTCCGGTCTGGAAAGACGGCGGACTGGGCGAGGAAGCGAGCGCGCTTGACGCGGCCGTTTCCGGGGCTCTTGGCCGAATCGCCGCCAGTGGGGACTACCTCTGGGACATCGGCGATGCGCATTTGCTGCATGGCCCGGAAGGCTGCGCCGCGGGCCGCATTCTACTTGCCGGTGCGGGCGTCCCGGACGATTTCGGCGCCATGGAAGCCGCGAAATACCTGGCTGGCAACGCCCGGTTCGTGCTGGCCCGGAACATGCCGCAAGTCCACTTCGCGCTTGCGGATCTTGAGGCGAACGGACCCGATGCGCAATGGCTGGCGACCAGGCTGGCCCAGGAAACCGAAGTCGCCGCTTATCGCTACACGACTACCAAGGCAAGCACGAAACGGGGAGCCGTGCTCGAAGGCGTAACGGCGCCGGCGCTCGCGGACGGACTCGAACAGGCGTTACGCAAGGGTCAGGCCATCGGCAGGGGCATGAACCGCGCCCGCGAACTCGGCAACCTGCCCGGAAACATCTGCACGCCAGAATATCTCGCCTCTCACGCCAGGGAACTGGCCGATGGTTCCGACAAGCTCAGCGTTGACGTGCTGGACGAGGCGCAAATGCGGGAACTGAAAATGGGCAGCCTGCTTTCGGTTGCCGCCGGTTCGGTCGAAGAAGCCCGGCTGATCGTGTTGCACTATAAAGGCGCAGGCGATGACAGCAAACCCGCAGTACTCGTCGGCAAGGGCATTACTTTCGATACCGGCGGCATCAGCCTGAAACCGGGGCTCGCCATGGACGAAATGAAATTCGACATGTGCGGCGCGGCCAGCGTGCTCGGCACCGTTGCCGCCGTAGCCGAACTGCAATTGCCGATCAATCTCATCGGCATGGTCGCCGCGGCCGAGAACATGCCCGGCGGCAAGGCGACCAAGCCGGGCGACATCGTCACGAGCATGTCGGGCAAGACCATCGAAATTCTCAATACCGACGCCGAAGGGCGCCTGGTGCTGTGCGACGCGCTCACTTATGCCGAACGCTTCGAACCGGCCTGCGTCATCGACATCGCCACCTTGACCGGCGCGGCCGTCGCCGCTTTCGGCAATCACGCCAACGTCATGCTCGGCAACGACCAGGCATTGATGGACCGGTTGCTGCAATGCGGCCTCGATAGTCTCGACCGCGCCTGGCAGCTTCCGCTCTGGGACGAATACCAGAAGCAGCTCGACAGCAATTTCGCCGACATGGCCAACATCGGCGGCAAGCTCGCGGGAACGATTACCGCCGCCTGCTTCCTTTCGCGTTACACGGAGAATTTTTCCTGGGCCCATCTCGACATCGCCGGCAGCGCCTGGCATTCCGAAGGCGCCAAGAAAGGCGCGACCGGCCGCCCCGTGCCCCTGCTGATGGAATTTCTGCTGAGCCTCCCGAAAAAGGACTGAAATGGACAAGACCTTCAAACCGCGGGAGATCGAGGACCGCTGGTATCGCGCATGGGAGGACGCCGGCTATTTCGCCCCGCGGGGCAACGGCGAAGCCTACAGCATCGCGATCCCGCCGCCGAACGTCACCGGCAGGCTGCACATGGGCCACGGCTTCCAGCTTGCCATCATGGACGCCCTGATCCGTTACCACCGCATGCTCGGCCGCGATACGCTCTGGCAGGTCGGCACCGACCACGCCGGCATCGCGACCCAGATGGTTGTCGAGCGGCAATTGAACGCCGAAGGAGCAAGCCGGGAAGAGATCGGGCGCGAGCGATTCGTCGAGCGCGTCTGGGACTGGAAGGAAGAATACGGCGGCATCATCACCAGCCAGTTGCGCCGTATGGGTTCTTCGCTCGACTGGTCGCGCGAGCGGTTCACCATGGACCCGGACCTGTCGGCCCTGGTCGAACGGGTATTCATCGAATTGTACCGGGAAGGCCTGATCTACCGCGGCCGGCGCCTGGTCAACTGGGACCCTGAACTGTTGACCGCGATCTCGGACCTCGAAGTCATCTCGGAAGAGGAAACCGGCTCGTTGTGGCACCTGCGCTATGCTCTCGTTGACGGGAGTGCGGACAGCGACGGGAACCCCGGCGGCATGACCCATGTCACCGTCGCCACCACGCGCCCGGAAACCATGCTCGGCGATACCGCGGTTGCGGTGCATCCGCAAGACCCGCGCTACAAGGGGCTGGTCGGCAGGATGCTCGAATTGCCGCTGTGCGATCGCCGGATACCGATAATCGCCGATGAATACGTCGATCCGGAATTCGGCAGCGGCTGCGTCAAGATCACTCCGGCCCACGATTTCAACGACTACGAAATCGGCCTGCGCCACGAATTGCCGATGATCAACGTACTCACGCGCGACGCGCGCATCAGCGATGAAGCTCCCGAGCGATATCGCGGCATGGACCGCTTCGAGGCGCGCAAGCTGGTCGTTGCGGATCTCGAACTGGCGGGCCTGGTCGAAAAGATCGAAGCGCACAAGATGAAAGTACCGCGCGGCGACCGCAGCGGCGTCGTCATCGAGCCCTTTCTGACGCGGCAATGGTACGTGGCGATAGACGAACTCGCAAAGCCTGCGATCAAGGCGGTGGAAGACGGCGAAATCGAATTCGTTCCGCGCAACTGGGAAAACACCTATTTCGCCTGGATGCGCAATATCCAGGACTGGTGCATCAGCCGCCAGCTCTGGTGGGGTCACCGCATTCCCGCCTGGTACGACGAGCAGGACAATGTCTACGTCGGCGGCAGCGAGGCCAAGGTCAGGCGAGAACACGGATTGCCGGACGATCTCGTCCTGCGCCGGGACGAAGACGTGCTCGACACCTGGTTTTCCTCAGCCTTGTGGACCTTCTCCACCCTGGACTGGACCCCGGATGTCGAGAAGAAGCAGCGCGAATACTTCGACCGCTTCCATCCCACCAGCGTGCTCGTGACCGGCTTCGACATTATCTTCTTCTGGGTCGCGCGCATGATCATGATGACCCTGAAATTCACCGGCGAGATTCCGTTCCGCAAGGTCTACATCACCGGCCTCGTGCGCGACGAACGCGGCCGGAAGATGTCCAAGTCCAAGGGCAACATCCTCGACCCGATCGACCTGATCGACGGCATCTCCCTGCCCGACCTCATCGCCAAGCGCGCCGACGGCATGATGCAGCCACATCTGCGTGAGAAGCTCGAAGCGTACACTCGCGAATCCTTCCCCAAGGGCATTCCCGGCTATGGCGTGGATTCGCTGCGATTCACTTTCTATTCGCTCGCCTCGACCGGCCGCGACATCAAGTTCGACATCGGCCGCATGGAAGGCTTCCGCAATTTCTGCAACAAGATCTGGAACGCCGCCCGTTACGTGCTGATGAACACCGAGGGCAAACCGGTCGCGGAGAGCATCGCGCCCGCCGATTGCACCGTGGCGGACCGCTGGATCATGGACCGTTTCGAGTCCGCCGCCGAGGACGTCCGTGCGGCCATGGAACAATACCGCTTCGATAACGCCTCGCGCAGCCTCTACGAATTTATCTGGAACGAATTCTGCGACTGGTACCTGGAACTTTCCAAGCCGGTGCTATGGAACGAAGACGAAGATCCGGCCGCCGCGGCCGCGAGCCGGCGCGTATTGCTGACCGTGCTCGAACGCTCGCTGCGCCTGCTGCATCCCTTCATGCCTTTCATCACCGAGGAAATCTGGCAGCGAATCGCGCCGCTGCTGGAGATCGAAGGCGACAGTATCATGTTGCAACCCTGGCCCGAGCCCACGGGCGCCCCGCCCGATGCCGGAGCCGCCGCGGATATCGAATGGCTCAAGCAGATCGTCACCGCGGTGCGCAACATCCGCGGCGAGATGGATATCTCGCCCGCGCGGCAGGCGCCGGTGCTGCTGCGCTGCCGGGACGGCGAAGACGAAGCTGCCGGCAAGGCGCGGCTGGCGCAATATCGCCGCTATCTCATGCAACTGGCGAAACTCGAATCGATCGATTGGCTGGAAGGCGAAGCGCCCCCCGCTGCAACTTCGATACAGTCGGGAACGGAAGTGCTCGTTCCGCTGGCCGGGCTGATAGATGTCGACGCGGAGAAATCACGACTCGACCGGGAAATCGACAAGCTCGCCAAGGGCCTGCGCTCGGTGCAGGCCAAGCTCGGCAATCCGGGCTTCGTCTCCAACGCTCCCGAAAAGGTCGTCGCGGAAGTGCGCGAACGCGAAGCGCAGATGTCGACTTCGATAGCCGCCTTGCAGGCGAAACGATCGAGCTTGTAGCGCTAGCCCCGCAATCCGACGGGCATGCTGAAAGTGATGTCTTCCCTGACGCCGTCGAGTTCCTGCACCCGGCATTCGCCGCGATCGCGCAAATAGGCGATGACTTCCTCCACCAGGGATTCAGGCGCCGAAGCGCCGGCGGTGACGCCGATGCTCGTCTTGCCTTCGAGCCAGGCCGGATCGATGGCGGCGGCGCTGTCGATCAGATGGGCCTGACACCCGAGCCGCTCGCCGAGGTCGCGCAAGCGATTGGAATTTGAACTGTTGTGGGCGCCGACGACGAGCATCAGGTCGCATTCGAGCGCCATCTGCTTGACCGCGTCCTGCCGGTTCTGGGTCGCGTAGCAAATGTCGCTCTTGCGCGGCCCGGTGATTTGCGGAAAGCGCTCGCGCAGGGCGTCGATGATCTGCCCGCAATCGTCCACCGACAAGGTCGTCTGGGAGACGTAGGACAGGCGCGAAGGATCCCTGACCTCAAGCCGGTGCGCATCTTCGACGGTTTCGATGAGATAGACGCTGCCGCCGGCGCTGGTGTCGAAATTGCCGATCGTGCCTTGCACTTCCGGGTGGTTGGAATGTCCGATCAGAACGCATTCGTCTCCCTTGCGGCCGGCTCTGGCCACTTCCATGTGCACCTTGGTCACCAGCGGACACGTGGCGTCAAACACCTGGAAGCCGCGTTCGGCGGCGTCCCTGCGAATCTGTTTGGCGACGCCATGGGCGCTGAAAACGACGACGGGAGGGCGGCCGGTGGCGTCCTTGTCGGGAATTTCGGGCAGTTCCTCGACGAATATCGCCCCCAGGTCCCTGAGTTCTTCCACCACGTGGCGGTTATGCACGATCTCATGGCGCACGTAAATCGGCGCACCGAAAAGTTCCAGCGCGCGTTTGACGACGTCGATGGCGCGGTCGACTCCGGCGCAGAATCCGCGCGGATTGGCCAGCTTGATTTCTATGACGCTACTCCAGTTTCAGTTCGCTCGAGCCCGGCGCCAATACCGAGACGATCGCGGCGCGGAAAACGATCTCCCTGCCGGCGAGCGGATGATTGAAGTCTACCTCAACTTCGGCCTCGGCGATGCTGCGGATTACTCCGGGACGGTCGAAACCGGCGGGATCCTTGAACATCACTACGCTGCCCGGGACCAGCGGCACGAGTTCGTCCCGCAGCAGTGAGGCGAAATTCGCCGCCGGAAACCGCTGCAGGTTGGCGGGATTTACCGCGCCGAAAGCACGTTCCGGCGAAATCTTGCGCTCGATCTCGTCGCCTGCTTCCAGACCGAGCAGGATTTCCTCGAAAGCCGGGGGCAGATTGCCGTCGCCGATGATGCAAGCCGCCGGCTTGCCGGCGAAATTCGAATCGACGATCGAACCGTCGGCCAACGCCAACGAGAAATGCAAGTTTACCGTGGCGCCGTTTTCGACCTTCATCATCGCCCACTCAGGCGAACAGCCGCCGCTCGCCCTTCCCCTCGATATTGTCGATGCAGCGCCCGCACAGGTCCGGATACTTCGCATGGCGGCCGACATCGGGCCGATGATGCCAGCAGCGCTCGCATTTGTCGTGGAGAGACGCCGACAGCCGCACGCGCAAGCCCGTGATTTCGGTTTCCACGCTGTCCGCGCCGGCTCTAGACAGCGGATGCGCCTCGGCGCGGGATACGATCAGGGCGAAGCGAAGTTCCTCGCCCAACTCGCGCAATTGCGCCAATAACTCATCGTCCGCGTACAGGTCGACTTCGGCGCTCAGACTCGAACCAAGCGTCTTGTCCGCGCGTTTCGCCTCCAGTTCCCGGTTGAGCGCCGCCTTGACCGCCATGATCCGGTTCCAGAATACGTCGGAGAACCTTCCCTCCACTTCAAATCCCCGTCCCGCCCCGACCATGTCGGTCAACAGCACCGATGCGGCCCGCTCGCCGGGGATGTTCTCCCAGATCTCGTCGGCGGTGAAACTGAGGATCGGCGCGATCATCGGGCTCAGCATTTCGAGGATGTGGTACATGGCGGTCTGGGTCGATCGCCGCGCCAGGCTATCGATGCGGGTGGTGTATTGCCGGTCCTTGATGACGTCGAGATAGAAACCGCCCAGTTCGATCACGCAGAAATGATGCACCTTCTGGTAAATCGCCAGGAAATTGTATTCGTGGTACTGCCTGATCACTTCCGCCAGCAATCCTTCAGTGCGGCGCACGATCCAGTGGTCGAGCGCGATCATCTGCGCGGGATCGACCAGATCGTCGTCCGGATCGAAGCCGTTCAGATTGGCGAGCATGAAACGCGCGGTATTGCGGATGCGCCGGTAAGCGCCGGCGACCTGACCGAAAATCGCCTCGGATACCGCCATCTCGCCGCGATAGTCGGTGGCGGCCACCCACAGGCGCAGGATATCGGCGCCATACTTGTGAAAGATCTTCTCCGGCGCGACGGTATTGCCGAGGGACTTCGACATCTTGCGCCCCTCGGCATCGACGAAGAAGCCGTGGGTCAGCACTTCCCGGTAGGGAGCGCTGCCGTTCATGGCGATGGCGGTCTTGAGCGAGGACTGGAACCAGCCCCGATGTTGGTCGGAGCCTTCCAGGTAGAGGTCTGCAGGATACTTCAGTTGTTCGCGCCGATTGAGCACGGAAAAATGCGTGACGCCTGAATCGAACCAGACATCGAGGGTGTCGGTGACCTTGCTGTAGTGCTTGGCGTCGGCGCCGAGCAATTCTTCGGCGTCGAGTTCGTACCAGGCGTCGATGCCGCCCTGTTCGATCCGCTGGGCGACCTGTTCGAACAACTGTTGTGTCTCGGGATGCAATTCACCGGTTTCCCTGTGCATGAACATGGTGATCGGCACGCCCCAGGTGCGCTGCCGGGAAATGCACCATTCCGGGCTGCCGCGCAACATCAGTTCCATCCGCGCCTGGCCCCAGCCGGGAATCCACTTGATTCCGGTCACCGCCTCGAGCGCCGCACCGAGCAGTCCGCCTTCCTTCATGCTGATGAACCATTGCGGCGTGGCGCGATAGATCAGCGGGGTCTTTGTGCGCCAGCAATGGGCGTAGCTGTGAGTGATGCGATCCTCGCAGACGAGATTGCCGTTCTCTTTCAGTACCTCGACGATGTCGGCGTCGACCTTGTAGACGTGGGCGCCGGCGAACCGCCCCGCGGCCTCACGGAAAACACCGTGATCGTCGACAAGATCAAGCGTTTCCAGCCCGTACTCGCGGCCGGTGTTGAAATCGTCGACGCCATGATCGGGCGCGGTATGTACCGCTCCGGTGCCGCTTTCGGTCGTGACATGCTCGCCGAGCACGACGGGCACTTCACGCTCGTACAGCGGATGGCGCAGGCGCTGCGATTCCAGCCGTGAACCCTTGCACGCCGCGAGTACCTCGAATCGCTCGCAGCCGAATCTCTGCATCACTTCCGCGGCCATCTCTCCGGCGATCACGAGCAATTCCGGGCCGGCGCCGAGTTCGCAGCGGACCAGGGCGTAGTCGAGCCCGGCATTCAGGCAGACCGCCTGGTTCGCCGGCAAGGTCCAGGGTGTGGTGGTCCAGATCACGACGGAGACGGGCAATTCGGAATCCGCCTTCGCCACTCCTTCGAAGCAGCCCAGCAAGGCCGGGCGGTCGGCCGCGGCGAAGCGGACATCGATCGAATACGAGGTCTTGTCCTTGAACTCGACTTCGGCCTCGGCCAGGGCCGAGGCGCCCACGACGCTCCAGTACACGGGCTTGTAGCCGCGTACGAGATGGCCGTTGGCGACGATCCGCGCCAGGGCGCGCACGATGTCGGCTTCGGTCTTGAAATTCATGGTGAGATACGGATTTTCCCAATCTCCGAGCACTCCCATGCGGATGAAGCCCGCCTTCTGTATTTCGATCTGGCCGGCGGCGTACTCGCGGCAGGCGCGGCGGAACTCGGCATGGCTGATCTTCTGCCCCGCCTTGCCCTTTTTCTTTTCGACATTGTGCTCGATCGGCAGCCCGTGACAGTCCCAGCCGGGAACGTAGGGAGCGTCGAAGCCCGTCATCGCCCGCGACTTGACGACGATGTCCTTGAGCGTCTTGTTGATGGCGTGGCCGAGGTGCAGATCGCCGTTGGCGTATGGCGGCCCGTCGTGCAGAACGAAGCTCGGACGGCCCGCGTTCTTTTCGCAGATGGCGCGATACAGGTCGAGTTCCCGCCATTTGCGCAGGCGCGCGGGCTCGCGGTTCGCGAGGTCGGCCCGCATGGGGAAGTCCGTATGCGGAAGATTCAGGCTGTCCCTGTACTTGCTCATGACTATTGTTTCGGCAGCTTTCCTAAAATGCGGCGTCCGCCAGAACGCGCCTGGTTGTTTCCACATCGGCGGCGATCTGCCGCTGCAACTCTTCCATCGAGGCGAATTTTTCCTCCTCGCGGATCTTCCGCCGGAATACGACTTCGATCGTCTCGCCGTAAAGCTGACCTTCGAAATCCAGCAGATGCGCTTCCAGCACGGGCTTGCCGGAATCGGTCACCGTCGGCCGGTAGCCTATGCTCACCGCCGCCGGATATTCGCCGCCGGCAGTCTTCACCATGCAGGCGTAAATCCCATGCAATGGAATCCGCCGGTGCGGCAATTCGATATTGCAGGTGGGAAAACCCAGTTTCGCGCCAAGTTGCTCGCCTCTGGCAACCGTGCCGCGAATCGAAAACGGGCGCCCCAGCAGTTTCCCGGCCATGGCGAAATCGCCCTGCGCCAGATGCTGCCGCACCAGGGTGCTGCTGACGCGCATGCCTTCGACTTCCCGCGTCAGTGTTCGATGGACGCTGAAGTCGAATTCCCTGCCCTCGCGTTCGAGCAAGGCGAAATCCCCGGTCCGCCGGTGTCCGAAGCGAAAGTCCTCTCCTGCAATCAGCGCCGCCACGCCCAGGCCATCGACGAGGATGTCACGGACCCAGGCTTCCGCCGACATACGGCTCATCTCTGCATCGAAGCGCAATACGAAACAGAAATCGACGCCGTATTCTTCCAGCAGCCGCAGTTTTTCCCGCTTGTCCATCAATCGCGCCGGACAGTCTCCGCCGGCCCCGGCGAAGAATTCTTCCGGATGCGGCTCGATCACGATCACGAGCGCCGGCAAGTCCTTTTCCCGCGCCTGCTCCTTCAATTGATCGAGTATGAGCTGGTGACCGAGATGGACACCGTCGAATTTCCCGATCGTAGCCACGCATCGGCCATGTTTTCGGGAAAAACCGCTGGCGTCTTCGACAAGAATCACTGCGCGAGCCCCGCCTGCGCAAAAGGCGGGGATTATACACCCATCGTCGTTGGGATTTGTGGCTTCGATCCGTCGCCATCGGGTGGCGGTGGGTGCAACGGACGCCGTAAATACATCCCTGTAGGCTTCGGGCTCGACATCCTGTCTCGCACGCCCGCTGCACCCACCGCCACCCGACGGCGACTAACGTTGTGCGGTACCGGCTATTCTTTTTTGGCGCGCAATCCGGCGAGGCCGCGGCGGATCAGATAGCGGGCGATGGCGAGCAGAATGGCTATCAGCACGATTTGCCCTATCAGCAGATGCACGACGGAAATCGTGTCGTTCATGCTCACCATCATGACCATGCTGCCGACGGTTATCGCCGCCAGCGCGGTCAGCGCCAGGGCGGCGAGGATTTGCAGCAAGGCGAGAAGTTTCTTCATCCGACCGAAGCGAAGTCAGCCAGTTTGTGGCGGGAATAGAATTCGCGTGCCCCGTCGGCGCCCATGAAACGCGTGACCGTCTTTGGATCGGTCTTGCGCACATCGACGATGATCAGACCCTCAAGCGAATTGTTGAAATCCGAATGGATATTGAAGCAGACCATGCGGCCCTTGAGCGACAGGTAATGCCGCAAGAGGACGGGCACCGCCTTGCCCGGGTCGCAACGGCCGATGAGCTTGCCGAGCATCTTGATGTTGACCAGTTCCTTGAGCATGTCCTCGGACCAGACCCGGTGCGCGATCTTGTGCGGGGTCAGGGGCTTGACCAGGGGCACGAATTCGCTGGCCTTGAAATTGGTGAGCAGGGCGTCGGCGATCAGCGCCCGGGCCAGATCGCTGTATTCGCGCGAGATGCTCACCGAACCGAACAGGGTGTGATATTGCGGGCGGTCCACGAGCACCCGGCCGATGCCGCGCCAGAGCAGGGTGAGCGAATCCGGGCGCCGCTGATAGTCAGGATGGATGAACGAGCGGCCCATCTCTATCGCCGAGCCGAGCCGTTTGATAAAGGCCTTGTCGTAGCGATACAGCGAACGGCTGTAGAGCCCTTTCACGCCATGCTCGCCGACGATTTCGTCGACGAGTCCGACCCGGTAGGCGCCCGCGATCCTGTCGTTCTTCTTGTCCCAGAGAAAGAGGTGCAGATAATGCGGGTCGAACTGGTCTGAATCCCGGGTCAGGCCGGTGCCTTCGCCGACCGCGCGAAAAGTGATTTCCCGCGCCACGGCGATCAGTTCCATGACGATGCCCAGGCGCTCGTAAGGCGCGCAATAGACATCGAAATCCTCGTGTTCGATCAGGCGGAACTCTTCAAGGCCGGCCAGGGCGGAGGTCAACTCCTCGCCCGTTGCGACCGAACAGACGTCTTCCACATGCCGCTCGAACTTCGCCGGCTCCGGCTCGGGACGCATCGCCAGCGCTTCGGTGCTCACGCGCAGATACTCGGTAACCGCCCCGGGATTTTTCAGCAGGCGCAATTCCTGGGCGAGCACCGGCCTGCCGAGAGTAAGTTCCAGCGTGAAGCCTTTCTTGTTCGCCAGTTGCCTGGGCAGCAGCACGGTGCGCAGGCGCGGATGGACGAGTCCGGCCAGATAGAAATACGCGCTGTTGTATCCGTTCACATGCACCGGTACGCAGGCGCATTCGTAACGCTTGATCAATTGCCCCGCCAGCCGGTTCCATTTGCGGTCCTGGATGCGGCGTTCGCGCAATTCGATCGCCGATACCATGCCCGCCGGGAAAAGCAGCACCGCCCCGCCGCCATGCAAGTGCCTGTGCACTTGCTTGACGCCCTTGACGTTGCCGCCGGCCGCATCGGACGACAATACGTCGACGCCGATGAAGAGCGGCGCCAGTTCGGGTATGCGCCGCAGCAGTTCGTTCGTCAGCACCTGCAGATCGGGCCGGATCCTGAGCAATATCCTGGCAAGGGCGATGCCTTCCAGACCGCCCAGCGGGTGATTGGCCACGATCAGCAGCGGACCTTCGCGCGGAATCTGCTCCAGGTGATGTTCGTTGTGGATCCTGAGGCTGACGCCGAGCGAATCGAGCGAATATTGCAGAAAATCTTCCGGATTCAATCCATGGGGCCGGGCATCGTAAATGTCCCCCAACTGGCCCAGACCCAGCAGCTTTTCGGCAAGCACGGCCAACGCCCGCGGTTTGAAATTCAGGCGGCAGGGATTAGTCATTGGCGGGATACCGCTTAACCAGTTGCAACTCGTGGCGCCACGCTTTGTAGAGCGACCATAAGCCGGGCGGTTTGCAGCCGCGTTTCTTGTGCGCTGCTCCAAGTTTAAATAGCGTTCGATATTGCTGCAATAGCGTTTTTACGGCGTCGAAAAATCCGGTGCGACGATCCCAGATATGGATCGATTCGGAACTTGCGCCGTTGATTTCGACGATTTGCAGATCGCGGCCCGCCTGCAGGCTTTCGACATCGCGGAACTTGATATCGAGCCGGCCGTAATAGAAACCCGGAATATCGTCGAAAATTCGATCCAGCGCCCGAGTCAGTTCCGTGGTGACGAGATGGCCGCCGTTGCGGAATACCGCGCCGCGGCAATGGCTTGCCGAAAATACGAGTCGCCAGGGATTGCCGGCGGGAATCACCTCATGCCAATGTTCGGCGTTGCGCTCTTCGTAAAGATGCGGCACACCGCCCGCACGCGGGTCGGCCGCCACGAGTTCGGCCAGGGTATGCACGCCGTCGCCGACGACATAGGGCGTGTACTTCAGCGTCAGCGAGGTTATCCGGCCCTGCTCGGTCACCGGGTCGCGCACGTAAAACACCCCGGCTTCCGCTTCGAAGTCGCTCAATCGCTGCAGCATCAGCGCACCGCCGGCCGGGAAACCTTCCAGGCAGGATTCGAGCGCGGCGCCGTCGCGCAACAACTTGACGCCGGCGCCGCGACAACCGATATCAGGCTTGCCGACCACGGGAAATGACAATCCCGCAGCGGCCATGGCGGCTTCCGCGCGTTCGCGTTGAACGGGCGGCGATTCGCCGCCGGTTTCGAACACGATCCACGGCAGGATCGAACGGTTTGCCGATTCCCCGGCAAGTTTCAGAATTGCGGACTTCGGCACGCCGACCATGCCCGACAGGGGCACCGCCGGGCTTGCAATCAGCGGCAGGCTGATGCTGCGATGGCGCAGGGCCAGCAGCAGCCAGAGCGCCGCCACCGGAATATACATCAGCCAGGAAGGCCAGAATTCGAAAAAGGAATAGGCTCGGCCACCGAGATCAAGCGCCGGCATGCCTTGCGGCACATGGGCGGCTTCTTCGGAAGTTGCCTGTTTCGAACCCCGTGCCACCGCTCAATCCACACCGTGAATCGCGCCGCGCAGGTATGCCACGGCTTCGCTGACCGAGCGGCCTTCGACGTCGACGATGCGATTGGCCTCGCGCATGACTGCGTCGGGGATGCGGCCCGGGAGATCGGCCAGGGCCGCGATGAAATCGGGATTTTGCGCCGCCTCCCCGGAAGCCAGCAGAAAACCGTCGTAAGGCAGCATGGCGTTGCGGGGGTCTTCGAGCACGAGCAGGTCGAAATGGGCGATTCTGCCGTCGCTGGTATAGGCGGTAATGAGATCCACCTGGCGCTCGTCGACGGCGGTGTACATCAAGGTCGTGTCGAAAGTGAGTTTCCGGGCGAAGTCGATGCCATAGGTATCGCGCACCGAGATCCATTCGGGGCGGCCGAAGAACTCGAGGTCGCCGCCGGCCGTGAGCTGCCGGGCGACTGGTATCAGGTCTTCGATCGAGTTCACGCCGAGTTCGGCCGCCCGATCCTTGCGCATGGCGAGGGCGTACAGGTTCTGGAAGCCGAACTCGCCGATCACGGTCATGCCGCCGGTGGTCTCGACGAAGTCGACGACTTCGGCCAGTACCTGGGCCCGGCCCGGATTGTCGTTCCGGTCCATTATGTTCGCCCAGACCGTACCGCTGTATTCGAGATAGGCGTCGACTGTGTCGTTGGCCGTGGCTTCGTAGATCACCTGGGTGCCGAGGCCGAGACGCTGGTCGACGCGAAAGCCCGCATCGATGAGTTCTTGGGCCAGCAGGCCTGCGATGATGTGCTGTTCGGTGAAACCCTTGCCGCCGACCACGAAATCCGCTTCGGGTTCGGGCAGCAGGCTCCAGGCGGATACGCCGGCGCCGAGCAGGACCGCGCCGGCAACGGCGGCGAAAACACGGCGGTAGCGGCCGGCGACCTCCTCGTTATTGCGATTTTCCGTAAGCCACTGGATACCGCCGATCATGGCGTCGAGAATCACCGCCATGACCGCGGCGGCGATGCTGCCTACGGTGACCGCGACCAGGTTGCGCGTCTGCAGGCCGGTGAATATGTAGTTGCCGAGACTGGTGGCGCCGACCAAAGTAGAAAGCGTTGCCAGCCCGACCGTCCAGACGGCGGCGGTGCGGATGCCCGCGATGATCACCGGCAGGGCCAGCGGCAACCGTACGCGCGTGAGAATCTGGGTGCGCGACATGCCGATGCCGCGAGCGGCTTCGACCACATCGTCGGCGACGGTTTCCAGGCCGGTGACGGTATTGCGCACGATCGGCAGCATGCTGTAGAGCAAGAGCGCGACAAGGGCCGGCAGGAGGCCGATGCGGCCGCCGAGGGCGGCGACTGTCAAGGCGAGAATGGCTACGCTCGGAATCGTCTGCAAGACGCTGACGGAAATCAGCAAGGGGCGTTTCAGCACGGGTTGCCGGTTGGCGAGAATGCCCAGGGGCACGCTGACGGCGATGCCGAGACTCAGGGCGATCAGGGTCAGCAGCAGATGCCCTTCGAGATATTCGGGCAGGAGCAGCAACTGTTCGCGCAGATTGTCGCTGATCATGGCAGGGCGCTCTCCTCCCGGATCAGGCGATCGAGCCGGACCGCTTCCTGACGGGGCATTTCCACCATTTCGCTGACGTAACCGTGTTCGGGCTCCATGAGCAATTCGTGGGGCGTGCCGACCTGCAGCACCTCGCCTTCCTTCATGACCGCGATGCGGTCGGCGAGCAGCAGGGCTTCCATCATGTCGTGGGTGACCAGGATAACGGTCAGGTCGAGCTTGCGCTGGATCGCCCTGAATTCGTCCCGCAATTGTCCCCTGGTAACCGGATCGAGGGCGCCGAAAGGTTCGTCCATGAGGACGACTTCAGGCGAAGCCGCCAGCGCCCGGGCAACGCCGACCCGTTGCTGCTGGCCGCCGGATAGTTGCATCGGATTGCGCTCACCGTATTCCTCCGCCGGCAGGCCGACGAGTTCGAGCGCCTCGCGGCAGCGGCGATCGGTCTCTTCCCGGGTCCATTGCAGGAGCCGCGGCACGGCCGCGACGTTTTCCATGACGGTGTAATGGGGAAAGAGACCGATGCCCTGGAAGACATAACCGATATTGCGCCGCAGCACCTGGGGATTGCGATCCATGACATCGCGGCCGCCGACGAGAACCTGCCCGGCGTCGGCTTCTTCGAGCCGGTTGATCATCTTGAGCGTGGTGGTCTTGCCGCAGCCGGACTCGCCGATGAGACCCAGCAATTCGCCTTTTTCGATCTTGAGATTTACGCCGGCGACCGCCAGCGTCGCGCCGTTATCGTAGCTCTTACTGACGTTGCGTAGCTCGATCATACGCAACGGAGCATACTTCAAATCCGTGTATTACGCTCGGTGGGAGAATTCTTCAACGGCGTGAGTCGCCGGCGGGTAGTGCGGGGTTTAGCGGGCGTCCCCGACATGGATGTCGGGGCCGAAGCGTACAGGGACGTATTCAC
>CAZUSL010000148.1:0-3275 GCA_964622925.1 uncultured Pseudohongiella sp. | reverse complement strand
CCCATTTCCTTGAGCAATGCCAACAGGGTTTGCGGCATGTCGGCGTCCGGGAACCAGTGTTGCGGTTCAGGTTCCAGGCCGGACAGATCTTCAGTGAGTGAGACCCACGAATAGACTCGCGGAGCCTGTTGCAATGTTATGCCGGACGAAGTCGGATCGAATTGGGCCAGTTGAGTGAGTTGGCCGAATACGGCAAAGTCCGAGGCGCCGGGCCGTTTGCCCATGAGGAACGGATAGCGTTCGAGATGCCCGGCGAACAGTCGCAGAAAACGCTGGTAGCTGGCCTCGATTATCGGCGCTGTCGTTTCATTGGAACCCACCACGTATAGGCGATCGATCTGACGCCGGCCGAATTGTTCCGATGCCTCCGCGAGCGACTTGTCGGGCGCGGTGATATCCCCCCAATAGGGAAGAATCCTGGCAGCCATTTCCGCGTCAGCCTCGAAGTGCCAGCGGTAGTGAAACATCGCCTTGGTCAGCCATTCGTCGGCGTAGTCTTCAAGCAGGTAATCGAGAAAGCGAAGCACGGAGTTTTCCGGGATAACCGAGCGGCCGGCATGTTCGTTTTCAAGCCGGCGAAGGATATGCGTTGAATCGATTTGCGCCTCCCACTTGCCGTCATCGTTCTGGAAATAAAAGACGGGGATAAGATTCACTTTGGGTTGCGGGAGTCCTCTGGTCTCACCGTGTCGAGCGTGCAGATACCGGTAGGGCAACCGCCGGTATCGCAACAGGCTGAGCATTTTCCGGGTGTAGGGGGAGCCGGGCAGGCCTTTCAGGAGAATCATTCGGTTGCTAGACTACTTTCCGCTGAGGCTATCCGCATTCGTCCCGCTTGTCACGCCCCCCGGGCGTTATTCCACTGAGCGAGGTTTACACCGGCAACCGGTAGCGCGTAGAGTGCGAGGGATTGACCACTCAACCTGTTTTCCGGGAGTTTCGCATGACCCATCGCCGACAGTTTCTCAAGTATCTGGCAGCCAGTCCGTTGCTCACCAATTTTTCCGCTTTCGCCCAGGAAGTGGAGGAAACACTGGGAGAACGACTGACCGACCCCAGCGAAGTCATCAACGTTTTCGAAATGGAGGCATTGGCGCGGGAGAAATTGCCGCCCGCCCATTTCGGCTACCTGGCGACAGGCGTGGACAGCGACGAGACGATTCGCGCGAATCGCGAAGGCTTCAGTCGTTTTCAGATAAAACCGCGGCGGCTTGTCGACGTAAGCGATGTAGACACATCGATCGATCTGCTGGGCACCGAGACCGGATCACCGATCGTACTTTGCCCGGTGGCAAGCCAGGGCGCCTACCACGCCGAAGCGGAATTGGGCTCGGCGAGGGCTGCCAGAGCGAAAGGGCATCACTTGATTCTGTCCACGCAGTCATCGACTTCCGTCGAGGCGGTGGCTGAGGCTCGCGGGGCGCCGATCTGGCATCAACTGTATGCAACGAATCGCTGGGAAAATACCGTGCAGATGTTACAACGGGCGGAAGCGGCGGGATGCACCGCGGTGTGCCTGACCATCGATCTGCCCGGCGGGCGAAATACCGAAACCCAGGCGCGAATGACCCGTTCCGATACGCGGGATTGTACCGTCTGCCATACGGGACAGCTAAAGCCGATGTTCGATGGTCTGGATATGCAGGGAGCAAGTTTGAACAATCCCGCCATGACCTGGGAAGTGATCGGGCGCATGAAGGAAGTTACCGACATGAAGGTGATCATCAAGGGCGTCGAGGTCGCTTTCGATGCCGCCATGGCGGTGCAGAGCGGCGCGGACGGCATCGTGGTTTCGAATCACGGCGGCAGAGCGACCGAAACGGGCAGAGGCACCATTGAATGCCTGCCGGAAGTCGCAGCCGCCGTAAACGGACGCATTCCCATCGTGATCGACGGCGGCTTCCGCCGCGGCACCGATGTTTTCAAGGCCCTTGCCCTGGGCGCCTCCGCGGTGGGAATCGGCAGGCCTTATTGTTTCGGGCTGGGCGCCTTCGGGCAGGCGGGCGTGGAACGGGTTCTGGACCTGCTGAACCGCGAGTTGCTGATCGCCATGCGCGGCAGCGGAACCGTCGATATCGAATCGATCGGACCCGATTATGTGCACGATCTGGGTCAAAGGGCCTGAAACGTGCTCGGACTCGACCTCTCATGGTTCCGGGTTTGTGCGTTGCTGGCCGGAATGGCTTGTGCGGGAAGCGTTTTAAGCCAAGCTGACTCGCCCGTGAACGCGGACGAGGCGGAAGTTCGCGCCGCTGTCGAAGCGATGCTGGACGACTTTCTCAACGTCAGGGCAATACGTCCTTTTGCGCCCGAGTTGTCGCTGGAAGAGGCGTATCGCTGGCAGGACGAACTGGTGGAGATGCTGCGCCCGACCTGGGGAGAGGTAGTGGGCTACAAGACGGGCGGACACAACCCCGGCCCCAGCAGTCCGTATTTTCCGCCCGGCGGCATCAGGGCGCAGATGCTGTCCGGCATGTTCGTGAGCGACGGCGCCGCGGTCCAGGTCGACGAGATGGGAGCGGGAAGTTTCCTCGAAGCCGACTTCGCCTTTCGCGTTGGCAGCGAGTCCATCAACGAGGCGCGGACCGACCTCGAAATACTCGCCGCGCTCGACGCCTTCGTTCCGTTCGCCGAGGTGCCGGACCCGACCACCGAGCCCGACGACAACGCCATGGCCCGAGCCGTGGTCGGAAACATGACGAGCCGAATCGCCTTGACCGGCGAACCCGTTCCCATCGAGCCGACAGAAGAGTGGCTGGAACGGCTGAACAACATGGAATATGCCGTGCTAGACGAGAACGGCAGCGTGGTCGAGCGGCGCTCGATGGCGGACTGGTATCGGCCCATCGACGTGGTCAGATGGCTTCGGGATCACCTGCAGACCTACGGCAAGCAACTGGAACCAGGGCAACTGCTCTCCCTGGGCAATCTCGGCATCAACCGGCCGTTCTTCGAAGGGACTACGCGTGGCGAGGTCTACGCCGGCAACCGGTACCGCGTGGAGTATTACGGCCTGAGAGCCGACGGGGAGCCGGCCACGGTGACCATCAACCTCGTTCGTTGACCAAAACGAAAAGAGCGCCGGCCGGATGATTCCGGCCGGCACCCATTGTTTTCCAGAACCCCTTCAGTAACTAGCGGTCGCGGTAAGTGGCGGTCGGGGGCAATTGCGCGCCGGACAGATCAGCCGGAATATCGCGCTCGGCGACGATTCTGTGCGTCAGCGTGCCGATTCCCTCGATGCTCGCGCTGATGTTCTCGCCATCTACCAGATA
>CAZUSL010000147.1:0-1532 GCA_964622925.1 uncultured Pseudohongiella sp. | reverse complement strand
ATTAACATATTTAACACACTTTAACATGGGCATTATGGCGCCTTTACCGGTGATCGAAATTTGCGAACCAGGTGTTTCCCGTCACCGGACGGCAGATCGTGGCGATGAAGATCAAGGCGCCGACCGGCTCGACGCGCCGGGTGCGGCAGCCGGGCGCCAAACCGTTGAAGCAGGCAGAGGGTAAGGAACGTGGCCGACAGCGAACTGAACCGTATCCTGCACGTGGACGATGAAAGCGATATCCGGCAGGTCGCCCGGCTGGCGCTGGAGACGGTCGGCGGCTTTACGGTCGAAGGATGCGCGTCCGGGCAGGAAGCGCTCGAAAAGGGCCCGCAATTCGAGCCTCAGTTGATCCTCCTGGACGTGATGATGCCTGGCCTGGACGGTCCGGCAACACTCGAGGCGATGAAGGAGATCGGCGGGCTGAGTGATATCCCGGTGGTGTTCGTGACGGCCAAGGCCATGCCGTCGGAGCTGCGGCGATTCCTCGATATGGGCGCCGCCGGGGTCATCGCTAAACCGTTCGATCCCATGGCCATTTCCGGCCAGCTTCGTGAAATCTGGCGGCAGGCCACGAGCGATCCGGAAGCGAAATTTGCCGAGAAATTCGAGGCGCTCCGCAAGGCCTATGCAGGGCGGCTGGACGAGCGCCTGAAGGAAATGGAAGGTTATCGCGACGCGCTCGCCTCGGCTTCGGGACGCGACGGTGAGACGGTGGAACGCATCCTGCGGGCCGCCCATAAGCTCGCGGGGAATGCCGCGACGTTCGGGTTTGCGGAATTGGGCGAAGCGGCGGCCGAGTTGGAAAGGGTGTGCGAAGCAGCCGGCAATGACGGTCCGCTGCGAGAGTCGATCCGCCAGGAGATCGTCGATCGCGTCGGCGTCCTGCGGGAGTTGATCGGCTCTACACTATTGAAATAGATCGGGTCATGTTTTGACGAAACCCCGCCGTGGTTCCGTCAAAACATGACCCGATCTAGGGGTGCTCCCCAACGCCAAAAAAAGAACCCGAATTTCGGTATCCGAAACTCCGGCGGAAAGTTCATTGGGGGGGAATTTGCGTTAGCTGAAATGCATCAAATGAATTCGTTTCCATGGTCAGGCCGGAAATTCGACCTGAAGGAGGGCGATCGCCGACCTCCTATGCCGGGCAGTATAGCAGGGCGCTATCGAGAGCGGGTGAATGCGGTATTGATGGCGTATAAACGGATGTTAACGGGAATGTTGACCGGGATCAGTCCTTCTTCTTGTCCGCACCCGCCGCGGTGAATTGCGCCAGAAAGGCTTTCTGCATCTGCTCGAATGCATCCAGCCCGCCCGGCAGCCAATTCTTGGCGAGGGCTTCAGGGTCCGCGGAGCCCAGATAATCCATCATCCGCTCCTCGACCTGCTTCATGATCGCCGCGTTCATCTGTTCGACCGGCGGAAGCCCGAAAAAGGCGCGCGCCTCCTCGGGCGTGCAGTCGATGTCGATTGAGAACTTCATCCTGGATGGCCCCCCGTGCCTTTTATGACTTGACCTTGACGTAGCT
>CAZUSL010000146.1:0-35054 GCA_964622925.1 uncultured Pseudohongiella sp. | reverse complement strand
GGCCGCAGCCAGCGGTGCATCGTCCAGACGAACGCGACGGCGATGGCGATGCTGAGCGCGCTGCCGCCCCAGACGCCTTCCCAGGTCTTCTTCGGACTGATTTCCGGCGCGAGCTGCCGCCTGCCGAAACGTCGTCCGGCGAAGTAGGCGCCGATATCGACCGCCGCCACCAGAATCACCAGGGCCAGCACGAGATGCCCCGTTGGATCCAGGTATTTCAGGTAGACGATGCCGATCAGGCCCGGCAGCAGTGCGAAAAGTCCCATCACGGCGATTATTCTGGCGCTGTCCCAGCGCTTGCGGTTGTCCGGATAGCCAAGCAGCAGGAAAAACACCGACAGCCAGAACGCGAGTCCAAGTCCGAGCACGATTGCCGTGCCGGCCGGTTCCGGAAAGTCCCTCGACGGAGAGATTCCCAACCAATCGAACAACGCGAAGCCCGCCACGAAGATCACCATCAGGTAGACGGGTCTTGCCATTGAGGAATCCCCGCCGAGCAGCCCGCTCCACTCGCGGCCCGCGGCGAGTATGACGGCGCTGATCAGCAGCGCGAACCAGAACGGCGGCAGCGCAATTGTGGCCGCGCCGAAGGCGGCGATCAGCACCACCGCCGTGATGACCCGCTGCTTCAGCATGGGGCGGACCTCGCGAATCGCGCCGCGTTCATGAGGCGTGCCCGCCGAATCGCCGCTGCCGGCTGGCGAAATCGTCGATCGCCTGCTGCAATTCGGTTTCGTCGAAATCGGGCCAGAGGCATTCGGTGAAGTAGAATTCGGTGTAGGCGAACTGCCAGAGCAGAAAATTGCTGATTCGGCGTTCGCCGCCGGTGCGGATGCAGAGGTCGGGTTCGGGCAACTCGCTCAACTGGGTGAAGGAATGCACCAGGTCGATATCGATCGAATCGGTGCTCAGGCCGCTGTCGCGGACCTCTGCGGCGATCAGGCGCATGGCGTTGGCGATGTCCCAGCGGCCGCCGTAATCGGCGGCCACGGTAACCCTGGTGCCGGAATTGTCCCGGGTCAGTTCCTCGACTTCCGCCATGCTGTCCTGAATCCGGGCGGAAAAGGACTCGCGGTTGCCGATGAAGGACAAGCGCACGTTGGCCTTGTGCAACTGGTTGATTTCCTCGCGCCGCAGCACCGACAGGAAAAGCGCCATGAGGCCTTGCACCTCGTGGGAGGGCCGCATCCAGTTTTCGCTGCTGAACGCGAACAGCGTCAGGCAGGGAATCTTGCGGCGCACGCAGGAGAACACGATTTTCCTCGCGGTAGCCGCTCCATGCCGGTGACCGGTCTTGACCGGCAATCCCCTGCCCTTGGCCCAGCGATTGTTGCCGTCCATGATGATGGCGATATGTTCGGGCAGGTATCTGGCTTGGCCGGATGTCATTACTCGGACCCAATATGGCGGGCAAGCGGCCGGTCAGTTCATGGACAGCAGGTCGGATTCTTTCGACTTGTATGCGACATCGACGATGTCGACATACTTGTCGGTCAACTTCTGCATCCGGTCTTCGGCGCGGCGGGCTTCGTCCTCGCTGATTTCCTTTTCCCTGGCGAGTTCCTTGAAGTCGGAATTGGCGTCACGCCGGATATTGCGGATCGCCACCCGGGCGGATTCGGCCTCGTGCCTGGCCTGCTTGCCGTATTCGCGGCGGGTTTCTTCGGTCAGCGGCGGCATCGGCACGCGGATGGAGTCGCCGTTGTTCGAAGGATTCAGGCCGAGGTCGGACTTGAGAATCGCTTTCTCTATATCGCCGATAATGGACTTTTCCCAAGGCGCGATCAGCAGCGAACGGCCCTCTTCCACGTGGATGGCGGCGAGTTGGCTGAGCGGGGTTTCGGCGCCGTAATAGGAAACCATGACACTATCGAGAATCGCCGGGTGCGCCCGTCCGGTGCGGATCCGCTTGAACGCGTTATCCAGCGCGTGGACGCTTTTGCCCATCCGCTCTTCCGCGTCCTGCATGATTTCCTCGATCATCTCCCGCCTCCGGTCTCAACTGATGAGAGTGCCGTTGGGCTTGCCCGCGATATTCTCGCGCAATGCGCCGCGCCGGGTCATATCGAACACCCTGATCGGCATGCCGTTATCCCGGGCCAGGCAGATCGCGGTCAGGTCCATGACGCCAAGCTGGTCCCGGATGACCGCATCATAACCCAATGCATCGAATTTGGCCGCTTTCGGGTCCCGCTCCGGATCCGCGGAATATACGCCGTCCACCCGGGTCGCCTTGAAGATGATTTCCGCGCCGATTTCGATTCCCCGCAGGCAGGCGGCGGAGTCGGTGGTGAACAGGGGATTGCCCGTGCCTCCGGAAAAGATGACGGCCCTGCCCTCTTCCAGGTGGCGAATCGCGGCATGGCGCTCGAATTGCTCGACGACGCCTTCGATGCCTCTGGCCGCCTGGATGCGGGCCGGCGTTCCGGCGTTTTCCAGGGCGTCGCGCAAGGCGAGGGAATTCATGATCGTGGCGAGCATCCCCATGTGGTCGCCGGTGATCCGGTCCACGCCGCTGGCCTGGCCGCTGACGCCGCGGAACAGGTTGCCGCCGCCGATGACTATGCCGGTCTGCACCCCGAGCCCGATGATTTCGCCGACCTGTTCGGCCATGCCGCGCAGCACTTCTGCGTCAATGCCGAAACCGGCGCCGCCGCTGAGGGCTTCACCGCTCAGTTTCAGTAATATGCGGCGGTATCTTGCGCCTGATCCGGCCTGGTCCCGGTTCGCGGGCATGCGCGGTTCTCCGTTCAGCCGGCCTCAAGTTGCGCGGCGACTTCGGCGGCGAAATCTTCCTGTTTCTTTTCCATGCCTTCGCCCGCCTCAAAGCGCAGGATCCGCGTCACGTCGGCGCCGGCGCCACGCACCAGATCGCCGACGCTTTCATCGGGATTCTTGACGAAAGGCTGCTGCAGGAGACTGACCTCGGCGACAAACTTGCGCAAACGCCCTGAGATCATCTTTTCGATGATGGCCTCGGGCTTGCCGGATTCCCGGGCCTGGGCGGCATAGATTTCGGATTCCTTGGCAAGAACTTCCTGCGGCACGTCGTCGCCGCGGACGACCAGCGGATTCATCGCCGCCACATGCATGGCGACATCGCGGGCGAGCGACTCATCGCCGCCGCTCAGGGAAACCAGCACGCCGATCCTGCGATTGCCATGCACATAGTCGCCTACCCTGCCGCCGGCGTCTGCGGTCACATGGGCGACCCGGCGCAGGTTGACGTTTTCGCCGATCTTCTGAATCAGTTTCTGGCGCCGGTCGTCGAGGCCGCCGGCCAGCAGCGCTGCCGCATCCAGATCCGGGTCGGCGAAGGCCGCCGCCAGGCATTGTTCCGCAAAAGCCAGGAAATTTTCGTCCTTGGCGACGAAATCGGTCTCGCAGTTCACTTCCACCAGGACGCCGCGGCTGCCGTCCTCCGCCAGCCGGGCAAGCACCACGCCCTGGGCCGCGACGCGTTCGGCTTTCTTCGCCGCTTTCAGGCCGCTTGACTTGCGCAGGTGTTCGATTGCCTGCTCCATGTCGCCGGCGACTTCCACCAGCGCCTTCTTGCAATCCATCATGCCCAGGCCGGTGCGTTCCCGCAGTTCCCTGACCATGCTCGCTGTTATCTGTGCCATATGGCCTAAGTCCCCTACTTAATTGACCTCAGTTTCAGTCATGACTGCTCTTGTTTGCACTTGGCGAGCAGTGCTCTCATTTCATCTTCGCTATCAACAACTTCAGGGTTGGTGAACAGATCCGGGTGCTTCTGCTCTTCGGAATAACCACTCGGCTCGTGTTTTGCTTTACTGACCACCCAGGAAGCCTCGGGACGTTTCTCACCGAGAAGCGCCCCGACTGACTTGGCATCAACTCCCAACACACTTCCAACTGCGCTGTACGTGCAACGAATTTTCGTTTTATTCAGGCAGGAAAGGATCAGCTCAATGTCAATGGAATCCTCTTCCCCAGATTTGGGTTCCGCAGTTTCAGCTTGCTCGGCTTCGGGCTCCGCGGTTTCGGGTTCCGCCGCGGGCTCCCCGGACTGTTCGGCCGACTCGGTTTGTTCGGGATCGCCTTCGGCCGCGCCCGCTTCGGCTGCTTCCGGTTCGGATTCAAGTTCCGGTTCAGGCTCGGGCTCGGGCTCCGGCGCGGTTTCCGCTGCCGGCTTCTTGCGTCTGACCTTGGCCGGGGGTTTTTCGACTTCAGGCGCCGGGTCTTCATCGATCTCGATGAACTCGCCGCCGGGTTCGAGCGACGCCGCGCGCTTGCGGCCTTCGAGACAGGCGTCGGCCACCGCGGTGGCGTACAACTCGATGGCGCGGATTGCGTCATCGTTGCCGGGAATGACGTACTGGACGCCGTCCGGGTCGGCATTCGTGTCGACCACGCCGATCACGGGAATCTTCACGCTGTTCGCTTCGGTGACGGCGATGCGCTCGTGATCGACGTCGATCACGAACAGGGCGTCCGGCAGTCCGCCCATTTCCTTGATCCCGCCGATACTGCGCTCAAGCTTCTTTCGCGCCCGCATCAGCATCAGCGCTTCCTTCTTGGTCATGCGCTCGAAGGTGCCGTCCTGTTCCTGCTCCTCGAGTTCCTTGAGCCGGCGGATCGAACCCCGGATGGTCTTGTAGTTGGTGAGCATGCCGCCAAGCCAGCGATGGTTGACATAGGGCATCTCGCAACGTTCCGCTTCCCGCTGAACGATCCTCGCGGCGGCGCGCTTGGTGCCGACGAACAGGATCTTCTTGCCCCGGGAAGCGAACTCGGTGACCTGCTGCAGCGCGCCGGTGAGCGCCGGCAGCGTGGTTTCGAGATTGATGATGTGGATCTTGTTGCGGGAGCCGAAGATGTACGGCTCCATCTTGGGATTCCAGTAACGGCACTGGTGGCCGAAATGCACGCCCGCGCGCAGCATTTCTTTCATACTTACGGACATATCTGTTTCCTTCGGGTTAGGCCTCCACACACCCCATGGCTCAACTCTCATCCGACCGGCGTCCGGCCTGGTAAAAGCACCCGGAGCACATGTGACGGTGCGTGTGCGACATTAATTTCGGTACTGCCTGCGCCGGCGCGGGTCTGCCCCGCTCCGGGCGCGTCGCTTTATATCACAACAGGTCTCGCAGATAAACCTGCGGTTGATTTACAATCGCCGTCTGGCTGGTAACCCGGACGCGCCCCGATTCATGGAAATACATCTGAAATCCCCCGCCGAAATCGACAAGATGCGGGTGGCAGGGCGGCTCGCCGCGGAAGTGCTGGAAATGATCGGGGAGTACGTGCAGCCGGGCGTCTCCACCGGCGAACTCGACCGCATCTGCCACCGGCACATCGTCGACAAGCAGGACGCGATTCCGGCGCCGCTGAATTACAAGGGCTTTCCCAAGTCGATCTGCACTTCGGTCAATCACGTCGTCTGTCATGGCATTCCCAGCGACGGCAAGATCCTGAAGAGCGGCGACATCATCAATATCGACATCACGGTGATCAAGGGCGGCTATCACGGCGACACCAGCAAGATGTTCCTGGTCGGCAAGGCGAAGGAGCACGCCCGGCGCCTGGTGCGGGTGACCCGGGAGTGCCTGTTCAAGGGCATCGAAGCCGCCCGGCCCGGCAATCGCCTCGGCGACATCGGCCATGTCATCCAGCAGCACGGAGAAGCGAATCATTACGGCATCGTGCGCGAATATTGCGGTCACGGCATCGGCCGCGGCTTTCACGAAGATCCCCAGGTGCTGCACTACGGCGCGCCGGGCACCGGAGTCGAACTGCAGCCGGGCATGACCTTTACCATCGAGCCCATGCTCAACGCGGGGTCCCGCCATACCCGCCTTTCCAGCAAGGACGGCTGGACCGTAACCACGCGTGACCGCCGCCTGTCCGCGCAATGGGAGCACACCATCGCCATATTGGACGATGGCTGCGAAGTGCTTACCTTGCGCGACGAAGAAAGATGACGGCCGCGGCCGGGTCGCGCCCGGCGCCGGCGCCAACGCCAACGAGAGACAGATCGGTTTCCAGGCGCGCCTTGCTCGACGTCGCGGCCCTGAAAACCGCTCTTGATGAGGGCGGTGACGAGGTTGCGCTGATCCGTGATGCGTTGGCGGCCGCGGGAAAGAAACTCGACGAATACTACCTCGCGAACCGGCGTATCGGCGAAATCGTCGCGGCCAGGGCCTGGCTGATCGACCAGGTGCTGATCGCGATCTGGGAACGGCAGCCCTGGCCCGATACGAAAAATATCAGCCTGCTCGCGGTGGGCGGATACGGCCGCGGAGAATTGTTGCCGCATTCCGACGTGGACCTGCTGATCCTGACGCGCGGGTCGCGGCAGACCGTCTTTCACGAAAGTATCGCCCGCTTCACCGCCATGCTCTGGGACATCGGCCTCGATATCGGCCAGAGCGTGCGCTCGATTCGCCAATGCAAGGCCGGCGCGCGGGACGATATCACGATCGCCACCACCTTGATGGAATCGCGCACCCTGGCCGGCCCGGAAGACCTGCACGAAAAGATGCTGGCCGCCACGGGCCCCCGCTCTATCTGGCCGACCAAGAAATTCCTGCGCGCCAAATGGGACGAACAGATCGACCGGCACGAGAAGTATCACGACATCGATTACGCGCTCGAACCCAATATCAAGACTTCCCCCGGCGGTCTGCGCGACATCCAGACCATCGCCTGGGTGGCGAAACGGCATTACGGCGCCGACTCGTTCCGCGACATGATGGATCTCGGCTTCCTGACGCGGGGCGAGCACATCATGCTGATGCGCGGCCGGCATTTCCTCTGGAAACTGCGTTACGGCATGCACATGCTCGAAGGCCGCCGGGAGGACCGCCTGCGCTTCGACAAGCAGCGCGCCCTGGCGGCGATGTTCGACTACCGCGACGACAAGGAGAGTCTCGGCGTGGAAAAACTGATGCAGCAGTATTACCGCGCGGTAGGCAACCTGCGCGGCCTCAACGACATGCTGCTGCAACATCTGGACGAAGCGATCCTGCGCGGCGGCAGGCGCGACGCCATCGTCGAGTTGAACCGCCGCTTCCGCGTGCGCAACGGCTACCTCGAAGCGCGTTCGGAGAAGGTCTTCCGCAATACGCCTTCGGCCCTGCTCGAGGTATTCGTGCTGCTGGCCAACAACCCGCAGATCCAGGGCATCCGCGCTTCGACGATACGGCTGCTGCGAGAACATCGCAAATTGATCGACCGCAAGTTCCGCAACGACATCCGCAATGTCAGCATGTTCATGGAACTGCTGCATTCGCCGCATCAACTCGTCACCCAACTGCGGCGCATGGCGCGTTACGGCATCCTCGGCCGCTATCTGCCCGAATTCGGCAAGATCATGGGCCAGATGCAACACGACCTTTTCCACATCTACACCGTGGACGCCCATAGTCTGCAGGTGGTGCAGAACATGCGCCGGCTGGCCCTGCCCGAGGCCGAAAAGGAATTCCCGATCATCGCCCAGATCTACAAGAGCCTGCCGAAAATCGCCTTGCTCTATATCGCCGGGCTCTATCACGATATCGCCAAGGGCCGCGGCGGCGACCATTCGATCCTGGGCAAGACCGACGCGGAGAACTTCTGTCGCCGACACCGGCTCAGCGCCTGGGACGCCAAGCTCGTGTCCTGGCTGGTCGAGAATCACCTGCTCATGTCGATGACCGCCCAGCGCAGGGATATCGACGATCCGGAAGTGATTCACGATTTCGCCAACGCGGTAGGCGACAAGTTGCATCTCGACTACCTCTATGCGCTGACCGTTTGCGACATTCGCGCCACCAACCCCGAATTGTGGAATTCCTGGCGCGCCACCTTGCTGCGCAACCTGTATCAGCATACGCGGCGCGCCTTGCGCCTCGGCCTCGAGAACCCGCGCGACCGCGGCGAACGCATCGCCGACAAGAAGGAGTCGGCCAGGGAACTGCTGCGCGCCGGCGGTTTGACCAAGGCGGGCATCGCCGCCGTCTGGGCGCAAATGAACGACGAATATTTCGTGCGTGAATCGGTCGACAACATCTGCTGGCATACCCGGGCGATCATCGATCACGCCAGCGACAAACCCCTCGTATCCCTGCGTGAAATGTCGGAGGACGCGCCCGAAGAAGGCGCCACCCTGGTTTTCACGTATACGCGCGATGCGGATTACCTGTTCGCCAACAGCACGGTGGCTTTCGAGCGCCTGAAACTGAACGTGCAAAGCGCGCGGATCTTCACTTCAAGCAGCGGCCAATGCGCGAACACCTATACCGTGCTCGAGGCCGACGGCAATCCGGTCGGCAGCGATCCGAAACGGGTGGCGGAAATTCGCTCCATGCTACTCAGGCATCTCGACAATCCGGGCAGTCTGATGCCGAGCCCGGAATATCACCGCAGCCGCCGGAAAACGGGCTTTGGCCGCCATGTGCGCGCGACCTTGTTCAACTCTCCGGGCAAGGACTATTCCACGCTGGAAATCAATTGTCCGGACCAGCCGGGAATTCTTGCCTGCGTGGGCCAGGTGTTCGCCGAATTCGGCATCAGCCTGAAGGACGCGCGGATCACCACGCTCGGCGAACGCGTCGAAGACCTGTTCTTCATCGCCGGCGGCGACGGCAGGCCCTTGCATGACGCGGCCATGGCGCAATCCCTGCAGGACCGGATCGAGGCCGGAATCGCCGAAAAGCTCGCAGCCCGCTAACGGGTCCAATCGTATACAATCGCTCTCCCGAACAGTTCCCGATTATCGGAGCGAAGCAGTGATCGCCTTTAGCCTCGGCATTGCCAGCCGGAATTCCGCCCTCGACATCATCGAGACCTTTTTTCCGCTGCCCGCGGTGAACCCCGGCGAAGACCTCGCGCGGGAACTTTCCGTCCTCTGCGGACTCAAGCCGGGCGACAGCGGCTACCGGACGCTCGACGCCGAAGGTCTGGAATCTTTCCACACCGCGGCGAGCCGGGCGTTCGCGCACGATCAGGAGCGCTTGGCGGCGCGGCTGCGGAACAGCGACAGACCCGTATTGCTATGCATTTCCCAGTCGCAATCGCCTCCGACTACGGTGCCCGAGGCCTATCTCAAGTTGCACCTCCTGTCCCATCGCCTCGCCAGGCCCCATGAGCAGAATCTCGACGGGATTTTTTCCGTCTTGCACAACCTGGCCTGGACCGGCCGCGGCCCGGTCAGCCTGCAGGATCTGCCCGGCCTGCAACTCGAAGCGCGCAAGAAAGGCGAAACCCTCAGCGTTCATTCCGTGGACAAGTTTCCGAAGATGTCGGATTACGTCGTTCCTTCCGGCGTGCGTCTGGCCGACAGCGCCAGGATCCGGCTCGGAGCCTATATCGGCGAAGGCACCACGGTGATGCATGAAGGCTTCATCAATTTCAATGCCGGCACCGAAGGCCAGGCGATGATCGAAGGACGCATCTCGGCCGGCGTCATGGTCGGGGAAAACAGCGATCTCGGCGGCGGCAGCAGCACCATGGGCACCTTGTCCGGCGGCGGCACGGAAATCGTTTCGGTGGGCCGGAATTGCCTGATCGGCGCCAATGCGGGCATAGGCATGCCCCTGGCGGACGGTTGTATCGTCGAAGCGGGACTGTATCTGACCGCCGGCGCCGTGGTGCGCGAACTCGACGCCGAAGGCAATCTCGTCAAAACGTGCAAGGCGCTGGAACTCTCGGGTCTGGCGCATCGGCTGTTCCGGCGCAATTCGCTTTCCGGGGCCATCGAATGCCTGCCGCGCAAGGCGCATGTTGCGCTGAACGAGGAATTGCATGCGCATAACTAGTTTCCCGCCGCCAAGAGTGTCCTGCTCATGAGTGCGACTTTGGAGCTCGCCGCCGACCTGATTCGGCTGCCTTCGGTCACGCCGGAGGACGCCGGCTGCCAGGAACTGTTGCGCGCCAGGCTCGAAGCGCTCGGATTCGCGTGCGAAACCATGCAATTCGGGGAAGTGACCAATCTCTGGGCGACGCTGGGCGATTCGGGGCCCCTGCTCGTATTCGCCGGACATACCGACGTAGTGCCGCCGGGTCCGCGGCGGCAATGGCATAGCGATCCCTTCGAACCGGAAGTGCGCGACGGGAAGTTGTACGGCCGGGGCGCGGCGGACATGAAAGGCGCCGTAGCCGCCATGGTCACAGCCGCCGAGGCCTTTCTGGCCGATAACATACTAAAGCATCGACTTGGTTATCTTATTACCAGCGACGAGGAAGGGCCCGCCGTCGACGGCACCGTTAAAGTCATCGACGAACTGCAGCGGCGCGGGGAGAAAATCGATTATTGCCTGGTCGGCGAGCCTTCCTGCGTGGAACGGCTCGGCGACACGATCAAGATCGGCCGCCGCGGCTCCATCAACGGCCTGCTGACGGTGAAAGGGCTGCAGGGGCATGTGGCTTATCCGCAACTGTCGGTCAATCCGATTCACGAGGCATTGCCGGCCCTGACCCGGCTCATCGAAGAGGAATGGGACCGGGGCAATGCTTCCTTTCCGCCGACCGGCTTGCAGATTTCCAATATCAATGCGGGCACCGGCGCGGATAACGTGATTCCCGGCACGCTCGAAGCGCAATTCAACTTGCGTTATTCGCCTGAAATCGATGCCGAACGGATTCGCGGGCGGGTAGCGCAACTGCTCGACGCGGCCGGATTCGACTACGAGATCGACTGGCGCGAGTCCGGCCGGCCTTTTCTCACCGGAAGCAGGGAGTTCGCCGACCAGGTTGCCGCCTGCATTGAACAGGAACTTGACGTCGTTCCCGAACGCAGCACGAGCGGCGGGACTTCGGACGGAAGATTCATCGCGCCGACGGGGACGCAGGTGGTCGAGTTCGGGCCCTGCAACGAGAGCATCCACCGGGTGAACGAAAATGTCGCTCTCGATGAACTCGACGCGCTCGCAGGCGTCTACCGGCGGATCATGGAAAGCTTCAACACAGATAGACATCGTAGCGGCTGACGCGGCCGCGATAGCTGAAAGACGGCTCCGCCGCGTCCATCCATGCCTCCTTTGGCGGCCTCTTTACCACGACCCTGCCGCGGGCGCAGCCCAGGGCCTTCGCCAGGAGGCCGCTTTCCCCCCCTTCTCCTGCAAGCCGCTGTAAAAACACCATTTCCTTTTTGCCGCGAGCGCGTTTTTCCGGCCGCGGGAACATCGGGTCGAGATAGACGACGTCATAACGGCGTTCTTCGCTCCAGTCGCGGAAATCCGCGCAATGCAGGCGCATTCGTTCGACGACGGAGGCCAGGTCCGGGTCGGCTGCGGCGCGCCGCAGCCCATCCGCGAGCAAGGCGTATATCGCGGGCTCGCGTTCGAGCAAATGCAAGCGATTCCCCGCGCTGGCGAGCAGGAATGCGTCGCGGCCCAGCCCGGCGGTGGCGTCAAGCACTTCAAGGCCGGCTCCGACCGCCCGCACCAGGTGCTGGCCGCGCAAGTCGTCCCTGGCCCGTTGCTGGATCGTTCCAGCGGCGAAATCGACCCGCACCGGGCCGGTTTTCGGCTCGCGCAACGAATGCAAGGCCAGTCCTGCCGCATCGGCGCGCAACAGGAATTCCGCCGCATCGGGCGGATTGCCGGCGGGCAACCCGGGTATGCCGTGTTCGCGCGCCAGCGCACGGGCGAAGTCGACCGCCGGCGCTTCAGCGGCTTCCGGGGCGCCTTCGATTGCCAGCAGAACCCTTACCTGTTTCATTCGTGGACTCTTTCGAGGACTTTTTTGAGGTCTGGGCGGTCAGGCCAGAAACAGCAACAGAAACGCCCCCAGCGCGACCCGATAGATCACGAAGGGCTGGAAGCTGATGCGGCCGATCCAGCGCAGGAACCAGTGGATGCTGAGCCAGGCGACGAGCGCCGAAAGCGCCGTGCCGAATCCCAGCAGCAGCAATTGCCGCGCCGGAGGCGGCTCGGCGATCAGGTCGAGCGCCTCCAGGGCGCCGCTGGCAAGCATTACCGGAATGGCGAGCAGAAAGGAAAAGCGCGCCGCGGATTCGCGGTCGAGCCGGCACAGCAACGCGGCGGTCATGGTTACGCCCGAACGCGAAGTGCCCGGAATCAGGGCCAGCATTTGCGCCAGACCGATCAGCAAGGCGGTTTTCCAGCCGATCGTTTCCATTCCGCGATCGCGCCGGCCGCTGAAATCGGCGTAGCCGAGCAAAAGGCCGAAGACGATGGAGGTAGTCGCGACCACGGCGACCGAACGCGCATGGATTTCGACCATGTCGCGCAAGAGCAACCCGGCCAGTCCCACCGGCACGGTTGCAAGCAGCAACAGCCAGAGCAGCCTGCCTTCCCCATCCGCGGGCTTGAGCCGCGCTCCGCCGGCGATCATCCGCGCGAGATCGCGCCGGAAATACCAGATTACGGCCAACAAAGTACCGCTGTGAAAGGCAACGTCGAAAGCGAGTCCCTGATCGGGCCAGCCGAGCAATATGGCAGGCAGCAGCAAATGGCCGGACGAGGAAATCGGCAGAAATTCGGTCAGGCCCTGGATCAGGGCCAGTACGGCGGTTTGCAGGTAGTCGAGTTCAGCCACTGCCGGATTGTTCGCGATATTGCGGAGCCTCGTTTACGTAATTCGGCCGCAGCAGATCGGCGTCGACAAAATTTCCGCTTTCCCACAGGGCCCGGGACATGGTCACGAGGTCGATATCTTCCACCGCCCCCGTGACGGGTTCCGATTTGAGCCGGATGCCGAAATGGTTTTCGATCGAGCCGGCGTCAGGCCAGCCGTCTCCCACCGCGAGCAGATTCTGCGCTTCGACCGATTCCATCCGCAAGTCGGCGAGGGCGCCGGCCTGCTCTGCGCCGCGCAATTCCGGACCGTTTCCGGTCCGGAGATAACAGCCGAAATAGAGCTCGTCCGCTCTCGACCTCAGGCCGACCAGGTAAGCGTCCACATCCTGTCGCCGCTGCGCAGCCGCAGCCGTCAGCGCCAGGGTCGAGAGAGGCACGGCCGGCGCATCCCAGGCGGCGCAGAGTCCCTGGGCGGCCGCGACCCCGATGCGGGTGCCGGTGAAGGAGCCCGGACCGGCAACCACGGCAACCGCGTCCGCCCTTTTCAGTCCGGCCTCGTCGAGAGTTTCCCTCGCAAGTTGCAGGATGGTTTGCGCGGATTGCCGCGCCTCGGGCGCATGTCTTGCAATGTGGCCCGAATCACGCCAGACGAGAGCGCAGGTGCGCTCAAGCGCGGTATTCAGGATCAGGATCGACGCCATCAATCCAGCAGGCGGAAGATCGTATCGCGAATCTCGGTCACCGGCGCCGTGCCGTCCACGTTGAGGACGCGCAAGGGCCAGCCTTCCGCCGCCAGTCCGCGATAAAAGGCGAACAGGGGTTCGGTCTGGTGGTGATACACCCTGAGACGCTCGCGCACCGTGTCCTCCCTGTCGTCGTCGCGCTGGACCAGTTCCTCTCCGGTCTCGTCATCGCGGTTTTCCACCTTGGGCGGATTGAACTCCACGTGGTAGACCCTCCCCGATGCGGGATGGGTGCGCCGGCCGGTGAGTCTTCGCACGATTTCGTCGTCATCGACGGCGATATTGAGCACGATGTCGACTTCGACGCCGGCCTCGGTGGTGGAGCGGGCCTGGGGAATGGTGCGGGGGAAGCCGTCGAAGAGGAAGCCGCCGGCGCAATCGTCGCGGGCGATGCGTTCAAGCACCAGGGCGACGATGATTTCGTCGCTCACCAGGGCGCCCCTGGCCATGATTTCCTCGACTTGCAGGCCGAGTTCCGTGCGCTCGCGCACCGCCGCGCGCAACATGTCGCCGGTGGAAATCTGCGGTATGCCGAATTTCTCGGTGATGAAACGGGCCTGTGTGCCCTTTCCGGCGCCAGGCGCGCCCAGCAGGATGATATTCAATGTGAGTCACCGCTTGTTCTGTCGCGGACGCGGGCTTTTGCCAGCGTCCACAATTGATCGAGTTCGCGCAAGTCGCGTTCAGGCAGAGTCCAGCCGCGCTTCTCCGCAAGTTCTTCCAGATCCCGGAAGCGCACTTCGAAACGCCGGTTCGACTCGCGCAGCGCCGATTCGCAGTCCAGTTTGCAATGCCGCGAGAGATTGACAATCGCGAACAGCATGTCTCCGAGTTCCTCGCGCATCCCGGCCGAGTCGTCTTCCGCCAGCGCCTGTTCGAATTCGCCGATCTCCTCTTTCAGCTTGTCGATCACGGGCCGCGTTTCCTGCCAGTCGAATCCCACGCCGGCGGCGCGCTGTTGCAACTTGCGCGCCTTCTCCAGCGCCGGCAACGACTTCGGCATTCCGTCGAGAACGCTTGGCCGCCCGCCGGGACCGATGCCCTTGTTCGCCCGTTCGGCGTGCTTGATCGCCTCCCAATTGCTGACGACTTCGCCGGCGCTGAGTTCCTGCTTGCGGCCGAAACTTTCCAGCCGGCCGTCGGGAAACACGTGCGGATGGCGGCGCAGCAACTTGCCGGTCACTTCAGCCGCCACGTCCTGGAAGTCGAAACCGCCTTCCTCCCGGGACAATTGCGCGTAGAAGACCACCTGGAACAGCAGATCGCCCAATTCGTCCCGCAACTCGTCCCGGTCGCCGCTCTCGATGGCGTGGACCACCTCGTGGACTTCCTCGACGGTATAGGGAATCAGCGATTCGAAAGTCTGCTTCAGATCCCAGGGGCAGCCGAACTCCCGGTCCCGCAGCATCGACATCAGGGCGAGCAGCCTGTCCATGGGCGAAAGTTGATCCTGGCCTTCCCGGTTCATGTTCATGACTGGCCCGATGACCGCATCTACGGGCGCTCGAACAGAGCCACCGCTTCAATATGCAAGGTATGCGGGAACATATCCATAACCCCGGCAGATTTCAAATGGAAACCGCGCCTGGCCAGCTCCCGCGCGTCCCGCGCGAGGGTTTCGGGATTGCAGGATACGTAGACCAGCTTTGTCGCGCCGCTGGCGGCAATCAGCGGAACGGTTTCGAGCGCGCCGCTGCGCGGCGGATCGAGCAGAATCCGGGTATATCCCTGTGTCGCCCATGGCGCTTCGGTGTTCCAGCGGTACAGGTCGGCGGTAAAGAAACGGGCGTTTTCGAGCCCGTTTGCGCGGGCGTTCTCTTCGGCCCGCGCCACCATTTCAGCGCTGCCTTCGATCCCCGTGACCCGGGCGCAACGGCCGGCGATCGGCAGGCTGAAATTGCCGAGGCCGCAGAACAGGTCGAGCACATGGTCTTCGGGTCCGAGGGCGAGCAAATCCGTTACCAGGCGCACCGCCCGACGGTTCACGGCGGCATTGACTTGCAGGAAGTCCATCGGATGGAAGGCCAGGCGCAGGCCGAATTCCGGCAGATGGTAGTACAGCCGCTCGGGACCATGGCGCGGATAAATCCGATGCACGCTATCGACTCCCCCCGGCTGCAGGTACATCTGCAAATTCCATCGCACGGCGAATTCGGTCAGCCGATGCAGGTCTCCGGAGTCCAGCGGCCGCAGATGGCGCAGCACCAGGGCCGCTTCCGGGCGAAAGCGGTGCTCGGCGGCCTCGCCCGCCGCGACTTCGATCTGCGGAATCGACTCGCGCGCCGCCAGCCCGTCGAGTAATACGCGCAATGGCCTGATCAGTTCAGCAAGACCGGGCGCGAGCACCTCGCAGTCGTCCATGACCGTGACATAGTTGCCGCGCTTTTCCCTGAATCCCACCAGGACGCGGCCCTTGCGGCGCACCATCCGCACAGCCAGCCGCGCCTTGCGGCGATAGTTCCAATGCGGGCCGGTCACCGGCGGCAGCAGTTCATAGGATTCCGGTTCGATCCCCGCAGTCTCGCGCAGATGCCGCTGCAACAGCGACTGCTTTTCCAGTAATTGCGCGCCGCTTTCGATATCTTGCCGGCTGCAGCCGCCGCAGATGTCGAAAACCGCGCAGCGCGGCGTAACCGGATCGGGCGCCGGAGTCACGTTCAGGTTTCTTGGTTGAAAACGCCTGTCGACAAGTAGCGGTCGCCACGGTCGCAGATGATCGCGACGATGGTCGCGTTCTCGACTTCGCGTGACAGTTGCAGTGCGCACCAGGCCGCGCCGCCGGATGAAACCCCGCAGAAAATGCCCTCCTCTGCCGCGAGGCGGCACATGGTGGTCTCAGCGTCGTGCTGGCTGACATCGACGATACGGTCCACGCGGCTGCGATCGAAGATTTTCGGCAGGTATGCCTCGGGCCAGCGCCGGATCCCGGGAATGCGCGAACAATCGCTCGGCTGCAAACCGATGATCTCGATGGACGGATTCATCTTCTTGAGATAGCGGGACACTCCCATGATGGTGCCGGTGGTGCCCATGGAACTGATGAAATGAGTGACCGTGCCCTCCGTGTCGCGCCAGATCTCTTCTCCGGTTTTCTCGAAATGCGCGAGCGGATTGTCGGGATTGGCGAACTGGTCGAGCAACTTGCCCTCGCCGCGCCGGTTCATTTCGATGGCGAGGTCCCGGGCGCCCTCCATGCCTTCCTCTTCCGTCACGAGGATCAGTTCGGCGCCATAGGCGGACATCGAAGCCTTGCGCTCCTCGCTCATGTTGGCGGGCATGATGAGTTTCATGCGATAGCCCTTGATCGCCGCCGCCATGGCGAGCGCGATCCCGGTATTGCCGCTGGTCGCCTCGACGAGCACGTCGCCCGGCGAGATATCGCCGCGTTCCTCGGCGTGCTGGATCATGCTCATGGCCGGGCGGTCCTTGACCGAACCGGCGGGATTGTCGCCTTCGAGCTTCATCAGCACATGGTTGCTCGTTTCGCCCGGCATGCGTTGCAGGCGTACGAGAGGCGTATTGCCGACCAGGCTTTCGATCGTCGGATATTGCATGATCCGGGTTGTAAGACTTGGCATCAGCGATTCGGGGCCGAGCAGTCTAGCGAGTTTGCGATTCAGATTAAAGGCTGATGATGTTCGGTCAACTGCTCCAGCGGCACGAAATCGCAGTCGAATCCGAAGCAGCGGGGGGCGACGACTTCGAGCGCCCTGACGGACCGATAGTAATCGGGACAGCCGACGCCGACGACGCTGACCCGCTGCCCGTAACGCAGCCGTTCGGCATTGATCGGCGTTGAAGTCTCGTAGTCGAGCACGGTGATCAGATCGGGCACCGAAGCCACGACCCGTTCTTCGATTTTCGCGAGCAGGAATTCGTTCTTGACTTCTATCGTAAGCGGCGGGCCGGAACCGTCGAAAGACTCGATCACGGCGCGGCCGATATCGTAGCCGCCGATAATGGCGCTCGAATAATCGACCACTTTCCCGGTGTAGATATGGCACAACTCGCCGTAAAGCGAATCGGCGAAAGCTTCCCGCAGCGGCCCGAGAATGCGATGGGCGTTGCCGCGATGTTCGCGCAATATGCGGCCGATCTCGATCGAGAAGGAAATCGTTCCCGGCACGATGGAAGACTTGAGCTGTTTGCCGCTCATCGGATGTTCGACGGTCGTGATCATGCCGCCCATGGCCTGGGCCAGGTTGCGGATGTGGCGTTCGTAGGTCGCCGTCGAGTCGGTGGAAAAAGTCGCCATGTTGCCCGCGTAGTCGAGCGCGACCGCGGGCGTCGACGGGATGCCCGCGATCGGATACGTCATCATCTGGGCTTCGGGCAGCGCCCGGCCCATGCCGTCGCCGTCTACCACTGGAATGCCGCGGCCCGCGGCCGCGATCAACGGAATCAGTGAATTGCCGCCGCCGATTTCGAAGGAAACGATGGCGTCGAGCTTGCGGCCGACATGACTTTCGAAGGCCTCGAGCGCAATTGCCGGGTCGTCGATGGAAGGCAGCAATTCCAGGCTGACCGTCGGCGCCCCTACCCCGCCGACTGCGGCGACGAAGGCGTCGTCATCGAGATCGTCCACGGCGATCAGATCGGCCGGGCCGTGTTCGGCGAGCACTTTTTGAGTAGCGAGGTAGGCCACATAAGGATCGCCGCCGCCGCCCGTGGCGAGGAAAACCGCGCCGGACGACAGATCCGGCAATGATTCGACGGCCAGTTTCATATTTCCCACCTGTATGTCATTTTTTGCGGAATCTCCCGGAGAATAGCGGCTTCGATCCGTCGCCACCCGCCAGCGACTCACATCGAGATATCTCCGACGACCTTTACTCTTACTCGGACCGTGTTGCCGGGCATGTAGGAGATGCTGGTTTCCTCGATGTCGGCGACGCGGACGCTTGCCGCATTCGCGCCGGCGTTCAGCGCCGCGGTCGTGGCCTCGCCGGTTATCTGTTTGATTGCGTCCTGCCTCGTGATCTTGTCGTAGGAGATCATGCGTTCGGCTTCGCCGCCGATTTGCGCGATCGCGGCGCCGATGGCGTTGGCCACGCCGGAATGTTCGGGCAGCAGCATGCTCGATGCCGCTTCGAGTTTTTCCGTGACGAGCACCGCGCCGCCGCCTACGAGCACTACCGGCAGCGGGTCGCTGCTCGGTTTCATTTTCTCGATGCCCGCGTTGAGCATGCGGGAGATTTCGCCTTGGGCGGCAGCCACCACTTCTGGCTTCAGATTTCTTGCTTTCTTCGGATCGCCGATTTCGGCGTGTCCCGCGGCCACGACGATATCGGTCGTGGTCAAGGTTTCGCCGCCGAAAACCAGGGCCTTGCTGACGAGTTCGTGGCCGACCGAACGCGGTCCGACGCCGGCGCCGTCCGCGGCGACCAGACTGCCGCCGCCGAGGCCGATCGACAGGATATCGGGCATGCGGAAGTTGGTGCGTACGCCGCCGACGTCGATGACGATATTCGATTCGCGCGGGAAGCCGTCCTGCAAAATGCCGAAATCGGAAGTCGTGCCGCCGATGTCTACCACGATGGCGTCGTTCAGGCCGGTCAACTTGCAGGCGCCGCGCAGCGAGTTGGTCGGTCCGGAAGCGAAGGTCAGCGCCGGATAGCGGCGCGCGAACTCGGCATCCATCAAGGTGCCGTCGTTCTGGCTGATGAAAAACCGGCAGTTCAGGCCGCGCTCGCGGATCGCCGCGACGAAAGAGTCGACCACGCGGCCGGCGAAGCCGAGCAGGCTTGCATTGAGCATGGCGGCGTTTTCGCGTTCGAGGATACCGAGCCGGCCGATGCTGTGGGATTCGGTGATATGGATATCCGGCATCGCGGCGCGAATGCGTTCGGCGACCGATCTTTCGGGTTCGGGATTCATCGGCGAGAACGCGGAGGAAATCGCCACGGCCTCGACGCGCTTTGCCTTGAGGTCGCCGATAAGCGTGTCGATCTCCCCGTCGTCGAGTTGCGCCAGCGGCCAGCCGTCATAAAGATAGCCGCCTCGCAACATGTAGACGTTGCCGCCGAGGCAGCGGGCGATGTCCCCGGGCCAGCCGGTCTTCGGCGGAATGCCCCGGCCCGAAGGCAGGCCGATGCGGATGGCGGCGACTTCGGCGAGTTCGCGCCGCTCGATGACGGCGTTGGTGAACTGGGTCGTGCCCAGCATCACGGCTTCCACCTTTTTCTCGATGCCGCTGTCCCCGGTGAGGATGGTTTCCAGGGCTTCCAGTATCCCCGAGCTTACGTCGCGGGAAGTCAGCGATTTCGTGGAAGCGACGACTTCTTCGCCGTCGAGTAAAACCGCGTCCGTATGCGTTCCGCCGACATCGATTCCGATTCTGAGCATTGGTCTTTATCCGCTCCCTGCCCCGCTGCGGCCAGTCACGCCTTTTCTGTCAAATCGGCTCAATATGGCGTAAGCGAGCGCCGAGATGAGCATCGCGTCGAGCGCGGCTATGCCGCTGATCCGCAGCAGTCCCGCCGAGCCGAGCAACGCCACGGCCGCCCCGCCCGCCCAGGCGGCAAGCGCCAGCGGCGAAAAATCCCGCTGCGCCGATTCGAGTTCCTCGTGAAAGGCCGACCGCCGCGCGAACAGGTAATCGACGGCGATGACCCCGGCGACGGGCACGAAAACGATCGCAAGATAGAACAGGAAAGTCAGGAAAAAATCGAGGATGTTGAGGAAGGCGGCGCCGGTGCCGATCACGCCCAGAATGACGATCGACAACCGGTTCTCCAGCCGCGGAATCGTCGCCTCGACGCTGAGCGTGGTGCTGTACAGGTTGAGCGTATTGAGCACCCAGCTTCCCGCGATGATGATCGCGAAAGCGCCCCAGCCCAGGCCCATGACGATCATGACATCGAGAAAATCGTCGTTCGCCAGCACGTCTGCGGCGATGCCGCCGGAGATCATCACTATCGAATTGACGACCAGATAGGACAGCAGGACGGTAAAGATCGCGCCCTGCCAACGCGCGATGAAGCGGGTGATGTCCGGGAGAATCACGGCGCCGACGATCACTCCCCCGACCACGGAGGACGTCGCGTCGCCGAAGGACAACTCGCCGGCGTCGGCTCCCGACAGGATTTCCCCCAGCGGCTCGATGCCCAGCGCCGTGTTGACCAGCAATACGGTCACCACCATCATCACCGGCACGAGCAGCATCGACAGCCGGTTGATCGCCTGAAAGCCGTAAATCGTCGTGACCGTCATCACCACGCCGGCAAACAGTTCGACCAGCCAGGGCACGCCCGACATTCCCAGTACGTCGTTCATCAGGCGCAGCAGCGCCGCGCTGAACAGGTCGATATTGACCCCGAACCAGCCCAGCAGCGAAACGGCGAAGGCGAGATTGACCAGGGCCGCGCCTTTCACGCCGAAAGCGATGCGCGCGAGCATGTAGGAACTCAGATGGGTGCGCGCGCCGATCGAGCCAGTCAGCGCCCCGATGAAGGTCAGCATCGCGCAGCCCATCAGCACCGCTACGGCCGCCCGGTCGTTCGGCGTGGCCTGGAACACTTCGACGCCGGCCACGAAGGTCGGCAGCGAAAAGCCCACCATGGCGCTGATCAGCCCGACCCTGATCCAGCCGACCCGGTGCCCGGCCGGCACCGGCTCGGTGGCGAATTCCTGGGAGTCATCGCTCATTGTTCACTCCGGGGGATCGAATGACTACTCGAATATACCCGTCGGCTTGCCGTCGATGCTGATCCGGTTCTTGTCGGACCAGTATCGTTCGATGCCTTCTTCGCCCTTGTTGGCCGCCCATTTTGCAAGCGTTACCCTTTCCCTGTCGAGTTCCAGATGCGGGACGCCATAGCCGCAGGAAGCCAGCACGAGTTCGACGTCGAGTTCGAAAAATTGCCGCGTGCCGGGTTGATGTCCGAACAAGGCCGAGTATTGACCGAACCTTGCTTCGTCACGCGGGTAAACCATCGCTGCCTGCCCGTAGACGCGCAGGATCAGCGGCTGCTTGTCGAAGGAACAGAACATCAGCGTCATCCGCCCGTTCTCCAGCACATGCGCCGCGGTCTCGTTGCCGCTGCCGGTGAGATTCAGCCAGACGACACTTGTAGAATCGAGCACGCGCAAGGTGTCGAGACCCTTCGGCGAGACGTTGATTCGACCGTCCGCGCCCGCGGTGCCGACGAAAAACAAATGCTGCCGGCCGATGAACTCGATGTGATCCG
The DNA here is from genome assembly GCA_964622925.1 of uncultured Pseudohongiella sp. Classification (GTDB taxonomy): domain Bacteria; phylum Pseudomonadota; class Gammaproteobacteria; order Pseudomonadales; family Pseudohongiellaceae; genus UBA9145. The sequence goes on along the minus strand of CAZUSL010000146.1, from coordinate 13,634 downwards.
GGGAAAGCGAAGCAGATTGATCGCCCATATGAGCCTCCGATGTCTCAAGGGCGATTCTAACCCTAATCGGCGCCTTGATCGCTTGCCTTTCCACCGCTCGCCGAAGTGAACAGCGCCCGGCTATGCAGGGGCCGGCCCCCGAGGTGGACTTCGAGGGCCTGGCGCAGCAGGCGCTTGGCCGAAGCGGCGGTCTCGGGATCTTCGAGTGCGAGGCGGCCCAGGGCAAGCAGATGCGCGCCGGCGAAGATTCGTTTCCTGTCGTTTTCGTCCTCGCGCGCCACCTCGAAGCCTACATCGGGCAGATAGCGGTAATACTTGTCCTCCGCTATCGGTTCGTGTTCGCGGCAGTCGCTTTCCAGGTTGACGGCATAGCCGAGTTCGGCGAGCAATTCGAGTTCGAAACGGCGCAGGACTCTTTCGAGCAAGGCGGTGTTCGCCAGCGCGTCCAGCGTTTCCCGATAGACTTCGTACAGGCGCGGGTGCTCGACGTGATCGTGCAACATGCGGCTCAGCAACTCGTTGACGTAAAAACCGCTGAACAGGCGCTCTCCCGTCAGCGGGACGGCGGCGCCGGCGCTTTCGGCATTGGTAAGAGTCTTGACTTCGCCGCGGCCGCTGAAGGAAATACGCAAGGGCTGGAAGGCCTGCAACAGGCCGTGCATGCGCGACTTGCCGCGGCGCGCGCCGCGGGCCACCGCGGCGATGCGGCCGTGATCGAGGCAGAAGAAATCGACCAGCAGGCTGGTGTTGCGGAACGGCCGCCGGTGAATTACATACGCCGGCTGCAACAGGACGCGCGTGTTCACCGCGGCCTCAGGATGCGCCGCGCAGGCTCTTCAGGGCTCGCGCTTCGTTCATGTGGCCGCCGCGCACTTTCACCCACAATTCCAGCATGACCTTGCTCTCGAAAGCCTGTTCCATGTCCTTGCGCGCCGCGCTGCCGATCTGTTTCAGGCGCGCGCCGCCACTGCCGATGAGTATGCGTTTCTGGCCCTGCTTGTCGACGACGATCAGACCGTTGATATGCAATACGCCGTCCTCTCGGGTGAACTTCTCGATTTCGACCATGACCTCATAAGGCAGTTCGTCGCCCAGTTGCCGCGTAATCTTTTCACGAATCAGTTCGGCTGCGAGAAAACGCGAACTGGCGTCGGTGACCTGGTCGGCCGGGAACAGGAAAGGGCCTTCCGGCAGCAATTCGCGGACTTTCCGCTCGAGCAGGTCGAGATTGTGCCCGCCAAGGGCCGATACCGGTATGATCTCGGCGAAGTCGTGAAGTGACGACATCCGCTCGATATGCGGCAGCAGCCTGGTCTTGTCCTCGATCTGATCGACCTTGTTGATCGCGAGCAGCACCGGTACGCGAGCGTTGCGCAAGGCCTCCAGCACGGCCTCGTCCTCTTCCCGCCAGAGCAGCCGCTCGCTGACGAGCACGATGACGTCGACTTCGCCGACGACCGCCACCACGGTCTCGTTCATCACGCGATTGATCGCCTTGCCGTGGCGGCGGTCCAGGCCCGGTGTATCGACATACAGGCATTGGGCCGAGCCTTCGGTGCTGATGCCGAGAATGCGATTGCGCGTGGTCTGCGGCTTGCGCGAGGTAATGCTGATCTTTTGCCGCACCAGGTGATTGAGCAAGGTGGATTTGCCGACATTGGGCCTGCCGACGATGGCGACATGTCCGCAACGCAGCGTCTGTCCGTTCATGCTTCCGGTTCCAGCGCGGCCAGCGCCCTGCCGGCGGCCATCTGCTCCGCGGCGCGCCGCGAGGCGCCGCTGCCTTCGGTCGAGATATCGAGTTCCGCCAGCGTGCAACTCACCTTGAATTGCTGCTCGTGGCCGCTGCCGCCGATCTCGACCACTTCGTAGTCGGGCAGGGGGCGCCGCTGCGACTGCATGAGTTCCTGCAGGCGGGATTTGTTGTCCTTGCGCACGCCTCCCTCGCCGAAGTTCTCGCCGGGCGCCGGAAACCAGGTCTTGACGAATTCGCGGCATGCGTCTAGACCGCCGTCGAGGTATATCGCCGCGATGAGCGCCTCCATGGCCGTTGAAAGAACCGATTCCCGTTGCCGGCCCCCGCTTTTCGCCTCGCCGGCGCCGAGTTCGAGCAGGCTGCCGAGATCGAGAGCGACCGCCACCTCGGAGAGCACGGTGCGATTGATAACCGCCGCGCGCATGATCGTCAGGTCGCCTTCACTCGCGTCGGGACAGGCATTCCAGGCCTCCTCGGCCATCAGAAAGCCGAGCAGGGCATCGCCAAGAAATTCCAGCCTTTCGTTATGCTCCGCACGCGCGCTGCGATGCGTCAGCGCTTGACGCGCCAGTGAAGCGTCCCTGAACTGATAGCCGATCCGCTGTTGCAGGCTGCTGAGGTCGATTACTGAATCCAGTGGGCGCGCCCGAAAGTGGGCAGGTTCCAGCCCGGCTCCTTGTGCATCCATACGGCCACCGCCTTGCCGACGATGTTCGCATCGGGCACCACGCCCCAGATGCGGCTGTCGCTGCTTTCGTCGCGATTGTCGCCCATCATGAAATAACTGTCGGCGGGTACGACCCACATGCTGCGGGCCTGGTTGCGGCGAGCGACGCCGCTGCGGGAGCTGTTCTTGGTCTGGATCGTGTGCTCGGTCCCCCCGATTACCTCGGTGTACAAGGTGCCGGGCACGGGACCGAAGGCGGAATTGATCGTGGTCGTCCCGCTCGGTTCGCTGTAGACGAGTTCCCGATTGATGTACAACTCGCCGTTTTCGTATCGCACCGTGTCGCCCGGCAGGCCGATCACCCGCTTGATGTAATACTGGTCCTCGTGAGGAGGAATGAAGACCATGACTTCGCCGCGCTGCGGCTCGTCCACATCAACCAGCTTCGTGCCGACCACCGGCAGGCGCAAGCCGTAGGCGTACTTGTTGACGAGGATGAAATCGCCGATTTCCAGCGTCGGAATCATCGAACCCGTGGGAATCTGGAACGGCTCGAACAGGAAAGAGCGCAGCACGAGCACGAGCACGAGCACCGGGAAGAAGGCCCTGGCGTATTCCACCACCACCGGCTCGCGGGCCATGGCGCTGATTTCCTGTTCGACATCCTCCTGATTGCGCGCGCCCGCCCGGCTCTTGCGGATTTCTTCGCCGATAGCGGTGCGGCCGGGCTTGAGCAGGATGAGGTCGAGCAGCCAGATCAGTCCGGAGAGGGCCACGAGAATCACCAGCACCAGGGAGAAATCGATATTCATAAACAACTCATCATGAATCGGTCTTGAGCACCGCCAGGAACGCTTCCTGGGGTACTTCCACGTTGCCCAGCCTTTTCATCCGTTTCTTGCCGGCCTTCTGTTTCTCGAGCAGCTTTTTCTTCCGGGTTATGTCGCCGCCGTAGCATTTGGCGGTAACGTTCTTGCGCATGGCCTTGACCGTCGACCGGGCGATGACCTGCCCGCCGACGGCGGCCTGGATCGCGACATCATACAGTTGCCTGGGGATGAGTTCGCGCATTTTCTCGACGAGCTCGCGTCCCCGGGAGCGGGCGTGATCGCGGAAAACGATCAGGGCCAGGGCGTCGATCCGCTCGCCGTTGATAAGAATATCCAATCGGGCCAGTTTTGACGACTCGAAGCGGGCGAAATGGTAGTCCATCGAGGCGTAGCCCCGGCTGACAGACTTCAGGCGGTCGAAAAAGTCCATTACGACTTCGTTCATGGGCAAGTCGTAACGCAGGGAGACCTGCCGGCCGACGAATTGCATGTCTTTCTGCACCCCGCGCTTTTCCTCGCATAGCCCGATAACCGCGCCGAGATGCTGTTGCGGCGTGAGAATGCCGACTTCGACGATGGGTTCGCGCATCTCCTCGATATCGTTGACCGGCGGCAATTGCGCGGGGCTGTCCACGAGGATGGTGTCGCCTTCCTTTCGCACGACTTCGTAGGCAACCGTGGGCGCCGTGGTAATCAGGTTCAGATCGTATTCCCGCTCGAGCCGCTCCTGGATGATCTCCATGTGCAACATGCCGAGAAAGCCGCAGCGGAAGCCGAAGCCGAGCGCGGGCGAGTTTTCCGGCTGGTATTGCAGCGAGGCGTCGTTGAGGGACAGTTTCGACAAGGCCTCGCGGAAACTTTCCAGATCGTCGGAATCGACGGGATACAGGCCCGCGTACACCTGTGGCGATATGCGGCGGAATCCCGCCAGCGCCGGCACATCGGGCGTTTTCGCGTGAACGATGGTGTCGCCGACGGGCGCGCCATGGATGTCCTTGATGCTTGCGCAGACGAAACCCACTTCCCCGGCGCGCAGTTCTTCCGTCGTCGTGCGCTTGGGCGTGAAGACGCCGACCTGGTCGACTTCCTGGGGCTTGCCCTGGGTCTTGACGACGATCCGTTCGCCGGGACGGATGCTGCCGTTCATCACGCGCACGAGCGAAACCACGCCGAGATAGTTGTCGAACCAGGAATCGATGATCAGCGCTTGCAATTCCGCCTCCGGCGATCCTTCCGGCGGCGGCACGAGATTGACGATCTGTTCGAGGATTCCGGACACTCCCTCGCCGGTCTTGGCGCTGGCGCCGATGGCGTCGGCGGCGTCGATGCCTATGATTTCCTCGATTTCCTCGCGCACGCGCTCCGGCTCGGCATGAACCAGATCCATCTTGTTCAGCACCGGAATGACTTCCACGTCCTGCTCGAAAGCCGTGTAGCAGGTGGCGACCGATTGCGCCTCGACGCCCTGGGAGGCGTCGACCACGAGCAACGCGCCTTCGCAGGCCGCCAGCGAGCGCGAAACTTCGTAACTGAAGTCGACATGGCCGGGGGTGTCGATGAAATTCAACTGGTAGCGGTTGCCGTCGGCCGCATCGTAGAACAGCGTCACGCTTTGCGCCTTGATGGTGATGCCGCGTTCGCGTTCGATGTCGAGCGTATCGAGCACCTGGGCGGCCATTTCGCGTTCGCTGAGTCCGCCGCAGAGCTGGATGAAACGGTCGGCCAGCGTCGACTTGCCATGATCGATATGCGCGATGATGGAGAAATTACGGATGAGAGCCTGGTCGGTCACAATGGCGGCAGGACGGCAAAAAACCAGCCGGCAAGTCTACTCTATCAGCCCCCGACTGTCAGCGAGACAAGCGGCTTCGATCCGTCGCCGTGCACACCCGGAAAGACGTCCTTTTCATATCCAACGCCTCACCGATCGTTTGTAGGCCTCGTAGTCTTTACCAAATGTCTGCAGCATTCTCTCTTCCTCGAACTGAACATACCACCTGTCGAGGTCAAGGCAGAACGCAGCGGCGGGCAGAAGGGGCGAAGCGCTTCCCAACAGGAGCGCCAGTCCCATAATGACGACGCCCATGCCGAGATACATCGGATTGCGGCTGAATGAGAACGGGCCCGATGTCACCAGAATATCCGGTTTATCAAACGTCATGATGTTCGTTCCGATGGATTCGAACAGTCGTGACGCGACGATTGCCAACGCCAGCCCCGCACATATCACGGGAAGCCCAAGCCAATTCCACGGCTTGAATATGATGATGGCTCCTGGTAGAGAAACCCGCAGAACAATCATGGACAGAGCCGTCAAGATCAGCAGTCTGGGCGGTAAAAGGCGATGCATATCTCTTGGTCCTGTTCAGAACAGCGGCACCTGCACATCGGGATAGAAGCTGACGGCAGGCGGTGGAAACACGGCTTCAATACGCTCCAAGGATAGGTCGATATGTACCTCCACCAGAGGATATTTGTTGATTGCGTGGGCGATGACATTTGACCCGTCTGGCAGCTCACCGGCCGGAAAGACGGCGCGTGAGTAAATCACCTTGTAGCGAGTAGGGTCACGGTCTGACGGAACGCTGTGACCAAAGCTTTCGCCCTCGGGCAAGTGCATTGGAATTTCCGAGACGTACATCTCCGTTGGCAAAACATAGGCAAGAAACCTGTCGTCTGTTCCCAGGCTGCCCAGCTGAATCTGCACCGCTTCCGATTGTCCTGCCACACGCGCCAGCAATTCGAGATCGTCATTGCCGACTTCCACGACCGACAGGTAGACGCCGCGATCGGTCGTGAGCGTGTAAAGCGAGGCAATCGCATAACTGCGAACCAGGAGCGCCCCGACAGTCAGGCCAAGCACAACCGCAATCAATGCAGCTATACGCAGACCCAGATTGGCCGTACGCGACGGCAGCGCAGGCAACAGTCGCCATGAAAGACGTCTCGGCAGGAAACGCCCAGTGGTTGCTGCATACCCGGCATAGCCTTCGTATTGGCGCAGGCACATTTTCTCTTCCGCCTTTGCCAGGAGGATATATGCCAGGAACAACAGGCACGTGCTGAAAAGGACCAGAAACCGTGGCCAGATCAGCAACATCCCGGTGCTTGCGATCATAAGCGCCAAGTATTGAGGGTGCCGAATGTACCGATAGAGGCCACCCATCACGGCGCCTGACTTTGTGAGTTTGGCGCGATAGACCTGAAACGCGCCGGCAACGAAAGCGAGAACCCCGGCAAAGAAAAGAATGATGCCAACACTCTCGGCTGCATTGATAACATGAGACTGCGTCTCTTCGACGATATGGGGCAGGAAAAACCAGATGGTCCAGCCGGAAAACCCAAACTGTTGCAGCCAATCGAGGCCAGGGCCGTAAACGGAATAAAAATAGGCGCCAAATGGACTGGCCATATAGAAGAACTCGAACGCGATCAACCCATAGAATCCTGTACTTGCCCAGAACAGCTTTCGGGCTGTCGCGGCCTCGGCCTTTACCTCGGTATTGGTTTTGTTTGGGTTCTCCATTTCAGCACCATGGTAAACAGGGGCACGTCCCGGCGACGCTCTGACTACAATGGTAAGTACTCTGTACAATCAGCTGCCACTCGCGTTTTCGAGACTGCTATCGGTTATCTATCGCGCTGTTTTAATTGCAAGATTTCGAGAGGAGCAGGCTTTTTGTAAACAAACACTCGCATTCCCTGGTGGGCAGACTCTTGAAAGTCGCCCTATAATTCGCATTCAGATGGCCAAGACTCCCAGGATGGAGACGCCTTGATTTGAAACGCTCCCAGTCCATCGATCCCAGAAAAACACCGACACAGGCGCGGAGTGAGTACACCTATGGCGTGATCCTTCAGGCATCCCTGGACTTGCTCGCAAGGGGCGGGCTTGAAGGCTTTACAACCAACGCCGTTGCAAAGAGGGCCGGCGTATCAGTCGGCTCACTGTATCAGTATTTCCCGAATAAGGATGCAATCCTCGCCGCACTCGTGCGTGAGATGCGAACGTCCATGCGCGACGATTTCCAACGTGCGGTGACGGACACCTTGGGCCTGACCCTCAAGGCGTCCGTTGTCGCGCTGATTAATGCCAGCCTCCGCCATCATTTCGACAATCCTGATCTGACAGCGTTGCTGGAGAAGGTGGAGGATAAATTACCCCTGGATGCAGAAACGCATGCGTTAAAGGCAGAGATGTCGGGATTGGTTGCGTCCATGCTAAAGGATCATGCGATTCCGGATGCCGAACGAACCGCGTTTGACTTGATTGCGCTGTCCCGTGGCATCACCCATGCAGCGACGCAAGCAGGTCAGGATGACTTTGATGATCTATCGAAGAGGGTACAGCGTGCCGTTTTCGGATATCTCAACCTGCAGGCTCATTCGGCCGGTTAGGTCCTTGCGGCACAGGCGCCATCTTCGCACCGCTCTGATTCCATGAAGGCGCGCAATCCTGTTGCCTCATCTTCATTGAACTTTTCACCCGTTATGGAGAGATTCGCCATGCGGTCAAATCGGAACGTACGAAAATCTTGCCGAAGTTCGCACCAGGCGGAAAACATCCAGCCATCGGTCAAATTCCAGATCACGAGAGGGCGCACGCGACGCTCGGTTTGATTTCCATCACCGTCCTGGTAGTCGAACTGCGCGATATGCCGCTGCCGGATCGCCTGGCGGAGCAAAGCCAGATCCGGTGGTGCGCTGTTCTTGCCTTGGAGGCTGAAGTACGGCGCATCGGCGAGCTTGCGTTCTTCTGGTTGAGGCATACTTGCCTGGATTTTCGCGCGTGCTTCGCGAGCTGCTGTCGCCAGCACTGGATCGCCCGTGCTTTCCACGAAGGAAAGCCCTACGGCGAGCGCATCGACCTGGTCGTGGGTGAACGTCACATTGGGCAGGTCAAAACCCGGCCGCAGTAGATAGCCAACGCCGGCTTCGCCTTCAATCGGCAGGCCGGAGGACTGGAGGTGAGCAATATCGCGATAGATCGTGCTGACGCTGACTTCAAAATGTTCGGCGAGTTCGTATGCTCGGCTGACGCCTCGGGTTCGCATCTCGTTGACCAATCTGAACAGTCTTTCCGCACGTCTCATCGGTTTCAAGCACGTTCAGTCGGCCGCCGTGGCCTCTATCTCGAACATCAGCGCAGGCATGGCGAGCCGGGTAACGCCAAGCAGGGTCATCGGAGGAGCGGCGTCAACAGGCCCAAAACGTGACCCGAGAATATCGAAGTGTCTGATGGCTTCGTCCACGTCGGTTGTGTAGATATTGAGCCGGACTACGTTGGCAAGATCCATATCGGCAGCGTTTAGCACGGCTTCCAGATTGTCGAGGGCAAGCGCGATCTGGCTGCGCATGTCCCCTGGGTACTGCGGATTACCATCGGCGTCGACGGAGGTTTGGCCTGCACAGACCAGTTGCCGATCTGCTCCAATGAGCATCTCGGCCTGATTGTAGCCGACTTTCAGCGACCACGACCAAGGGTTGATAGCTGTTCTCTTCACGGGTAAGGCATCCTCATTGACAATACAGAGGACGCCTGTGTAACACAGACCTCCTGCCACCGTGGTGACAGGAGTCATCGTTCTATTCCAAGCTGCTCAGGGCAATTCCATCGACAGGCTGCGGCTTTCGCCCTGGCGCAGGATTTCCAGCTGAATCGAGCCCGATTCGGGCAAGGCTTCGGCGATTCGCGCGAAATCTCCTACCGACTCGACCGGCTCGCCGTTGAGACGGGTGATCACGTCGTTCAATTGCAGGCCCGAGTCGCTGCCCGGGCCCGGCGCCATTTGTGCGACGCGCACGCCGCTGATGCCGGCGACCTGGCGGGTTTCGCCGCTCAGGTCGGCAACGCGGAATCCGAGCGGATTTTCCAATCGCGGCCGCGGCGCCGGCTCGGCCGCGGCGATGGCGGCATTGGTCGGTGAACTGCCGAGAGTCACTTCGAAACTGTATTCCTCGCCTTCCCTGTGCACGACGACTTCGGCGCGTGTGCCGGGACGGTATTGTCCGACGAAATAAGGCAATTCGGTGAAGAACCCGATTTCGTGCCCGTTGAAGCCGATGATGATGTCGCCGTCGCGCAGGCCGGCGCGTTCCGCCGGACTCGCGGGTTGCACGCGATCGACGTATGCGCCGAGCGGGCGCGGCAGACCGACGCTACGGGCCATTTCATAGTCGACTTCGCCCATCTGCACGCCGAGCAGGCCGCGCTGCACAACTCCGGTTTCCCGCAACTGGTCGAGCACGTTCACCGCGACATTGCTCGGAATGGCGAAAGAGACGCCGTTGGAGCCGCCGGTGCTGCTCAGAATCCGCGAATTGATGCCGACCACCTCGCCTTCGAGGTTGAATAGCGGGCCGCCGGAATTGCCCTGGTTGATCGCCACGTCGGTCTGCAGGAAAGCCATGTAGTTGTAGGACGAGCGGCGCGGCACCGTGCGGCCTTTCGCGCTGACGATGCCGGCCGAAGCCGAGAACTCGAGTCCGAAAGGCGAACCGATTGCAAGCACCCAGTCGCCGATCCGCAAGGCGTCGGAATCGCCGAATCCGACGAAGGGCAAGTCATCGGCCTCGAGCTTGAGCAGCGCCAGATCGGAAGGCTCGTCCAGGCCGATGACTTCCGCCACCAGCACGCGGCGGTCGTTCAGATGGACGCGGATTTCCCCGGCGCCGTCGACGACATGGTTATTCGTGATCACATAGCCGTCATCGGAAACGATGAAACCGGAACCGACGGAACGCGGCTGGAACGGTTCCTCGGGCTGCCGCCCGTCCGGAATCCGCCGGCGGAACAGGTCGTCGAATTCCTCGAACAGATTCCCCTGCTGGTTGGCGCGGCTGGTCGAAATTTCCACGATGGCGGGCGCATTGCGCTCCACCAGGTCGGCGAAGTTCGGCAATTCCGCCGCGGCCGCCGGAAAGGACCAGGCGACGGCGAGCGTAAACGCCATTGCGGTACGGAAGGACATGTGCACGCGGCTTTACCTTTGACCGAACACGTAACGGTCAAATGTACCATAGCGCAACACGCTGAAATAGCTGAATGCGCCCCGGCGGGCTAGTCCTGCAGGTCGTTGACCAGGTGAAAGAGGGGGGAATCCTGGATGTGCTCCATCCGTGGCGGTTCTTCCGGGTCGAAACGCATGCTCTCGATGTATTCGAGCAGCCGCTGGCGCGCTTCGGGGTCCACCGGAACGACGGGAGCGTTGTCGACTTCGACGATCTGGGCCGTCGGCACGGTCGCGGGGGCCGACGCTTCGTTCGTGATCTGCGGCGCCGCCGGTTCGTTGTCGAGGCCGGCTTGCAATGCCACGAAAACGGCAAGCGCCACTGTTGCCGCGATCGCGAACCTGCCCGCGAACCGCCGGCCCGGCGCCGATGCGCCGGAGCCGCGTTTCGGCGCGGGTTCCGCTTGCAGGCGGCGGGCGACCTCCAGGTGGAAATCGTCGCTCAATCGGCCGACGCGGGATTCGTGCAGCAGGGATTGCGCCAGGCTGTAGCGCTCCCAGACGCGCTTGAGTTCCGCGTCGTCGCCGGCGGCCTTGAGCAGCCTCCGCAACTCAAGTTCGTCGGTTTCGTTGTCGAGCATCGCGGAAAGCGTTTCCCGCCTTGATTCACTCATGCTCCGCCTCTTGCCCAGATCTCACCTGGCCCCGCAGTGTCTCACAACAGTTCGCGGATCTTCCTGTCTATCGCCTCCCTGGCGCGGAATATCCTCGATCTTACCGTACCCACCGGACAATCCATAACCTCGGTGATCTGTTCGTAACTCATGCCGGAAAATTCGCGCAAGGTGAAGGCCGTACGCAATTCTTCGGGCAATTCCTCGATGGCGGCGTCGATCACCGCCTTAAGGTGCTCCATCTCCAACTCGCTTTCCGGGTCGGCTATGTCCCGAAGCGCCGGCGCGAGTTCGCCATGTTCCGCCTCATCGATGTCGAGACTTCCCGCCATCAGCCGCCGATTCCGCGATACCAGATAGTTCTTGGCGGTGTTCACCGCGATCTGGTAGAGCCACGTATAGAACGAACTGTCACCCCTGAATAACGACAGGGCGCGGTAAGCCTTTACGAATGCCTCCTGGCTGATGTCCTCTATTTCCTGTGGGCTCTGCACGAACCGGCTGATCAAACCCGCAACCCGATGCTGATATCGCAACACCAGAAAGTTGAACGCGTTCGTCTCGCCGGCCAGTACCCTCTCCACGAGTTGCCGGTCAGTATCCCGGGACATTCGTACCTCTCAGTCTTTCCCGGAGGCCTTCGATTGTTGCCCGCGGCACTGACGCCCTGTTTCTGAGACAGCGAAGCCGGATAAAAGTTCGCATGGACATGAAGTTGACCCGCGGGAAACGACCCAATCGGTTTGCACGTGTGGTAATGTACGCCCGCATTGTATTCCGTCCATGTCACCGCGCACCAACCCTCCGCCCCGCCGCATGATCCCTGGTCCGACACGCAAATTCGACATTCTCGTCATCGGCAGCGGCGCGGCCGGGCTGACGCTGGCGTTGCGCGCCGCCCCGTTCGCCAGGGTGGGCCTGCTCAGCAAGTCGAGCCTGGAACAGGGCGCCACGTTCTACGCCCAGGGCGGCATTGCGGCGGTGCTAGACGATAGCGACAGTCTCGAATCGCATGTCGAGGATACGATTACGGTAGGCGGCGGGCTTTGCCATCGGGAAATGGTCGAGCATGTGGTCGGCAACAGCGCGGCCGCGGTCAGATGGCTGGTGGAACAAGGCGTTCCTTTCAGTACCCTCCCCGGCGCGAGCGTCCGGCGCGGCGGCGATGACGCCATCGATCTCAGTTCCCTGCATCTGGCCCAGGAAGGCGCCCACAGCCACCGGCGCATCATTCACGCCACCGACGCCACCGGCAAGGCGGTATTTCAGACCTTGCACCGGCGCGCGAACGAAAATCCGGCCATCCATTTCATGGAAGGCTGTACCGCGCTCGATCTCGTCGTGCATGAGCCGGGCGGCGGCGCATCGCGCCGTTGCAGCGGAGTATACGTGCTCGACGACGCCACGCGCCGGGTTTCGGCGATCGAGGCCAGATTCGTGGTGCTTGCCACCGGCGGCGCGAGCAAGGCCTATCTGTATACGACGAATCCCGACAGCGCCAGCGGCGACGGCATCGCCATGGCCTGGCGCGCCGGCTGCCGGGTCGCGAACATGGAATTCAACCAGTTCCATCCGACCTGCCTGTTCCATCCTCATGCCCGCAGCTTCCTGATCACCGAGGCCATGCGCGGCGAAGGCGCGAGGCTCGAATTGTCCGACGGGACCCGTTTCATGGAGCAATTCGACAGCCGCGGCGAACTCGCCTCGCGCGACGTCGTCGCCCGGGCGATCGATCACGAAACCAAGCGGCTCGGCGAAGATTGCGTGTATCTCAATATCACTCACCGGCCCCCTGAACTGGTGCGCGAACGTTTTCCGAACATCTACCGGCGCTGCCTGGAACTCGGCATCGACATCACCCGCGAGCGGATTCCGGTCGTGCCGGCGGCGCATTACACCTGCGGTGGCGTGATAATCAATCGCGACGGGGAAACCGACATCGAGAATCTCTACGCGGTGGGCGAAACGACTTTCTCCGGCCTGCACGGCGCCAATCGCATCGCCAGCAATTCGCTGTCGGAATGTTTCGTCATCGCCTTCAGCGCGGCAGACTCGATCGGCCGCAAGATCGGCGACACGGCGTTCGCGGGCCCCGCCCTGGGCTGGCCCGACAGCCGCGCCGAATCGGGCGACGACATCCTGATTTCGCACAACTGGGACGAACTGCGCCGCTGCATGTGGGACTACGTCGGAATCGTGCGCAGCGACGGCCGCCTGCGGCGGGCCGAACGGCGCCTGGAAATGCTGCGCGAGGAAATCCATGAACACTTCCGCAACTATCGCATCAGCCGCGACATGCTGGAATTGCGCAACCTGGCGCTGGTGGCGGGCCTGATCGTGCGCAGCGCCGGCGCGCGCAAGGAAAGCCGCGGACTGCATTTCAATCTGGATCACCCGAACCTGTTGCCGGAAGCCGCGGATACCGTGCTCACGCCGCCTGAACATGCCGATCTGCTGGAATTTTAGTGGATCGTGGCTTCGATCCGTCGCCGCCGGGTGGCGCGGGGTTTAGCGGACGCTGTGAATACGTCCCTGTACGCTTCGGCCCCGACATCCTTTTCGGGGACGCCCGCTAAACCCCGCGCCACCCGCCAGCGACTCAGGCAGTGCTAGTTCGCCAGCCCGTCATTCTGCGGGTAGCGAAGCGGAGTCGCAGAATCTCCTCGGGCTTCTTATCTCCCAAGGTAAAAGTATATCCAGCGGCGCAATTTGCGCAGTTCGTTCGATGGCAGTGAATCCGGAAACAGTACGAGGTTA
>CAZUSL010000145.1:0-17195 GCA_964622925.1 uncultured Pseudohongiella sp. | reverse complement strand
GCGAGGCGCAGCCGGCGCCGATCAGCGCCAAGCGCTTGACGTTCTTTTCCTCCGGCGCCGTGGGCAGCCGATGGTCGATGTCGCCGCGCAAATCCGCCGCCACTCGCTTGAGCCGGCAGATCGCCACCGGCTGCTCCTCGACCCGGCCGCGCCGGCAGGCGGGCTCGCAGGGCCGATCGCAGGTCCGGCCGAGAATCCCCGGGAAGACATTGGATTCCCAGTTGATCATGTAGGCGTCCGTGTAGCGCTTCTCGGCGATCAGCCGGATGTATTCCGGCACCGGCGTATGCGCGGGGCACGCCCATTGACAATCGACCACCTTGTGGAAGTAGTCCGGATTGCTGATATCGGTCGGTTTCATGGGACCAATTAAAAAGAGGCCGCAATACTGCGGCCAAACGTTGCCAGTATAAGGGAAATTCAAAAAAAAGGCCCGGTACTTGCGTACCGGGCCAACGTTCTATCAAGGGAGAGATAAATGAATCAAGGTCCGATACTGCTGGACAAAATCCACCTACGCACTTTCAGACACACCCGTGCCGCAAAAGTTCCCCGCAGGACAAAAATTTTTCAATCGACCGCACGGTCGCCTTATCTACAGATTGACGACGCGCAAGTCCTTGAGTTGCAGGGAGTTCGCCGCTTCCCGGCTGGTAATGAGGCCGTAACTTGCGGTGTCGGGACTGAAATAGCGTTCGGTTACAGTCTTGAGATCTTCCAGCGTAGTTGCAAGAGCCCGCTTGCGGAAGGCCAGCCTTTGTTCGAGGCTGCGGCCGAACAGGTTGTCGTAAAAGGCGATTTTCGCTTCGCCCGCTGGAGAGGACGGTTTGTCCATCGAAGCGATCACGCCGAGAATCGCCTCTTCCAACTGGTTTTCCTTGTGCTTCCCTTGCAATACCCAGTCCAGCGCCCGGTCAAAATCCTCCAGTGTTTCGTTCAGCCTCGGGTCGCGATAGGAAAAGCATCGAAACACCGCCGCATTGGAGTTCTGACCGGCCCCGCTGCCGTAGGCGCCGCCCTGTTCCCGGATCGCGCGATGCAGAAAGCCGTTGTTGATGAAGCGGCCGAGCACGTGCAGCACGGGATTGTCTTCATGGTCGCCCGGGACCGTAGGCCAGGCCTTGGCGCAGAAATTCACCGAGGTCGCCGTGGTCCAGGCTTCGCACGCGCGTTCGCGCAGCGAGGGCAGGGCGAGTTTGCCATCCGCGCCGCTCTTCGCAGTGCCGGACCAGGTTGCCGCCAGTTCGTCCAGCAGGCGGTCGCGGTGCTCGGGTTCCGCGATCAGCAGGAATTGCCGCTCGCTATCGACAATTTGCCGATGCAAATGAGCGAACCGCGCAAGCAGGTCTTGTTGCGCTTCGGTTTCCGGTATTTCACGCGCCAGTTCCCGCAAACGCCGGATGCTCTCCAGCCCGCTGGTATTGTGCGCGAGCTGGGCGGCCGGGCTCATCCGGCTGCATGCGAGGCTCATGGCCAGATTATGGCCCTGGGAAGTTATGCTGTTTTCCCTGCGCGCCATGATTTGTTCAACAAGCTCCTTCAGGCGGCGGCCCTCGTCGAAACGCAATTCCCGGATCGTGGCGTGCAGCAAATCGGCAAGCTCCGCGTGCTTGTCGAGCAGGCACCTGGAAGATACGGTGAACAGGGCGTGATTCGATTGCACGTCGCCGAGATGCGCCCGGATGCTGCTGAAACTGTCGATGCCGCCGCAGATACGCGACTGCCAGGTCTGGACCGCGGCGTAATCCCTGGCGCCGACGCCGAGTTCGCCGAGACAGGCCGCGTACAGTTGCAGACAATCGAGCGATTCCTCTTCCAGCCGCGGCAGGTGGAAGACAATCTGCTGGTAGGCCAGGCCATTGGTTCCCTGGGCGTAGTAGCTGACGGCGTCGCCATCGGGCAGGCGCAGGGCCTCACGCCGGGGCTCGCTGATTTCCGCCGGAACGTCTTCAAGTCCGACTTTCGGCAGGATTGCCGGATCGTCCGCCTGCGTCTGCCGTTCCTTGAGAAGGCGCGAGCGTTCGATGATCCGTGCCTTTTCTTCCTGCTGCAGCGAATCGCGAATCCTTGCCAGCCGCCGCTGTTCGGCGGCGGTCCTGCGCGCTTCGATTTCGGGGTCGGGAACCAGCGTGAGCGTTACGCGATGCGGGTTGTCGAGTAACAGATCGCGCGCCAGACCGGGTATGAATCCGGGGTCGCGAATCGCCTCCCGCAACTTCGCCAGCACGGGGTCCAGATCGAGCATGGCGACCGGGTCGCCGCGATGTATCGCGGCCGGCAGGCCTGCAAGGATCAATTGCAGACCATAGGGATAGGATCCCCCCGTGATTTCGCGCTGGTCGAGTTCCAGTTGATGCAAGGCCGCTTCGACCTGCTCCATCGGCACGCCCTCCCGGGCAACCTGTTCGAGCGTTTTGACGATCAGTTGCTCGACCTGCCCGGTAACGTCGGCCGCGCAGCCTTCGAGTCCGGCCATGAAACTCATTTCGCGAAAGGAGGATTCCAGCCCGCATAGCGGAGAAGGCGAGGCGCCCAGATCACTGGATTCAAGGGCCTTGAGCAGCGGGCTGGCGCTGTTGTCGAGCAATACGCTCGCCAGTAATTGCGCGCGGAATTGTTCTTCAAGTTCGCTGCTTCGGCCAAGCAGCCAGCCAAGCAATACATGGGTCTTGCGCTCGAGGTTTTCATCTTCCGCGTAATATCTCTCTTCGACGCGGACCGGCGCCGGATAACGCGATTCGTCCGCGATCGCAATATTCGTTTCAGGCGCTTCGAAAGCCGACAGGGCGTATTCCTCGAAGCGCGCCTGGTGATCGCCGGCGGGAATGTCGCCAAAGGTCATGAATACCGAATTGCCCGGGTGGTAATGCCGGCGGTGAAAGTCGAGCAATTGACCGTAGCCGAGTTTCGGAATCTCTCCCGGGTCGCCGCCGCTGTTGAAATGATAGGTGGTTTCCGGAAACAGGTAGCGGCACATCGTATGCCAGAGAACGCTGACCGGCGAACTCATGGCGCCTTTCATTTCGTTGTAGACGACGCCCTTGATCGTCAGTTCGCTGTTCGGGTCGTCTGCCTCGGCGAATTCGAGCCGATGTCCTTCCTGGGCAAAATCCAGCTCATGCAAGTTAGGAGAAAAAGTAGCATCAATATACACTTGAAGAAGATTATTGAAGTCCTTTCTGTTTTTGCTGGCAAAAGGATAGGCGGTCCAGTCGCTACTGGTGAATGCGTTCATGAAGGTATTCAGCGAGCGCCGGGTCATCATGAAGAACGGATCCCGCACCGGAAACCTGGCGCTGCCGCAGAGACTGGTGTGCTCGAGAATATGTGCGACGCCGGTCGAATCCATCGGCGCCGTGCGGAAAGCCACCAGGAAAACGTTTTCGGGGCTCTCGCTGTCGAGATGGTAATGCAAGGCGCCGGTAGCGCGATGTTCGTACTCTTCTACGCCGATATTGAGCGAGTCGACCCGGCTGCTCCGGCGCCAGCGAAAGGCAGGATGCGATTTTGCGGCCTGATCGGTCTCATCAGTGCCGGCGACATGGGAACTGGTATCGGTCATTTGTCTATCAGGCCTGCCCGCTTTCGGGATTCGGCGGATACTCCAGGGTGATTTTACCCAGTCTCGCGGCGCGGAAGTCATTGAGCAGAATTTCCGCGGCCTTTTCCAGGTCGGCGAGGCCGGCTTTTTTCAGCGCCCCGCGCGAAACGGCAATCCTATCAAATAGTTCCGGAGTTGCATCGGATTTTTCGAGCCCATAGCGTTCCGCGAGCCGCTCCCGATGCCGTTCCAGCAGCAGGCCGGCGAGAAACTCGGCCACTTCCATGGTATCGGCGGCTGCCGCGCCGATGCTGCCGATACTCGCCATGAGCAATGCTGCATGCTGGTCTTCCAGTTTGGGCCGCAACATGCCGGGCGTATCGACCATGGTCCAGTCCCCGGCGAAACGCGTGAATTGCTGTTCCCTGGTTACGCTTGGCGTATTGCCGGTTCGCGCCAGCTTGCGGCCGATACACCAGTTCATCAGCGAGGATTTGCCGACGTTCGGAATTCCGACGATCGCAATGCGGCCCGGTTTTCCGGCCTTGCCGCCGGGGGAGGCACCTGACAAATGCCGAATCTGCTCGAGCAACCGGTTCCGGTCCAGCGCCGAGTTTCTGCCATTGACCAGACATGGGCTGTCCTGCAATCCGGCGAAATGGGTCTGCCAGGCCGCGGTAAGGCCGTCATCGGCCAGGTCGCACTTGTTGAGCACCCGGATCAGCGGCAGATTTCCCCGCATAGAGGCCAGCAGGGGATTGGAACTTGCCGCTGGAATACGCGCGTCGAGCACTTCGATTACGAGCCGGGCGCCGCGCAGCAGCGAGCCGAGTTCCCTGCGCGCCTTGTGCATATGTCCGGGATACCAGGAAATCGGCATGTAATCGTTACAATTCAATCTTGGTCAAGTTCAGCGGATAAGGGCCGATACGGCCATAACCGGTTACGCACCTGCCGGCAAAGCGCAAAACCCTGTCCGCGGAACCGATTTTAGTATATAGTGCCGCGCCGTGAACGGGATGCTGAATCGCATGCAAACAGCGCTCGAACAGAAACTGAAGCTGGAATTCGAACCGGCATTTCTCGAAGTGCTGAACGAAAGCCACATGCACGGCGGCCCGGCGACGGATTCGCATTTCAGGCTCACGGTGGTTTCGTCCCGCTTTGCCGGCATGAGCCGTGTCGCCAGGCATCAACAGGTCTACAGCTTGCTGTCGGCCGAACTTGCCGGCGGCATTCATGCTCTCGCGCTCCATCTGTATACCCCGGGTGAATGGCGGGAACGGGAAGAGACGACGCCCCGTTCGCCAGACTGCCGTGGCGGCAGCCGGGCTATCGCCTGACCGCCGCGTCCACGTTCGGCGCGGATCGATCGCACAAAGAAATCACGGAACTGCTGACGCATGGAAAAAACCAGGAAAAACGAACTCCTGCCGGCTTTCGTCGCCGAACACCTGCTGGTAACGATAGTCACGGCCGGATTGCTCGTTTTTCTCGGATGGATGACCAGTGAAACGATAATGGAGGAACCTCAAGTCACGGAATTGACGATTCCCGAAGCTCTATCGAGACCGTCACCGTCCCCGCAGACCGTCTTTCCCGATCTTTCTCTGGCCGAAACCGTCGGCGAACGCAAACGAATGTTTCTGGATTTCATTCAGGATTACGTCGACGAACAGAACCATCTGATCACGCTGGACCGGCTGCGCCTGATCGCCATCGACGAAACCTTGCGCAACGGCGGCGCGCTGACCGCGTCTTCGCGTGACTGGCTGCTGGACATTGCCGCGCGTTACGAAGTTGCCGAAGCCGATTTCGGAACCCGCCAGGCCTGGCTCGATGAACTGTTGTTTCGGGTAGACATCGTGCCTGCCTCGCTGGCGCTGGCCCAAGCGGCCAACGAATCGGCCTGGGGCACTTCCAGATTCGTACGCGAAGGCAACAACGTGTTCGGACAATGGTGCTTCGACCCCGGCTGCGGCATCGTGCCCGCGCAGCGGCGTAGCGGAGCGACGCACGAAGTGCGCAGTTTCGCGACCTTGCACGACGCCATGGAAGCTTACTTCCTGAACATCAATACCCATCACAGCTACCAGTTCTTCCGCGAACTGCGCCAGACCATGAAGTTGCAGCAGCGGGAACTCGATTCCCTCGTGCTCGCATTCGGTCTCAATCGCTACTCCCAGCGCGGCCGCAACTATGTCGACGAGTTGCAGATGATCATCGTGCAGAACGATCTCGCTGCGCGCGACGGCGACTACGCCGCCGCAATCGGCATGCTCAACTGAATGCACGAACCGTTGCCGGCGGCTGGCGGCAACTCACATTGTGCAAAGTCCCTGGTGAATTTATTCCGGAATCGTCGGATTGATCCACTGGACCGAGTACCAGTGAAATCTGCGTGAACCGATGTCCGGGGCGGTGCAGATATAGCGCCAGCGGCGGCCGGAAAAGCTCCTGTCCGGCTCCAGCCTTACGATGCCCGCATCCCGGTCCAGCCATGCCAGCGGAATCGGCTGTCCGCCGGCGAAGCACCCCAGGCTCGCCAGGTCGTAAGCGCCCACTTCCGCGGGCGAAAATTGCAGCGTCATCGCCGGAGCGGGCGCATCGGTTACCGGCGATTCGGGCTCCAGCAATTGCACGTTGAAGGGCAGGGTGGCGAATTTCAGGCTGGCGCTTTCCAGATCGGCGAAACTTCCCGCCAGCGGATAGCGCGGCAGGGCGAGAAAATCCGAACTCGGCCCGATGGCGCCGGAATTCTGCGCGAAACCGGTGAAATCCACCTCCCGCAACATGTCCTTGATGGCCGGATCGAACTCCCCATAGGGGTAAGCCAGAAAACGGTGGGACTGGCCGGTGCGTTCCAGGATCGTCTGCTCGGCCTGCAATAACTCCGTCCGCTGGCGATCTATCCACATAGCATCGCTTTCGCCTTCCATCCGATCCAGCATATGCGGGTGCTCCACCATGTGATTGGCGATCAGGACGCCCGCAGCCGCCATTTCCCCGATCTGATCCCAACTCATGTAGTTTCGCAACTGCCGGTCGATCGGACCTGTGCTCAGAAAAAGCGTGAAAGGAAAGTCGAAAGACCGCAGCATCGGAAAGGCGGTCTCGTATATCGACGAATAACCGTCGTCGAAAGTAATCGCCACAGCCCGGTCCGGCAGTTCCCCACCGCCATGCAGGGCCTCGACCATCATATCGAGCCCAATGACATTGAACCCGTTGTCGCGCAGATATTCGAGGTGCGACCGGAAGTCCGCCGGCGAAATCGAGGTCGAAGCCGGCGTATCGGTAGCCACATGATGATAAAGCAGCACCACTCCGCTCGAAGCCGCGCCGACCTGGTCCGCCATCAGCAACAGACTCAATCCAAGCATCCGCAAAGGCATTGAAGACCCTCACTCACAGTTCCCCGAAAAGAATAGTCGATCCTCGAGAAGAGTGCATGCCGTCCCTGGCAAGTCGTTCGGCCCTCAAGAAGCTGTGCTTCTTGTCGGCTTGGCCGACCGGGCCTCGCCTTGCCTTGCCGCCTGTCGGGGGCAAGTTATAATGCCGCGCGAGTCGCGGGGCAGTGGAGTGAGAGCATGATTTTCGAGGGCAAGGCCCTGCAGGTTGACAGATTGCCGGGCGGCAACGCCCGGGTGGATTTCAACCTGCGGGATTCATCGGTAAACAAGTTCAACCGGCGGACATTGGAAGAACTGCGAACCGCAGTCGACGAGGTGGCCAAAGCCGGGGTCTCCGGGCTCGTTTTCACCAGCTCCAAGCCCGCCTTCATCGTCGGGGCGGACATCACCGAATTCCCCGCGATGTTCAGCGAGGCCGGAGAACGATTGCTCGCCTGGCTCAAGGAAAGCAACGAGATTTTCAACGCCATTGAAGACCTGCCTTTCCCCACCGTGTCGGCGATTGACGGTTTTGCCCTCGGCGGCGGCTTCGAACTTGCCGTCGCCACCGATTACCGCATCGGCACCGAACGCGCCGTCGTCGGCTTTCCCGAAGTCAAACTCGGGATTTTTCCGGGCTTCGGCGGCACCGTGCGCCTGCCGCGCCTCATCGGCGCGGACAACGCCAATCAATGGATCGCGAGCGGAGACCAGATTCGCGCCGATCAGGCCTTCAGGGAAGGCGCCCTGGACGCCGTCGTGGCCCGGGAGCACCTGGTTTCCGGGGCGGAGAAAATCATCCGGCAGGCCAACGCCGGCAAGCTCGATTTTCACGCCGTCCGCCGGCGCAAGACGCAAGCACTGGAACTTTCCCCTGTCGAATTGCAGGTCGCATTCGATACCGCCAAGGCGATGGTTGCCGCAAAAGCGGGCTCGCACTATCCGGCGCCGCTTACCGCCGTGCAACTGATGCATGACTGTGCGGGCCTCGATCGGGCCGGCGCCTTGCAAAAGGAACACGAGGCATTCCTTGAACTTGCCGGCGGCACGGTAAGCGCCAACCTCGTGCAGATTTTTCTCAATGAACAATTCCTGTCGGGGAAGGCGAAAAAACTCATGCCGGCGGCAGCCGGCGTGAAATCGGCGGCCGTGCTCGGCGCCGGCATCATGGGCGGCGGAATCGCCTACCAGTCCGCCCTGAAAGGCGTGCCCATCGTCATGAAGGACATCGTCCAGGAAGGTCTCGATCTCGGCATGGCGGAAGCCAGGAAGCAACTCGACAAACGACTGGCGCGGGGCCGGATCGATGCGCGGCAGATGGTCGACATCCTGTCCCGAATCGAGCCGACGCTCGACTACGGACAATTCGGCCACCCCGATATCGTGGTCGAGGCAGTCGTGGAGAACGTCGAGATCAAGAAGAAAGTCCTGGGCGAACTGGAACGGAAAGTTCACGACAACACGATAATCGCGAGCAATACCTCGACGATTTCGATCGACGAACTGGCGAGCGCGGTAAAGCGGCCCGAAAACTTCTGCGGCATGCATTTCTTCAATCCCGTCCCCGTCATGCCGCTGGTTGAGGTCATCCGCGGAGCGGCGAGCAGCGACCGAACCGTCGCCACGACCGTTGCCTATGCGAAAGCGCTCGGCAAGACCCCGATCGTGGTCAACAACTGCCCGGGATTTCTCGTCAACCGGATCCTGTTTCCGTATTTCGGCGCATTCTCGGCGCTGATTCGCGACGGGGCCGAATTCAGTCAGATCGACCGAGTCATGGAAAAATTCGGCTGGCCCATGGGGCCGGCCTACCTGCTCGATGTGGTAGGCATCGATACCGCCGTGCATTGCCAGCACGTGCTGGCTGACGGATTCGCGCGCATGGCGCTTACTTTCGAGAGCGCTGTCGACCTGCTGTACGACAAGGGCGATTTCGGCCAGAAGACCGGCGCCGGGTTCTACCGCTACGAAACCGACAAGCGGGGCAAGCCCGTCAAGCTGCCGCGTGAAGACAGCGCCCGATTGATCGCCCGGGCGCAAAGTGGTAACAAGAATCTCGACGATCAGGAAATTCGCGACCGCATGATGGTCGCCATGTGCCTGGAAGCGGCCCGCTGTCTCGAGGATGGCATCGTCGCAAGCCCGGCCGAGGTCGACATGGGTCTCATTCTCGGAATCGGGTTCCCGGCGTTCCGGGGAGGGGCCTTGCGTTATATCGACAATATGGGCCTGGAGCGCTTTTGCGCGTTGGCGGACCGTTTCAAGGAGCTGGGCAGCCTGTATTATCCGACCGAAAAAATGCGGGCCATGGCCGCCGGGGGCGAAACATTCTACAAGCAGGCGGGAGGTAGCGGCTCATGACGGATGCGGCCAGAGATGCGGTAATCGTCGATGCGGTCAGATCGCCGATGGCGCGGTCGAAGAACGGCGCTTTTCGGCACGTGCGCGCCGAAGAGCTTTCCGCAAGGCTGATCGACGCCTTGTTCGAGCGCAACCCCGATGTGCCGCCGGGAGAAACCGAGGACGTGATCTGGGGCTGCGTCAACCAGACCCGGGAACAGGGCTGGAACATCGCCCGCAACGCCGCATTGATGTCGGTTCTGCCCCATAGCGTCTGCGGGCAGACCGTGAACCGGTTGTGCGGTTCGTCCATGTCTGCCTTGCATACGGCCGCGACCGCGATCGTCAGCGATAACGGCGACCAGTTTGTCGTCGGCGGCGTCGAGCATATGGGGCATGTCGGCATGACCGAGGGAGTCGATCCCAATCCGAAGGCTTCGCGTCAAATCGCGAAAGCTTCATGGATGATGGGCGTGACCGCCGAAGTGCTCGCAAGGATGCACCGGATCGATCGCCCGCGGCAGGAGGAGTTCGCGGTCAGATCGCACCGGCTGGCGGAAAACGCACGCGCGGGCGGCGGCTTCGACAACGAAATCGTGCCGATCCGGGGCCATGACGCGAACGGCGTGACCGAACTGATCGAACACGATGAAACGATTCGTCCGGATACCAGCATGGAAGCGCTGGCGCAATTGCCGCCGGCTTTCGATCCGGTCAACGGTACGGTGACCGCAGGCACTTCGTCCCAGATTTCAGACGGCGCCTCGGCGGTGCTCGTCATGTCCGCCGGGCGCGCGCAATCGCTGGGACTGAAGATACGCGCCCGGATCAGGGCGATGGCATATGCCGGAGTCGACCCTTCGATCATGGGCTACGGACCGGTGCCCGCTTCGCGCAAGGCCCTGCACAAGGCGGGTCTGAGCGTCGACGACCTGGAATGCGTGGAATTGAACGAAGCGTTCGCGGCGCAATCGCTGCCGGTGCTGAAGGATCTCGGCTTGCTGGACAAACTCGACGACAAGGTCAATCTCAGAGGCGGAGCGATCGCGCTGGGACATCCCCTGGGCTGTTCCGGAACGCGCATTACCGCGACTCTGCTCAACAACATGGAGGCGCGGGACGCCACTCTGGGCCTGGCGACCATGTGCATCGGCCTCGGGCAAGGCATCGCCACCGTACTGGAAAGAGTATGATCAACGCGGCAACACGAAACAGTCCGGGTGCGCCGGTCGCCTTGCGCAAGGCCGGCTACGACCTTCGGCGCACGCAGAAAAATCTGCGCCGGGACGTGGGCCGGGCGATCGCCGATTTCAACATGATCGAAGACGGTGACCTGGTGCTGGTCTGCATGTCCGGCGGCAAGGATTCCCACGTCCTGCTCGACATTCTGCTGAACCTGCAACGGCACGCGCCGATCCGATTCGACCTGCACGCGGTCAATCTCGATCAGAAACAGCCGGGATTTCCGCCCGAAGTGCTGCCGGAATACCTGCGGGGCCGGGGAGTCGAATACACGGTCCTGGAGCAGGACACCTATTCGATCGTCACCGAAAAGATTCCCGAGGGAAAAACCTATTGCGGACTCTGTTCGCGCCTGCGCAGGGGCATTCTGTACAACTTTGCCGAACGCGTCGGCGCAACGAGGATCGCGCTTGGGCATCACCGCGACGACATCGTCGAAACCCTGTTCCTGAACATGTTCCACGGCGGAAAATTGAAGGCCATGCCGCCCAAGTTGCTGAGCGACGACAAGCGCAACGTGGTCATTCGTCCCCTGGCGTATTGCCGGGAGGAGGAAATAGCCCGATATGCGGAGTTGAAACGGTTCCCGATCATCCCCTGCAACTTGTGCGGTTCCCAGGAAAATCTGCAGCGGCAGGCGGTCAAGGCCATGTTGCGGGGCTGGGAGCGGCAACATCCCGGCAGGGTGGAAACGATTTTCCGCAGTATCTGCAATGTGGCGCCGTCGCAACTGGCGGATGTCGACCTGTATCCTTTCCGGGAACTGCGCATACAGCGCGACGGCGCCGAAAGTGGAAGTACCCTGGCAGAAATTGTCTGATGAGGCGCTGACCGCCGTCATCGAGGAATTCGTTACCCGCGAGGGCACCGAATATGGCGCCAGGGACTATAGCCTGGCAGAGAAAGTGGCCCAGGTCCGGGCGCAATTGCAGGACGGAAAGCTGGGCCTGGACTACGATCCCGACAGCGGCTCCTGTCAACTGTTCGTCAAGCGATAATGAATAACGATCCGAATCCTCCAAGCGCTGCCGACGTCGAGCCGATAACCCAGGTGGACGCCTGCGGACTGTTTTGTCCGGAACCGGTGATGTTGCTGCATAACAAGATCCGCGACCTGGCGGGAGGGCGGAAATTGCGGATCATTGCCACCGATCCTTCCACGACGCGGGACATACCCAAGTTTTGCCTGTATCTGGGCCATGAACTGCTCGAACAGCAGCGGCGGGACGGGAAATACATCTATCTGATCCGCAAGAAATCGTCCAACAGCGGCTGAGGCATGAAGATCGTCGCCGACCAGGACATCTTCGCCGTCAAAGAGATTTTTCAGCCCCTGGGAGAACTCGTGCTGCTGCCCGGCAGAAGCATTTCCAGGCGCGATCTCGTGGACGCGGACGCCTTGCTCGTGCGATCCGTGCTGACGGTAGGCCGCGACCTGCTGGCCGGAACCGGAGTGAAATTCGCCGGCACAGCGACCAGCGGCGTCGATCACGTCGACACGCGATGGTTGCGCGAAGCCGGAATCGCCTTTGCCCATGCCCGCGGCGCCAATGCCCCGGCCGTAGTGGAATATTGCCTGGGCGCCCTGGCCCGATTGACGCTCGCCGGCTGCATCGACCAGGCGGCCCGCCGCGTCGGCGTCATCGGCGCCGGCGCGATCGGCGGACGTCTGGCGCGAAAACTGCAGCCCCTCGGTTATGAAGTCGCCGTCTGCGATCCGCCCCTGGCGGAAGCAGCCGAAAAGTCCAGGCCGGGCCTGGAGCCCGGGTTCGAATATCAATCCATGGAAGCCGCGCTTGACTGCGATATCGTCAGCTTGCATGTGCCGCTTACCCATGCCGGCAGACACGCCACGGCCGGCATGCTGGACGCGGATGCGCTGGCACGCTTGCGCCCGGGCGCCGTGCTGCTGCAAACGAGCCGCGGCAGTGTGGTCGATGAACAGGCCTTGCTGGCCAGGCTTTCCGGCGGGCCCGAAATTCATTGCGTTATCGACGTCTGGGAGAACGAACCAGCCATAAACGCCGCACTTGCCGGAATGGCAAGTCTGGCCACGCCGCATATCGCCGGCTATAGCGAGCAGGCGAAATGGGCGTCCGGCCTGATGCTGGCGCGGCAACTGGCGGCGCATTTCGAATTGCCGCGGTCGGAACCAGACGCGACCGGAGGCTCACTGTCAGACCTGGACATACGGCCGGAGTGGACCAGAGACGACATGGGGCATTGGCGCATCGTCGACCATTGCATGACGCTGGCCGATCTGAGTTCGCGATTCAAACGCCGGGCGGCCGCGGACGACCCGGGGCGGAGCCAGGCTCTGACCGTGAAAGAGTTCGACCGGATACGCAAGCCGCGGCTGCGCCGCCAGGAGTTTTCCGCGATCCGGCTGCGCGGCGCGGAACCGTTCACGAAACGGCAGCGGAACTGGCTCGCGGACGCGGGGTTTACGCTTCAGCCGGTGCGATAGTCGTCGAGCACCCGGGCGACCGCGGCGATGGCCGCCTGCATCTCGTCTTCATGCGGCAGAAAGACCAGCCGGAAATGCCGTGAACCCGGATTATTGAAGGCGCTGCCTTGCACCAGCAGGATTTTCTCCCGCAGCAGGATGTCCAGCACGAGATCAAGGTCGCTGTCGATGGCGAATTGATCCGGATCGAGCCCCGGAAACAGGTATATCGCGCCCGAGGGCTTGACGCAGTTCAGTCCCGGAATTTCATTGAGCATTTCCAGGGCGGCGTCCCTTTGCCGCACAAGCCGCCCGCCCGGCAGAATCAGTTCGTTGATGCTCTGGTATCCGCCGAGCGCAGTCTGTATGGCGAACTGCGCGGGCACATTGGCGCACAAGCGCATGTTGGAAAGTATATCCAGCCCTTCGATGTAACTGCTCGCGAGTTCCCTCGGTCCGCTCAGGATCATCCAGCCGGAACGAAACCCCGCCAGACGGTAGGATTTCGACAAGCCGTTGAAAGTGACGATGAAGAGGTCGTCGCACAGTGAAGCCAGCGGGATGTACTCGGCGCCGTCGTAAACGATCTTGCTGTAGATCTCGTCGGCGAACAGGATCAGTTCATGCCGGCGCGCGATCTCGACCATTTCAAGCAGAATCTCCCTGCTGTAAACGGCGCCGGTCGGATTGTTCGGATTGATGACAACCAGCGCACGCGTTCGCGGCGTGATCCTGGCCTCGATGTCCGCCGTGTCTGGAAACCATAGCCGGCTCTCGTCGCAGCGGTAATGCACCGGAACACCGCCGCCAAGACTGACCGCCGCGGTCCACAGCGGATAGTCGGGCGCCGGAATCAAGACTTCTTCGCCATCGTTGAGCAGCGCCTGCATCGCCATGGTTATCAGTTCGCTCACGCCGTTGCCGAGGTAGATGTCCTCGATCCCGACTCCCCCGATCCGCAACTGCTGACATTCGTGCATGATGGCCTTGCGGGCGGGGAACAGGCCTTTCGAATCGCTGTAACCCTGGGCGTTCGCGAGATTGTGAATCACGTCGTGCAGGATCTCGTCCGGCGCATCGAAGCCGAAAGCCGCCGGATTGCCGATATTCAGCTTCAGAATCCGGTGCCCGTCCTCCTCCAGTCGCCGCGCCTGCTCCAGCACAGGCCCGCGAATGTCATAGCAGACATTATCCAGCTTGTGCGATTGCTCAATTCTCTGCATCAGGATGCGCCCGAAACCAAAAGCCGCGGAAGTTACTCACCCCCTCATACACTGTCAAGCCACAATTCCAAGTCAACTTGAAGCAAGCTCCGGCTTCGGCCGATAATCGTTCTGTGGGGTGAGCAAGGGGGTCAGGATGAAAGGAAAGATCGAGAAATCGGACGAACAATGGCGCGAGGAACTGGCGCCCGACGTATACAGGGTCACTCGCGAGAAGGGCACCGAAATGGCTTTCACGGGCCAATACTGGGCCAGCAAGGAACCGGGGACCTACCTGTGCGCCGCCTGCGGGGAGGAATTGTTCAAGTCCGAGGACAAATACGACTCCGGCTCGGGCTGGCCGAGCTTCAGCGCGCCCGCCGAACAGGCCTCGGTCGAGGAAAAACTCGATCAGTCCCATGGCATGATTCGCACCGAAGTCACCTGCAGCCGTTGCAATTCCCATCTGGGCCATGTTTTTTCCGACGGCCCGCCGGAAACCGGATTACGTTATTGCATCAACTCCGCCGCGCTCGATTTCCAGAAGCGGCAGTGAGAGTTGCCGCCCTGCTATGGGCTCTGATCCTGCCCATGGCCGCGTGGGCCCAACAGCCGGAACACAGGCTGAACCTTGGCGCCTATTTCGCCGAAGGCAAGTTCAACGGACATTCCGACACCACGATCCGCTATCTTCCCGTCGGCTACCAATGGCAGGGAGAGCGCTGGGGATTCCAGTTGCTGACGGCGGGCCTGTCGGTAACCGGCGTCGGTAACGTGCTGGTAAACATCGGCGAAGTGACCAGGGCGGTCGCCGGTTCCGAAGTCACTACCGAGTCGGGATTCGGCGACACGATAGCGGGAGTCAGTTATGCGCTGGATCCATTTGCGGACTGGGCGCCTTTCGTGGACTTGCGCCTCGATGTCAAGTTGCCGACGGCGGATGAGAATCGGAGCCTGGGTACGGGGAAACCCGATTTCAGCTTGCAGGTCGATTTTTCCCAGGTTTACGGCGAAACGACATGGTTTGCCAGTCTCGGGCGAAACTTCCGCGGCCGAACGGACCTGTTTCCCGGACTGAACGACAACAGTTTCGCGCAACTCGGTTTCGCGCGGCAGCTTACGGAGCGGACCAGCGCCGGAGCGTTTTACGACTATCGCGAGGCTCCCGCTGTTTTCGCCAGGGAAACCCACGAAATCTATCCCTATGTCAGCTTTCAGCTATCGCCGCGCTGGTCGCTGACCGCGCTGGTCGGTCGCGGCTTCACCGAGGGCAGCGCGGATTACGCCTTGCAGGGGCAATTGAGTTATACGTGGTGAGCGAAAGTCGCAGCCGGAAGCTCAGAAGCGCATCGGCTGCACTCGTGGAGGCAGTATCGCGGGTCGCTGGATCACGCGGCCTCTTTGCACCTGGGGCAGTTCTGGCCGCCTGATGCGATCGGGGCGCTGGGCCGCGGCGGGACTTTCCACCGCCTCGGGCGCGAGGGCATCGTCAGCTTCCGCGGCGGCGCCGTTCTCGACGAGATAGCTGGCCAACTCGGCCCAGGTAATCCGCGCCGGGTCGGGCTCGAAATCCGGAACAACGTCCTCCGAGGCAGCGTTTTCTGAAAAACCGGCCTCGGCAACTTCGACTGCCGTATCCTCCGGCGCGGCCCCGGTCAATTGCCGCTCCGGCGCCTGTTCGGGCGCGAACGTTCGCAATGAAGTCCGGTTGATCTCGGGCGGATAATATCCTTCGACGCTTTCCAGAATGCGTTCATAAATCACGGCGTCGCGTTGCAACTGCGCCTGGATCGAATCGGTGATCGCGATTTCCGCCGTGTGTTCCGCGGCGAATTCCGGTGCGGTGACGACCGTTACCGGCGGCAGGATCTCGCTTGCTTCCGGGATGCGCCTGATTTCTTCTTCAACGACTTGCTCGGCGATCACCACAGCGTCCGGCTCGAATCGGATCCGGACTTCGCCGGCGTCTCCGAGGAAGGGCCTGAATCCGGTGCCGCCGAGTCCGCTGCCCCCGGTCGGCGCTCTCCCCGTGCCGCCGAAGCCGCTGCCTTCGTCCTCGTCGCCACCGAACCTGATGCCTCCGGAACTGCCGGTATTGAGCGCGGCGACGGCAAGTAGAAACAGCGCCAGCGACAGTTTCTGGAAATTTGATAGCTGACTCAAGATCTGGGGCATCAGCCTTCTTCCCTGGAATCCTTCCCGGTCCGTTTGGAAGTGGTGTAATTGAAGATACCAAAGTTTATCCGATACCCCCGCCCGTTACGAGTGGATCGGGAGGAATCGGCCTTTTGCAGCGCCAGGGCGCGCCGGTTCAGTCTGGTCAGGGCTTGCATGCCCAATTCGTCGGCCAGATCTTTTAACTCCCTGATCGAGCCGGGACCGAGACTGTCGTAATAGACACTGCGATCGAAGTGAGGCGATTCGCGGCCGCGCAGATTGTCGGCGCCCGCGGCGATATGGTCCTGCAGGTTCTTGCCGAAAAAGAAAACCTTTTCGTCGAATCCGTGTTCCGGGGTAAAGGCGCCCGTATTCAATACGACGTGATCCTTATCCAGTCTGGCGACGCCGAGCTGGATCCATTCGTCGAGGATCACGCGCGGCCGGATATCCTGCCGGCAGACTTCGGCAACGAGAGTGTCGAATCCGGGAACGTCGGGGTCGGTCGTCTTCAGGGGCAGCGCGCGCGGTTCGCCGCCGGCGCCGGCAAAGCGGTCGGAGCCCAGCCATTCGGCGACGAGTTGCGCCCCGAGGGAAGCGGCGGCGGCCGGCTGTCCCGACTCCGGGCGCTCATTGCGCAATTTCTTGATGTCCTTTCGATGAATCCCGGTAAGCAGGTTGATGCGGCTATCCGACAGTGGCGCCGCGTCGACGGAAAATTCCGACTCGGCCACTTCGACGTAGACTGACTTCAGAATCCGGATCAACAGCGGATAAGTAAGCTGATAGGAAATCAGCAGCCGTACGAGGGGACGCATGATCCGGCGCACCGCGTCGACCAGACGGGCGGGAGGCATTTCCGGCGGATGTTGTGC
>CAZUSL010000144.1:0-7330 GCA_964622925.1 uncultured Pseudohongiella sp. | reverse complement strand
GCGCAAGGGTCTGGCCGATACCGCCCTGAAGACCGCCAATTCCGGCTACCTGACGCGGCGTCTGGTCGATATTTCCCAGGATCTGGTGATTACCGAGCAGGATTGCGGCACCGGGAACGGGCTCAACATGGCGCCGATTATCGAAGGCGGCGACATCATCGCGCCGCTCGGCGACCGGGTACTCGGCCGGGTACTCGCGAACGATATCGTCGATCCCGGCACGGGCGAAATCATTGCCGAGGCCGGCTTCATGATCAACGAGCGCACCGTGGACCGGCTTGAATCCTGTGGCGTGGACCAGGTTCACGTGCGTTCGCCCATTACCTGCGAGACCCGCTTCGGAATCTGCAGCCAATGTTACGGGCGCGACCTTGCCCGCGGCCATCTGGTCAATGTCGGCGAGGCAGTCGGCGTGATCGCGGCGCAGTCGATCGGGGAGCCGGGCACGCAATTGACCATGCGCACCTTCCATATCGGCGGCGCCGCGTCCCGGGCCACCGCAAGCGACTCGGTACAGGTTCGAACCACCGGTTCGATCCATCTGAGCAACATGAAGACGGTCGAGAACACCAGGGGCGAACTCGTTGTGGTTTCGCGTTCGGGCGAATTGATCGTCAACGATACCGGCGGCCGCGAACGCGAGCGCTACAAACTGCCATATGGCGCGGTGATCTCGGTCGGCAGACATGCTGAAGTCGAAGCGGGCCAGATCGTCGCCACCTGGGACCCGCATACGCATCCGATCATCGCGGAAGTTGCGGGCGTAATCGCCTTCGAGCATGTGGAAGAAGGGATTACCGTGCGTGAACAGACCGACGAAATCACCGGTCTGACGAGCATGTCGGTCATCGATCCCAACGAACGCGCTACCTCGGCCAAGGAATTGCGGCCGGCGGTGAATGTCGTCGACGCCAAGGGCAAGCCGGTAAATATGCCGGGCACCGAAATCGCCGCCCATTATCCGCTTCCGTCCAACGCCATCATCGACATGCGAGACGGCACGGATTTGCAAATCGGCGACATCATCGCCCGAGTGCCCCAGGAGGGCACCAAGACCCGAGACATCACCGGCGGCCTGCCGCGGGTGGCGGACCTGTTCGAGGCGCGCAAGCCGAAGGAGCCGGCGATCCTCGCGGAGATTTCCGGCACCGTCAGTTTCGGCAAGGAGACCAAGGGCAAGCGCAGGCTGGTCATCACGCCTCTCGATGGCGAAGACGGCGAGGCGCGGGAACCATACGAGGCGCTGATTCCGAAATGGCGCAACATGACCGTGTTCGAAGGCGAGCAGATCGAAAAGGGCGAAGTCGTATCCGAAGGTCCGCCGGCGCCCCACGACGTGCTGCGCCTGAAAGGCGTGGAGACACTGGCGCAATATATCGTCAACGAAGTTCAGGACGTATACCGCCTGCAAGGCGTGCGCATCAACGACAAGCACATCGAGGTCATCGTGCGGCAGATGTTGCGCAAGGTCGAGATTGACGATCCCGGCGATACCAACCTGATCAAGGGTGAGCAGGTCGCGTACACCCAGATTCTCGAAATCAACGAGGGGCTGCGCGAGTTGAACGAAGAGATTCGGACGCGCAACGAAGAGGTTCGCGCGCACAACGAAGAGATAAAGGCGCGCAACAAAACCGCCGGCGAGGAAGAACAGGAAAAGGAACGGGAGGAAGAACCGGAATTGCGCGAAGCGAGCTTCGAGCGCGTGCTGCTCGGCATAACCAAGGCCTCTCTCGCCACGGAATCCTTCATCTCGGCGGCTTCCTTCCAGGAAACCACCCGGGTGATCACCGAGGCCGCGGTTACCGGCAAGCGCGATTTCCTGCGCGGCCTCAAGGAAAACGTCGTAGTCGGCCGCCTGATCCCGGCCGGAACCGGCCTCGCCTACCACGAAGCCCGCAAGAAGGGCTACGTCGAAGAACTGGAAGAAGACTTCGAAGCCAAATTCACCGAAGAATTCCAGAAAGAAGCGGAGGCCTCTTCGGAGACAGTTTCGACTGATTGACCGTTGGACTTGGACCGGGTGATGGCTTTGACTCATTGCCGCTTGGTGGCTTCGATCCGTCGCCGCCTGGGATGCGGTCTGCAGCGGACGCCGTAAATACGTCCCTGTAGGCTTCGGGCTCGGCATCCATGCCTCGCACGCCCGCTGCAGACCGCACCCCAGACGGCGACTCACGCCGTGCGAACTCCTCCCCTCGTCATTCTGCGCGGAGCGAAGCGATGACTTTGAGTTCCGAAGCTTTCGAGTGCTTTGCGAATGGCTGTTTCAGTCAAGGCCTTGAAATGCTTCAAGACTGCGAGCCGTGGACTGATCATAATCCATCTGATCAGTCGCTTGGCGGGCCTTTCTTCCTAGGCTTCCCCTGCGCAAAGGGATGGGGGGAGGCGCTGCTGTTTGCATCATTGCTGAAGCGAGTTGCGTCAAGCCGCGAAAAGCCCATTTGCGTTTACGCGCGGCCTGAGGTCTGCTCGATCTTGAGGAAAGACCCTACATTCAATGTATTTGAGGTTTGTTGTCACAATGAAGCTAAGGGTAAGGGCGCCCGGTCGCCCCTATCTATCTTGTGCGCTGCGTTAGACGGCGACCTTCTCGATCAGAAATTTGAGCCTCTTATCGATCCATGTCGACCTGATCGACGATACAGTGCTCCGAGCCGGGTTGGGGTTGCTTGGGCAAGCGTGGACGACAAAGACAGACGCATCCTCGAAAAGTCCATCCCCTTGACGTACTTTCACAGCCTGCTGCCAAAAGCTTACATCGATATTGTTTCCTTTCAGCGGAAGCCTAATGAAATATCCGACTCGTCAGTAGTAAGAGATTTGGGATGGGAGACAATTTCCTCCGAAACGTTGGAGTGCCGTGATCAAAGGAATGTAGCTTGCAGAATACGAGAACTCGACGCTATGGTCACTGTTTCCACAACGACGGCGCACATCGCGGCAACCCTCGGTATCTCGACAGTTCTCCTAATGGCGGACCGTCCCCATCAGCAGTGGTTTTGGAAGGCACAGCTTTCCGGTAAGGAATTCTACCCAAGCGTCAGAGTTGTCATGGGCGAGAAAGGTGAAACTTGGTGGTGCTCATCTGATTTCTCGACTCGCGCCAAGAGCGCTGTTCATGAAGTGCTCAATCCATTGAGCTACGAGGACACTTAAAGGGCTAGCAATGCTGGTGACCGTAGCTCCTGATCGGAACCAGTTCGCTTCGCGTTTCGTTTCGGCGGTCTTGCCGTTTTCGACATCGGCGACCGTGAAACAGGAGGCGCCTATGCGCGCCGCGATGCACAGATGGCGGGGTCGTCCAAGCTTGCATTACGATCAAGTTTGAATTGTCTGGCCGTGGTTCACTGCGTGTACAAGATCAGGGCGGAAAGGCTGCCCCACATGCCCAGGAGAATGACTAGCAACCACACTTTGAGGGATAGAATGTCGGACTTGACCTCAAGCCGCGACAAAGCGATCTTGGAATCCAATTTCTCTTGCATGGCTTTGAGGTCTTTGCGCCTTGCCTTGGATTCAGCTTCAAGATCAGCTTTGGTTGCAAGCGGCTCGACCGCTTTTGCGATGGTTTTGGCGACGGCTTCGGCCCAGGACCGTTCCATTCCGGATTCTTCCAGCTTGTGCGTTTCGTCCAGTATATCTTGTGCTTGCATGACTACTCCTAATTTTCCGTGAAAAAGTTTGGGAGCGCCGCCGGTGAGGCCTTCGCTCCGCTCGCCCACAAGCATGGGCCGGAAAATCTCGAAACACATAATTTCGGAAGAAAACAGGTTGATCCGTGGCCATGGGCCAATGCTGCTTGCGGTCAATGGTGGCCTCGCACGGCGTGAGTCGCCGTCGGGCCGGGGGAGGTGCAGCGGGCGTGCGAGGCAGGGAATGCCGAGCGCGAAGCCTACAGGGACGTATTTACGGCGTCCGCTGCACCTCCCCCGGCCCGGCGGCGACGGATCGAAGCCACAATTGCCACATATCGCTTGACTGAATACGGCGTGGTCATTACACTTCCGCCTCATTTTTCGAACGGCGAAATTCACGGACAAACATGGCAACCATCAACCAGTTAGTGCGCAAACCGCGGACGAGCAAACCCGCCAAAAGCGGCGTCCCCGCCCTGCAGGGCTCGCCGCAGAAGCGCGGGGTCTGCACCCGGGTGTACACCACCACGCCGAAGAAGCCGAATTCGGCCTTGCGCAAGGTTTGCCGCGTGCGACTCGTGAACGGCTTCGAAGTGACTTCGTACATCGGCGGCGAAGGGCACAATCTGCAGGAACACTCGGTAGTGCTGATCCGCGGAGGCAGGGTCAAGGATCTTCCCGGCGTGCGCTATCACACGGTTCGCGGCGCTCTCGACACATCAGGCGTCGCCGACCGCAAGCAGGGACGTTCGAAGTACGGCGCAAAGCGTCCGAAGTAAACCCCACGACACATTTCAGGCAGGGAGATGCCGGCTCATCGGCGATCTTCGGCGAAGAACGGATGAGATTGGAGTAAGGCCGGGTAGCGGTTCGGGCAGCCGGACGGACTATCCCGGGCAAACCTGAATTAACATAGAGGTCCGACATGCCCAGAAGAAGAGTTGCGGCAAAACGCGAAGTTTTGCCCGACCCCAAGTTCGGCAGCAAGACGCTGGCGAAATTCATGAATCACGTAATGGTCGACGGCAAGAAATCGGTCGCCGAGAAGATCGTCTATGGCGCACTCGATGTCGTCGCCGAAAAATCCGGCGGCGAACCGCTGGAAGTGTTCGAAAACGCCTTGAGCGCGATCGCGCCGATGGTGGAAGTCAAATCCCGCCGGGTAGGCGGCGCCACCTATCAAGTGCCGGTCGAAGTGCGCGCCGAGCGGCGCAGCGCGCTGGCCATGCGCTGGCTGGTGGAGTATTCGCGCAGTCGCGGCGAAAAGTCCATGGCCTTGCGGCTGGCGGGCGAAATACTCGAAGCCGCCGACGGCCGGGGCGCCGCGGTGCGCAAGCGCGAGGACGTGCATCGCATGGCCGAGGCCAATCGCGCGTTCTCGCATTATCGTTTCTGAAATCCGATCCAATTTTATAGAGGGCAGTACAGTGGCCAGGAATCACCCTTTGAGCCGTTATCGCAACATCGGCATCGCCGCCCACGTGGATGCGGGGAAGACCACCACGACCGAGCGCGTGCTGTTCTATACCGGCGTCTCGTACAAGATCGGCGAAGTGCACGACGGCGCGGCGGTCATGGACTGGATGGAACAGGAACAGGAGCGCGGCATCACCATCACCTCGGCGGCGACCACCTGTTTCTGGCAAGGCATGGACCGGCAATACGACGAACATCGGATCAATATCATCGATACGCCGGGACACGTGGATTTCACCATTGAGGTGGAACGCTCCCTGCGCGTGCTCGACGGCGCCGTGGTCGTGCTATGCGCGACTTCCGGCGTGCAGCCCCAGACCGAAACGGTCTGGCGCCAGGCCAACCGGTACCAGGTGCCGCGCATGGTGTTCGTAAACAAGATGGACCGCGCCGGCGCCGATTTCCTGCGCGTTGTCCAGCAGATGAAGGAACGCCTGGGCGCCAATGCCGTGCCCATGCAGATCGCCATCGGCGCGGAAGAGACTTTTACCGGCGTGGTCGATCTCGTGAAGATGAAGGCCATCGTCTGGAACACCGAAGACCAGGGCACGACCTTTTCCTATGACGACATTCCCGCCGATCTGCAAGGCCTGTGCGAGGAATGGCGCGAGCACCTGCTCGAAGCCGCTGCCGAGGCCAACGAAGAAGTCATGGAGAAATATCTCGAAGAAGGCGATCTCAGCGAACAGGACATCGTATCCGCCATTCGCCAGCGCACGATCAACAATGAAATCGTTCCGGTGCTTTGCGGCTCGGCCTTCAAGAACAAGGGCGTGCAGGCGGTGCTCGACGCGGTCATCGACTATATGCCGGCGCCGACCGAAGTGAAGGCGATAGAAGGCGTCACCGAAGACGGCTCGCCCGCGCAATGCAAGGCCGACGACGATGCGCCCTTCGCTTCGCTGGCCTTCAAGATCGCCACCGACCCCTTCGTCGGCACCTTGACTTTCTTCCGGGTCTATTCCGGCTGCATCAATTCCGGCGATACCGTCTACAACCCGATCAAGTCACGCAAGGAACGGGTCGGGCGCATGGTGCAGATGCACTCGAATTCCCGCGAGGAGATCAAGGAGGTGCGCGCCGGCGACATCGCCGCCGCGGTGGGCCTGAAGGACGTGACTACCGGAGAGACGCTTTGCGATCCGAAAAACATCGTCACGCTCGAAAAGATGGACTTCCCCGAGCCGGTGATTTCGGTCGCGGTGGAGCCCAAAAGCAAGGCTGACCAGGAAAAGATGAGCACCGCCCTCGGCAAACTGGCCCAGGAGGATCCTTCCTTCCGCGTCGAGACCGACGAGGAATCGGGTCAGACGATCATTTCGGGCATGGGCGAGTTGCATCTCGACGTGCTCGTCGAGCGCATGCGCCGCGAATTCAGCGTAGACGCGAACATCGGCAAGCCCCAGGTGGCCTATCGCGAAACGATCCGCCGCCAGGTGGAAATCGAGGGCAAGCACATCAAGCAGACCGGCGGCCGCGGCCAATACGGCCATGTCTGGCTGCGTCTGGAGCCGCTCGATCCCGACGCCGACTACGAATTCGTCAATGAAATCGTCGGCGGCGTGGTCCCAAGGGAATACATTCCGGCGGTCGACAAGGGCATACAGGAACAGATGAAGAACGGCTGCCTGGCGGGCTATCCCCTGCTGGCGATGAAGGTGACGCTGTACGACGGCTCCTTCCATGACGTCGACTCCAGCGAAATGGCCTTCAAGATGGCCGGTTCCCAGGCCCTGAAGAAAGGCGCGCTGGAAGCGGACCCGGCCTTGCTCGAGCCGGTCATGGCGGTCGAGGTGGTGACTCCCGAAGACTACATGGGCGATGTCATGGGCGACCTGAACCGGCGCCGCGGCATGGTGCAAGGCATGGAAGACAGTCCCGCGGGCAAGGTAATCACCGCGGAAGTACCGCTCGCGGAAATGTTCGGTTACGCGACCGATCTGCGTTCGGCAACCCAGGGCAGGGCGACATTCACCATGGAATTCCAGAAATACGCGGAAGTGCCCGGCAATATCGCCGACGGCATTATCAACGAATCGAGAACCTGATTTACAACCTGACGAGGCAAGCAAACGTGGCGAAGGAAAAATTCGAGAGAACGAAGGTACACGTGAACGTGGGTACGATCGGACACGTGGACCATGGCAAGACGACGCTGACGGCGGCGCTGACGAAGATTTGCGCGGACCGTTACGGCGGATCGGTGAAGGCATTCG